>JANNDV010000084.1:0-6449 GCA_031387975.1 Acaryochloridaceae cyanobacterium OTE_75_metabat_521 | reverse complement strand
AAAGACGTTAACTAATCTTTAGGCTTCTTGCTGCGCAACGCGACCGTAGAAAACGCCTTGGATTCTGACATCTTTGGGTTCATGGGCACCCATGTCACTATCTGAAGGCTGCTCCGCCTCAAAGGTACCTGCAATCTCTCCAGTGCGACCATCAACCTTCGCAACCTGCATTGAAATTGCACCTTTGCCTACGATGAAGCGCTTCACATTGGCGCGAGCCACTTCTTCTTCACCCTCAGCCACCGCAGGCCGAGCCACAGCATTGTCGTAACCCGTGGTTAAACCACGACCCTTCGGATCCAAAAAGTTTGAAGTCCGGTAAGACGGTACGTCATACTCTCCTTGAAAATCTGTGGAGGCGTTAATTGTGGTTAGTCCACCTTGGGTTGAAGCCACTAAACCCTTAAGGGTAAAGAGCATCGGAACTAGCTCACCATCCGATAGCTTTACCGTAATGGCCTGAAAGTCCATGCCATCTTCTTCGTAGAACGTCAAACCACCGTCTTGATTGGGTTTGAGCGTTCCATTAACGCCCTCTAGAGAGGTTGTTAAACGAGTCATGACCTTACTAGGGACAAACTCAGCTTCACGACGAGAATTTTTAGCCTCTTCTTTAACAAAGAAATTAATTGGCTCAAGACATAATTCAGTCAACACATATTCTTGCCCCGACTCCAGCGGGAATGTACCCCGAGTCGTTTGGCCTAAGGTTTGGCATCGGTTTGCTAATCCTGTTCCTCGAATGTCTTCGTAGGTTAGGCTAGTGCGGCTCTGAGCCAACGCATCGCCGCCACTCAAAGGCAGAGCCGTCAGACAGACGGCGAACAGTGCAATGATGAAAGCGCGGAATCTCATTGATCACCCTCGATATCAGAAGTATATAAAGACCTGTAGAACAGGAACCTGTAGAACAGGGATGTAAACATTAGCTCTGATGAAACCTAAAGCTAAAGGCATTTTGATTAAGAGCTAAGGATGTTATCGCAGAAGCCTGACTCAGAAACCTAACTCAATGGTCGCTATGCATGGGCGTAAGCGTCCGCAGGGCAAGCCTAAACTTAAGGTGCATAAGATGAAAGCAGGCGCTAAGGCATATTAGTCATCATCTCAGAAATTGCGTGTTAAACCACGAAGTCAATGACTGAGTTGTGATGGCTGATTGCCTCGGGTACGATAAAAACATCGTATTTTAGGCTGTTCCATCGATCTCAGCTCGTCTCACTCTAAATGTTAAGAGACATCACGCCCCCTCGCATGTTCTGTTGAACATTGTTCACAGTTTTTATTATTTATGAACGCGATCAAGAACGTGATTAAGGTTTTGGTGCTGACGCTGATTCAGCTTTACCGACGGCTGATTTCGCCATTGCTGCCGCCAAGCTGTCGGTATCAGCCCACCTGTTCAGCCTATGCACTGGAGGCAGTGGAGCGATATGGGGCGATCGCAGGCGGTTGGCTGACGCTAAAACGAATTTTGCGCTGCCACCCCTGGAGTGCAGGCGGCTACGATCCTGTCCCGTCCTGCGGCTGTACCGATCATCTAAAGGCGAACCCAGAAACAGAGAATCTTTAATATGGACAGATTTATGGCTTCCCAGAGGAAGAATGTTAGTATTGGAAAGTTGTCAAAATTGATTCAGCGACAAGGTTAAAATGGCTTGCCCTAAAAAGAAAACCTCAAAATCTAAGCGTGACAAGCGCCGCGCTAACTGGAAGCACCTTGGCAAAGTCCAAGCGGCTAAAGCAATGTCTATGGGTAAATCCATCCTGACAGGTCGCGCTCAAGGGTTCTACTACCCTGCCACTGACGAAACCGAAGACGAAGAATCGTAAGAATACTGCTTCTTCTTGGGGCTAGGGTGCAATTGGTCTAGGTGCAATCAAATTCAAATTCGAGAGGGTTGAATCATGGCACTGCCCCCAGCCCTAATTATTGGTACAGGTCGCTATATCTGGACTTCAATGTGGCATCTCATGATGTCGCGTTTAGCGCCCCGCTCTTCCTCCGGTGCGTATCAGCGGCCTAAAAGTGAATTTAGACATTGGATTTCTTCAGAGGCGGAAAGCGATTTTCCGCCTGCTTCTAGTCGCTATGTTTTAATCGTTGGCGAAGGCTGCCCTTGGGCACACCGAACGTTGGTTGTTAGAGCGCTAAAGGGATTAGATGAGGCGATCGCCGTCGTCAAAGTTCTCCCCAACGTCAATGCAGGCGGCTGGAAATTTGAAGCATCTTATTTAGGCTGTACCACACTGCCAGAGCTATATCAAAAAGCGCAGCCCAAGTACAGCGGGCGCTCTACGGTGCCTATGCTGTGGGATAGCCAAACAGGGGCGATCGTTAATAACGAGAGCGCCGATTTGATTGTGATGCTCAATGCGCAGTTTAATGAGTGGGCGCAGCATCCTGAAATCGATCTTTACCCTGAAGCATTACGCGACAACATTGACGCGTGGAATGAAAAGATTTACGAGACGGTCAATAACGGGGTGTATCGCTGCGGCTTTGCCCAAACGCAATCGGCCTATGAAGAATCCTGTCGATCGCTATTCGCAACCTTAGACGCGCTAGATCAGCTTTTAGGTACACAGCGATATATTTGCGGTAATCGGGTGACGTTAGCGGATGTACGCCTCTTTACGACGCTGTTTCGCTTTGACGCGGTGTACTTTGGGCTGTTCAAATGCAACCTACGCCAAATCCAAGGCTACCCTAATCTTTGGCCTTATTTACGAGATCTCTATCAGCTACCCAGCGTTGCTGAAACCTGTAATTTGGCGGCTGTCAAGCACGACTATTACGGTAATTTATTTCCCCTTAACCCTGGGCAGATTATCCCTTTAGGGCCAGAGGCTGCTAGCTTTAGCTTGCCTCATCATCGAATGAATGGCTAGCAGGCAGGCTCAGCAGAATTTAAGAGAGCCATACCTTATCACAGCAAAGTTCAATCACAATGTTTTATCCCGATTTCTGTACAGACTGCCCGTAGCGGATAGTCCCACGGGTCTGGGGTAAGCCGATCTAAATATGCAAACTCAAACACAATGCCAATGGTTGGGATGTTTGCCCAAGCTGGGTCACTCAAAAGCCGATCATAGAAGCCGCCACCGTAGCCGAGCCGGAACCCTTGGCGGTCGCACCCCACCGCTGGCACCAGGATTAAATCGACTGCGTTTGCCTCTATCACAGGCAGTGTAGAGATCGGCTCCAGAATCCCGTAGGCTCCGAGCCGAATCTGCTGTGCTTGGGCAGGCTGCCACTCATGCCAAATCAAGCTTTTTTCAGCACAGCGTGGAATTCCCCAGCGCTTGTGCGGGAGGTAATGCATCCAGAGATGCGCGAGGTTGGGTTCTTGGCGATGATTCAAATAAACCAGAATGGTTTGAGCGTTTTGCATCCACTCAAACTGAGCTAAGTTTTGACAAATCGCATCACTTTTAATCTGCCAATCTTCAGGTGTAAGGGCTTTACGCTGGGTTAAAAGCTGCTTTCGCAGCGTTTTTTTAGTAAATGGCAACGCTGAGATATCTGAGTTATCCTTCACAGCACCCTCAACTCCACAGGTTTTAGGCAAAGCGAACCGCGACCCAAAACAGGCCATCCACCAAGAGTGTACTCAGCACTGCGCCCATAAATGCCCACCAGTGAACGGCATGATGATGGCGATGACGCACTGCGGGAATGATGAGGGGCAATAGACCCGTGACCACTAAAATGAGCACCAGAGCGCCAGCCCAAAACGCACCACTGTAATTTTGAATTTGACCTAGCGCAGTCTGCAAAATGGGCAAAGACTCTTGAACCTCGACCTGCATTACCTGACGCCAGTAGGGAATGAGACCCAATAGATAAAAATAGCCATCCGTAATGGCTGTACCCCACAAAGAGCCTAGGTAAAAGAACGAACCCACCACATAGCGCTGACGCAACAGCGCCCAGATTGCAAAGGGCACACCAATAGACTCCATGGGTAAATGAATAAATGGCTCCCACCGAAACCATCCCCAATAGATCGATCCGGCAAACCAGCTCCAGGTAAACCCCAGCACCAAATCACCGTAAAGGGCGGTACTAGGCTTTCGGTAAAGGCTGTAGCCGAAGGCAATCCAGCCCAAGGTTAAGAACAAACTCACCCAAGGCCATTGGCGCACCAAGGGAGCCTGAATAAACACTGGAATTGAAACTAGAAATGCTGCAAGGCCAAAGAAACGCCAGCCCAGACGAGCACCTTGACCTATATCTTGATCTGCGGGTGTTGCTGTAGCTTGGGTCTGCATGTTGGCAGAAGCGATAGGCGGTGAGGTAAGTGATGACAAAGTAATATGAAGCCTTTGTGTACCTATGTAAACATAACACGCCATATCCCCCATGGGGGCATTTGAATGGGTATTTGAATTGCTTTTACAGAATGTCTTAAGCACAGCCATCAAGACCACTTAGTTGAATGAAGCGGGTTTCGGCTTCATTCGACAGGCTCCCTTCGGCAAGCTCCCTTCGCAAGCTCAGGACACGGCAGGACACAGCAGGACAAGTCGCTCAACCCTCAATCCTCGTATTGGCGTGGGTTGACGAGATCGGGTACAGTCAAACTACAGCAGTCTTTAGAAGATAATTACAGTGACGCAGCAGAAGTATCACGCCAAAATTTATGTGACGTTACGGCCTTCGGTGCTGGATCCGGCAGGGGCTGCGGTGCAGTCTGGGTTAGGCCACTTGGGCTACGACAATGTGAAACAAATTCGCATTGGTAAATATATTGAGCTAAATATTACCGCCGAAACCCAGGCACTGGCTGAAGCACAGGTGGATCGCATGTGCGATCAGCTTTTGGCAAATACGGTGGTAGAAAACTATCGCTATGAGCTAACGGCAATTGCCACCGCCACCGCAGCAGCAGGAGCCTAGCCCATGAACTTTGGCGTAGTGGTGTTTCCTGGCTCTAACTGCGATCGCGATATGGCGATGGTGTCTCGCGATCTCTTGGGTCAGCCGACTCGTATGGTCTGGCATGAAGAAACGGACATTAGCGACCTAGATGTGATTGTGATCCCAGGTGGGTTTAGCTACGGGGATTATTTGCGCTGTGGGGCGATCGCCCAGTTTTCCCCCATCATGCAGGCCACTAAAGCTCATGCTGCCGCTGGTAAATGGGTGTTGGGCATCTGCAATGGGTTTCAGGTCTTGACGGAGGCGGGGCTATTGCCGGGTGCCTTGGTGCGGAATCGGGATCTGCACTTTATCTGCGATCTCGTCACCCTCAAGGTTGAGCGTACCGATTTATCCTGGACTTCTGCCTATCAGCCTCAACAGGTCATCACGCTGCCGATCGCCCATGGCGAAGGCTGCTACTACGCGGATGCCGAAACTATTGCTGAACTTGAGGCCAATCATCAGGTTGTGTTGCGCTATTGCGATGCCGCAGGCAACCCAACAGAAGCGGCGAACCCCAACGGCTCGCTCAATAATATTGCAGGCATTTGTAACCGTCAGGGCAATGTGGTCGGCATGATGCCCCATCCCGAACGCGCTTCGGATCCTGCGTTAGGCGGTGTAGATGGACTGCTGCTCTTTAAGGGACTACTGGCGTGTGTATAGCGTTGCCCATCAAAAAGTAATTTCATGCAGATAATGGAGCAGTCATAAATCGACGCTCACGGTCAGCAGCATAGGCAATGCAGGCTTTCAAATCTTCTCGCGTCAGATCGGGAAAATCGTCAAGAATCTCTGCTTCGGTCATCTCGGACGCTAGGTACTCAAGCACTTCATAAACCGTAATTCGCAAACCCCGTACACAAGGCTTACCACCGCGTTTATTAGGTTCGACTATGATGTGGTTTCGGTAGTTCATAGCTGGAATTATTGGCAAAAGCTTAGATTATTTTTAGTGGGTGAGCGCTATGGCTTCTGCAAAAACTGAAGATAATCTTGCGTCAGACTACTGACGGCTAAGTAATACAGCACTTCTCCATACTATGTCGGGACTGTCGAACTGCCATCCCTTCGACCTTACTTCAATTTGACTCTTTCATTTTAGCTTGCAGAGTAGATCGCCCATTTCATGCGGATAATGGAGCAGTCACAAAATTCCCTAGAGATTTTTAGGGGATTTTGTAAAGTTTAATGAGTTCTAAAATATTTCAAATTTGTCCGTAACTTGGTGAGGGTCACAGTGAAGCGGTGAATTTCATGACCGCTCGGTTCAAAAGACTCAAAACTTGGGTACTTTAAAGTAAAGATGTACAAGTGACCTCATGCAGACCTTCGCCACTAAAAAAGCTGTGATCGCCTACTCTAAGCAAATGGACTGGAGTGGGGCTGATATAGATAGAGCTTTTAAAGGGTTGAAGGCTCCGGTGGATGAAATGACCGTACTCAATCTAATGGTGAGGTTTGCAGGGCCGGAACTTCTGAATCGTCAAAAACTTCAGGCTGCCCAGAAAGCTCAAGTGAC
>JANNDV010000079.1:0-3786 GCA_031387975.1 Acaryochloridaceae cyanobacterium OTE_75_metabat_521 | reverse complement strand
CGATTAAGTCCCCCATCGCCCCAGCACTCAACAGGTTATCTACACTATATATCCGGGGCGTTTCATCACTTCCTTGCACATAACCCACAACCCGTACATTCTGACTCCGAGGCGCATACTCTATTCTTGGGATTGTCACGATTTTATACCCTCTTCTTTATCCAAAATCTTACTCATGTAAGGGGATAGAAGGTCAATCACTTCATACTCCTTAACGATTCTCATTTTTCTAGAGGAACAACAAAATCGCGGTCAATATAGTCTGACGTAAGCTGCTCTACTGAATCTAAGACTGCGATCGCCCCAGCCCCTTTCAATAACTGCGCATAGGGTAATCGTTGCTGCACATGGGGCGGAATCACGCCAACCCCAACCCATTGCTGCATAGGGTACAGGTGTGTTGCGCACGCCACCGTCTGCATATCCGCAACCGTATCGCCCACATAGACAATGGGGAAATTAAGCGAAACAGTAAGATCGACCGAAAAAGGGTGACGCGCAGCAAGAAGTGCGATCGCCTGAAACAGCCCCGCCGGATCCGGTTTGCCTGGCGCATCTTCCATTGCGACTAACACAGGGTGCTCTAGCCCTAGACGCTGTTCCAAAACATACCCAGCCGACCCTCGCGTTGCGCCGCTAAAGAAGCCCCACAACACACCGCCTTGCGTTAGCCCCTCCAGATAAGCTTGGCTCATCAGCAGTGGCTCATTTTGGATATATCCTGAAAAATTTTCGCCCCGATATTGAGACTGAAAAAAATCGACGATCGCCCGAAAATCTGGCAAAGTCTCGGCATTACGCGGCACCTTAGCAAAGCGCGCGATCAGTTCCTGAGAAGCCTCCCAGTCGTTGTTCCAGCAGCCTTCGGCTTTCAGTTCATCAATCGCTTCTGGCGTAGGACGGAACTGGCCTTGGGTAAAGTGTTCAACCGTATCAGAAATCGCCCGTCGGTAAGAGCCTGCTACATCTCTGACGACACCATCAATGTCAAACACCACCATTGCTTTTGGAGTGGGAGAATTCATCGCTTTACAAAGCCATCCGTAATAAAACTCAGTTTTTACTGCACACAACCTCATTTAAGAGCGCGGGTACCCCGCGAATGCGGTAAGATCATCGATTGTAGATTATGTAGCAGTCGGCACATTGGCTGGAGGTATATTTGTCCAAGTTTATTCTGAAGGTTCTCTGGCTAGACGAGAACGTTGCACTCGCAGTCGATCAGGTTGTTGGCAATGGCACCAGCCCCCTCACCTCCTATTTTTTCTGGCCCCGCGCTGATGCCTGGGAAGATCTAAAGACAGAATTAGAGAAAAAAGCCTGGATTTCGGAAGTGGATCGCATCCAAATTCTGAACCAAGGAACGGAAGTGATCAACTATTGGCAAGAAGAAGGGCGCAAAAAACCCGTTGATGATGCCAAGACACGCTTTCCTGAAGTGGTCTTTACAGGAACCAACTAGGATAAAAAGTCCTAGCTCAGTCCCATCTATTGTTGGGTTTAGTGAATTTCACTTGACCCAAACATATCCAAAAACACCGCGCCCATGCACGGTGTTTTTAGTTTGTTGTAGGTCAATGCGCCAAAGGCTAAAGCTTTAGGGCGGCGATCGCCACTGCACCCCATCCTGCCACCAACAGCACACCACCTATCGGCGTCACAGGCCCCAGCCATAGCGCACCACTGAGGCCCAAACCATAGAGACTGCCAGAAAAGCACAGGATGCCAGCCATAAAACAGCTACCCGCCGTCACTAAAAGCAAATTTGATTCTTTTTGCCAAAGAGACATCAGCCCAACGCCAAACAGCGCCAAGGCATGATACATCTGATACCGCGCGCCCGTTTCGACCAGCGCCAGGGCAGACGGTAACAGAGCGCCGCGCAAAGAATGGGCTGCAAACGCACCCACGAGAACCGATAAGCCCCCCAATAACGCCCCAACAACGATAAACAGCTTCCCCATTGACCTTTGGCTCAGTTAAGATTGATCGCGAGCGACTGCATCATATTAACGCGAGTTTCTGACCTTAAAGGCTGCTGCTTTTGCCTCCAAAGACCCAACTCATTTTTCTAATGGACAATCTTTATGGTTCAGATCCGCATTGGGAATGGCTACGATATTCATCGCCTTGTCCCAGGTCGTCCCCTAATTTTAGGCGGTATTAACCTAGACCATGAACTCGGGCTGCTGGGTCACAGCGATGCGGATGTTCTGACCCACGCCATTATGGATGCCCTATTGGGGGCGCTGAGTTTAGGCGATATCGGTCACTACTTCCCCCCCACCGACGATCAATGGAAAAATGCCGATAGCCTCAAGCTATTAGAGCAGGTCAATCAGCTCATTTTGTCTAAGGGCTGGCAAGTCAGCAATATTGATTCAGTAGTGGTGGCAGAACGCCCTAAGCTCAAGCCCCATATTGCGGCAATGCGCGATCGCCTTGCCCAAACCCTCGCCATCCCCGCAGATCAGGTTGGGGTAAAGGCCACCACCAATGAGCAGCTAGGGCCAGAAGGACGAGAGGAAGGCATTTCGGCCTATGCAGTAGCATTACTCACCCCCATCACAACGGCAGATTAACCATGGCAGATCAAGTGATTGGGGTAGATTTAGGCGGCACCAACATTAAATTAGGGCGCTATACCCGCGCCGGGGAGTGTTTAGCCGCTCTCAAAATTGCAACGCCCCAACCATCATTCCCCGATCCTGTAATCGCAGAAATCGTAGCGGCAATTCGTGAGCTTGACCCACAGCGAGAGGCGATCGCTCTTGGAATTGGCACACCAGGGCCAGCGGATGTGAAAGGCCGGATTGCGAAGCTAGCGATTAACCTACCAGGCTGGGTGGATGTGCCCTTAGCCGATCGCCTAGAAGCGCTGATTGATCTGCCCACGACTGTGGGAAATGACGCGAACTGTGCGGGGTTAGGCGAAGCATGGTTAGGGGCAGGCCGTCACTTTCAAAACTGGATACTGCTAACCCTCGGCACGGGCGTGGGCGGAGCCATTTTTATCAATGGTGAGCTATTTGTGGGGCATAACGGCACGGCAGGGGAGCTAGGGCTAGTGACGGTAGACCTCAATGGCTCTCCATGCAAAAGCGGCAATCATGGCTCTCTAGAGCAGCACGTTTCTGCCCAGGCCATTCGCCGTCGCACGGGTCTAGAGCCGAGGGAAATGGCAGATAAAGCCGCCGCAGGCGATAGGGAAGCGATCGCCTTCTGGCAGCAGTACGGTCGAGAGTTGGCGACGGGGATCACCAGCACGGTATATGTATTGGCACCGGAAGCTGTCATTATTGGGGGCGGCCTTTGCGCGGCTTCCGATCTATTTTTGCCCACTCTTAAAACCGAGGTGGAGCGGCGGGTGAAGCCTACATCGAGAGAAGGGCTACAGATTGCGATCGCAGAGCTTGGGAATCAGGCTGGGATGGCTGGTGCGGCTCGCTTAGCATGGAAGTCTCTCGCATCATAAGTAGATATGCTCATTAAGATAGCAATGAATTTAATGAATCCGAGCCATCTGCGTAACTGGTCTGCACACTGCGGCTACTGTCCCTCATAAGACTGAAAACCGCTGTGTCCATCAAAAAGCACCGCCCCTCATTGTTGAGGGGCGGTGCTTTTAATTAGCTTTGCTATTTGTTCAATCCGCTCGGGAAAGAATTAACCATTGATGGCAGGAGCAGTCATTGCTACAGGAGCAGACTCACCAGCAGCTAGGTCTAAGGGGAAGTTATGTGCATTTCTCTCATGCATCACTTCAAAGCCCAAGTTAGCGCGGTT
>JANNDV010000017.1:0-8447 GCA_031387975.1 Acaryochloridaceae cyanobacterium OTE_75_metabat_521 | reverse complement strand
GGCTTTGAGTTTGAAACCGATCGCATCCAGTGCCGCTATGTACCCAAAGATGAACGGGCAAAACAGACCATTGCTCAGCTCAAGTCTGCTGCTCATAGCGCCAAAGAAGTCATTCTGGCCTCCGATGCCGACCGCGAAGGCGAAACGATCGCATGGCATCTTGCCCAAGTTTTAGGGCTAAAAAAGCCGAAGCGCGTGGTCTATCAAGAAATTACCGAGGCTGCGGTAAAAGCGGCGATCGCCCGTCCCCGCGCCCTAGACATGAACCTCGTCGAGGCAGGTCGCTGCCGCGATGTACTCGATAAACTGGTGGGCTATCGCGGGTCGCCCCTGGTTTGGCGGCTCAATAATGGAGCCAAAAGCGTCGGTCGAGTCCAGTCTGCAACGCTGCATCTGGTGTGCCAGCGAGAGCATGAGATTGTCGCCTTTACGCCCCAAGACTACTGGTCTGTGTTTGTAGATTACGCTGAAGGCTTGCGCGCGTTTTACCACGGCGGCATTGAAAAAGACCCCACGGAGCAAGACGCGGTGGATGACGCTGGGGTAGTAGAAAAGGCAACGGAATCGACGCGAGTGTTGAGCCTGGAACAGGCAGAACGACTGGTGGCGATCGCCCAGAATCACCCGCATTCCGTTACGCAAATTGAAGGCAAGCAAACCACCAAAAAACCGCCAGCGCCCTTTACGACCTCGGCACTCCAGCAGGCCGCTGGTTCACGCCTAAAATTTAGCCCTGAGCGCACTATGGAGGTTGCCCAGAAGCTTTACGAAGCGGGGCTAATTACCTACATGCGAACCGATTCTGTGCAGCTTAGCCCAGAGTTTTGTACGGCTGCGCAGCAGTGGTTAGAAACCCACGATAGCGCCAACGTCCCCAAGCAAGTTGCGAAACAGCGGAGTGCCAAAAATGCTCAGGAAGCCCACGAAGCTGTTCGCCCTACGGATGTTTTCAAGGCTTCAGCCACCCTCAAAGCTCAGCTCCCAGACGATGAATTTAAGCTGTACGTGCTGATTTGGATGCGGGCGATCGCCTCTCAGTGTAAGCCAGCATTGCTGCGTAAAACAAAGGTTGTAACCCAATCTGGTGGGCTACAGTGGCAGGCCAGAGGACAGGTGCTGGAATTTGCAGGCTATACAAAATACTGGAAAGATCTGAGTGCCGATACGATATTGCCGATGCTGAACCAGGGGCAAACCCTGAGCGTAGAAACCGCAGCCCACGAGCAAAAGCAAACCCAGCCGCCCCCACGCTACACCGAGCCAAAGCTGGTGCAGCTCATGGAGCGTCGTGGCATTGGACGACCCGCCACCTACGCCCCCACGATCGCCACACTGAAACAGCGCGGCTATGTGGCATTGCTCAAAGACAAGCTACAGCCGACGGGGCTAGGGCTAGAAGTGGATGCGTTTTTGAAAACCGCACTCCCCGATCTGATTGAGGCAGACTTTACGGCACAGATGGAGCAGGCACTGGATGCGATCGCCCTGGGGCAGCAGGAGTGGCAGCGCTACCTGACGGGATGGAACCGAGACTATTTTGAGCCAGCGCTAAAGCAGGCGCAGAGCAATCTTCCGGCAAGATCTGCCGCAGCGTATCCTAAACGAAATCTTGAAAAATCTAGAACGAAGTGTCCGAGCTGTGGTCAATCGCTTTTTAAGGTGCCGACCAAAAAACTAAAGAAAGGATATTTCTTAAAGTGCGCACAAGAGGGCTGCAAAACTGAGGAGGGGGCTGACTTGGTGCTGTTTTGGTCTGAAAATGATAAAAAGTGGCAAGCTCCTCGCGCCCAGAAAAATATAGTGTCTGCTGTTGCGACCGTAACGGCTTTTCCGTGTCCAGTTTGCCGTAAGCCTCTAGAAGAATATCACTACAGTAAAGATGGGCAGCCTAAAAAAATGCTGCGATGCGCTGACCCAAAGGCTAAGACCGATAAAAAGCATAAAGATGTCGCGTTTTTTTGGTCGCAAGATCGATGGTGGAGTCCAAAATTAGAGGAGTTGATATGAATTCAACTTGGGGCTTGTGTTAGGTTCTGCTTTATTTTCCGCCTGTTAATTACCAGCCGTTAAGCTTCTGAATACGCCAACTTCAGCCCAAGGTGCTGCGCAAAGGGCAAGAAGTCTCGATCTGCGTGTAGAAGTGTCAATCCGTTCTCGATGCAGCGGGTCGCAATGAGCGTATCTATGGTTTTCCGTATCGTGATCCCCATTGCTCGCAATAGGCGGTAGTTTTCCGAAGCCTTTACCGCAAGGTCATAGCCAGCAAGGTCAATGTGATCAAAGGCATCGAGGGTCTTCTTGACCAATCTGAACTCTCGCTCATCGCGAACGCCTTGCAGCACTTCTGCCGCAATTAAATCGCCTACTGCAAGCGGGGTACGACCCAAGAAAGAATCCAAAAGTGCAACCTGCGGAGTATCCGCCGAACGAAAGTAGTCGATCCACACGCTGGAATCAACCAAGATCATCTGTCAATCCTCATGGCATTCAGGTCGCCTTCCCAGGTAATCGTCCCCTTCAGTTCTCTTGCTTTTTCCTGCGCACGAAGCTGAATCAAGGTCTTTAGGCCAAGTTCTACCGCCTCACGCTTGGTCTTGGTACCCGAAGCCCGAAGCGCATCCTTCATGAGCTGGTCGTCTATTTCTATGTTTGTACGCATGATGTGTACCTAATTGCCCTTTGGTACACATTGTAACACTGTCGCTAGTCGCTGAAGCCTAACCCTTGGGGGCATTGAGAACTGCGCACTCTTGGTGCGTCACCGCTCTCAAAGAGCTAGCGATCGCCACTACTCTACGGATTTTCGACAATATTCACAAAGCCCGTGGCGCGCTCTAGCGTCACCAACGCGCGATTGTAGGTCAGAATGGCCTGAATCAAATTCCCTTGGGCTTGGGTTAGATCCGCTTGGGCGCGGGTTACTTCTAACGTGGTTCCCACACCTGCATCTCGTCTCACCACTGCAAGTCGAAGGCTTTCGGTGGCTTGGGTTAGCGCCCCATTGGCAGTGTCGATATTAGTGCCATTGGCCTGAAGGTTAAAGAAAGCCTGCTCCACCTCAAAGCGAATGGATTCTTTGAGCTGATTAAACTGCTGGTCGATGACCTCAAGATTTTTGTCTAGCTGCCGGATCTGCGATCGCACGTCCCCGCCGTCAAAGGCACTCAGGCTCATCTGTACGCCCACAGAATAGCCGTAGGCTCCTAAAAAGCGATCTTCTAGATCGTCTGCAAGGTTCAGAGAGGCAAACCCCTGAACCTGCGGCTTGCGTTGGCTGGCAACCACTCGTTTTTGGAGCTGCGTAATCTGGCGCTGAAGCTTAGTCTGGCTTAGCTCAACGCGATTGTTGAGGGCTAACACAATGGTTTCTTCTAAAGATAAAGACCATTTCCCTGCCTTTTCTGGACTGGCGGTAGAGGGTAAGGTTACGTCTGCCGCACTGGGTAAGCTAAGCTGCTGTACCAATTGGCGACGGGCGATCGCATACAAAGATTTTGCCTGAGTTTGGTTTTGCACCGCGTCGGCTAAACTGACCGATGCCTGCAACACCTCAAATCGGGTGCGGATTCCGGCCTGCTCTCCAAGCTGAATAATTCTTAGATTTTCCTGAAGATTTTTGACAGAGCTGTCTGCAACGGCAATCAGAGCCTGAGTTTGCTGGAGGTCAAAATAATTGGAGGTAATGGTTTGCCGGAGGCGCTGTAGCTGTCGCTGTAGCTCTAGAACAGCATTTTGAACCTGGCGTTGGGAGGATTGAATGGAGGCATCTCGCTGACCGCCCGTGTAGAGATTGTAGCTAAGCGTTAGGGCACCATTAAAGAAGCCGCCGTTGCCCCCTGCGCTACTGCCAGAACGTAACGGTAGCGCCACGCTATTGGCATTAATTGGCGATAAATTGACGGTTGTGGGCAGTATGGCACTTTGGCTAGCACGCTGCTGAAGCTGCTGAAGCTGCTGCTGGAGCGTATTGGTTTGTACCTGCGTTGGGGTTTGCTGAAACCGCTGCTGAAGCTGCCCAATATCTTGCTGAAGCTGCTGAGCCGCGACAGACTGCTGCTGCTGTAGACGACTGGCAACGGACTGTGACGCCGTAGTGCCAGAAGCCCCCGAACTGCCCGAGTTGCCTGAACTACTCGAACTGTAGGAACGATTGCGAGGAGAAAAAGAGCTGCCGTCTGTACGAGCGATACCGCCGCTCACGTTAAGAGAGGGCAATCGTGCGGCTTTAAACTGCTTGAGCTGCGCACAACTGCGCTGCACCTGAAGCCGCGCGGCCTGAATATCTGGATTGCGCTCAAACGCCAAGCGAATGACGGTGGGGAGGTTGAGGGAGAGCGTGTTTTGCACCGCAACGGCGGAGGGCTGCTGGGGTATTTCTAAGGGTGATTGCGGGGTTAGCGCTTTAGGCACTTCAGCCGTTTTGGGAATTAACCCTTCTTCTAAAAAGCTGAGAGTTTTTGATTTACAAATTGCTTCCGCTGACTGAGGTTTGGATGCAGCAGCGCCACTGGTCTGAACAATCGCCGAGGGTGGCTCAACGACTTTTGCAGCCTGACTATTCTGAGATATAGCTAGAACAGAAAGACTCAAAAGGGGGGTCAAAAGACCCTGAAGTTTGATCATGAAACGTCCTAGAGCACTCCACACAAATCAAGCAGCTGCGGTGCTATTCGCAACTCTGCCATTCTACGCATCTGAGTACCCACTCAGCTACCGAGAAGCGTAAATTTAGGTCAAAATCTGGGCTAAGAACTGACGGCTTCTCTCCTCCTTGGGGTTTAAGAAGAATTCTGCGGGTGTTGCGCGTTCGACGACCTGTCCTTGATCCATCAGCAGAACCTGATCTGCGACTTCTCGCGCAAACCCGACTTCGTGGGTCACTATTACCATTGTCATGCCGCCTTCGGCAAGCGATCGCATCACGTCCAGTACCTCTTTAATCATTTCGGGGTCGAGCGCTGAGGTGGGTTCGTCAAACAGCATGATTTTGGGCTGCATGGCAAGGGCACGGGCGATCGCCACCCGCTGCTGCTGCCCGCCAGAGAGCTGGCCTGGGTACTTATGGGCCTGCTCTAAAATGCCAACCCGCTCTAAAAGCTGCATTGCCAATTCTTCGGCTTGGGGTTTAGGCAGCCGCCGCACCCAGATTGGCGAGAGGGTAATGTTTTGCAGCACCGTGAGGTGAGGGAACAAATTAAACTGCTGAAACACCATCCCCACTTCACGGCGAATCGACTCAAGATGGCGCGGGTTTTGGGTGAGCGCAACGCCATCAATGATAATGCTGCCTTTTTCGTGAGATTCCAGACCATTGAGGGTGCGAATGAGAGTAGATTTACCAGAGCCAGAAGGCCCCATTAGCACCACAACTTCTTGGGGGTAGACCTCTAGATCAACACCCTTCAATACCTGAAACGTGCCGTACCATTTCTCAATGCCCTGGACTGAAATAATGGGGGATGGTGAAATCTCTACGACATTCGTTACTGCATCAGTCATGGCTAAAATCCTGAAGGACGTTCTAAACGGCGGCTGGCGACTGACATCCCGTAGCAAAACAGCCAGTAGATTAGACCTAACACCAAGTAAACCTCAGCATAACGCCCTAAATACTCAGCCTGAGAGGTAATGCTACGCGCAATGCCCGTTAGCTCTACAAGCCCCACAATCGAAAGCAGCGCCGTATCTTTAAATAGACTAATAAACTGTCCCACAATGGCAGGTACCACAGTTCGTAATGCCTGAGGCAGCACAATGAGACCTAGGGTGAGGGGTGTCGATAGCCCTAACGCACTAGAGGCTTCCCACTGCCCCTTGGGGATAGACTGTAGACCACCCCGCACGGTTTCGGCGAGATAGGCAGCGCTGAAGAGAGATAGCCCTGCGATCGCCCGAGCCAACTGATCTACCGTAATTTGGGGCGGCAGCAATAGCGGCAGCATGACCTGAGCCATAAACAAAATGCCGATCAGCGGCAGCCCCCGAATTAGCTCAATGTAGCCCGTACTCACCGTGCGAATCACGGGCAGTTGACTTCGCCGCCCTAACGCCAGCAAAACCCCCAGGGGAAAAGACAGCACAATGCTGACCACTGCCACCAGCAGCGTTAAGAGCAGCCCATTCCAAAACGTGGTGCTGACGGCGGCAAGCCCTAGACCACCGCTAATCAGCCACAGCATGACGAAAAACGTCAAGAACCATAGGAACGGGAGCCATGTTTTGAGGGGCTTCCCCCAGGGCTGCTGCTGACTCCAAGCGCCGAGATAGCCGCCCCCTAAGGCAACACCTGTAATACCTCCGAGCCAAGCGACAGGCTCTAACCCTTGATGGCTGAGGGCGATCGCCCCCATAATCCCGATTCCCCCACCGACAACCCAAGCGCTCTCTCTGCGCCCCCAGCCCTGCATTGCCCCCCAAGATAAGACGGGAACCGTCACTAATAGGATCAGCACTAGCCAGAGCCGCCAGATTTGCTCAACTGGGTAGCGACCTACAAAAATAAGGCGGAGGTTCACTGTCACCACCTCCCACTGTGCTTGCGTAAAGATCCAGGTGCCTAATGCCGTCAGAGTGGTGACGATAATGCCAAGGCTAATGAGGGTGAGTAGGGCGTTATACCAAGTGCTCAGAAGATTCTGACGTACCCAAATCCAGGCTTTTTGGCGAGAAGACGCATTGAAGACTGTGCCCAGAACTGTTTTGAATCGGTTTTGCCAAGACTCCATAGGTGATCAGCGCTCTACAATTTGAATGCGGCGGTTATAGAGATTCATGACGAAAGAGATTGCCAAACTAATGGCTAAGTAGGTTGCCATGAGCAGCAAAATAACCTCCACGGCGCGTCCGGTTTGGTTAAAGGTGGTCGAAGAGACAGAATAAAGGTCAGGATACCCTACGGCGATCGCCAAACTCGAGTTTTTGGCAAGGTTGAGGTACTGACTGGTGAGCGACGGCACAATGACCCGCAGGGCTTGGGGCAAAATCACCAGCCGTAGCGTCAGGTTCGGCTGAAGCCCCAGCGATCGCGCTGCTTCCCATTGGCCTTTGGGCACCGATAAAATACCGCCGCGCACAATTTCTGCAATAAAGGCGGCAGTGTAAAAGGTAAGACCCAACAAAATTGCAGAATATTCTGGGGTCAATAGCAGCCCCCCCGTAATGTTGTTGTTGCTGACGGTCGGCAATTCCAGATTCCACGGAAACTCTTTGGTGAACACCCAGGCAATACAGCCCCAAAAAATGACGGTGATTGCTGCCATAAACCAAGGGCTAGCGGGTTCTCCCTCAATCTGACGGTGGCGGAGGGTTCGGAAGACCCATCGGGCGATCGCAACACCAATGCCAATGCAGATAATCCAAGGCAGCAGACTGACCCGAGGCAAAAAATTGGGCAAGAGCAGCCCCCGCTGACTCAAAGATAAATCGCCAATCAAGCGAACTCGCTGCTCAAAGGGTGGCGCACTTAAAAAGACCGCAAAGTACCAAAACATGAGCTGAATCAGCAGCGGCAGATTGCGAAACAGTTCCACATAGACCGTCCCCAACTGCCGCACCAACCAGTTAGACGACAGCCGCGCAATGCCAATTCCCGTGCCTATTAACGTTGCCAGCACCAACCCCAGCACCATAATGCGAAGGGAATTGACGATGCCGACACCCAATGCCTGAGCGTAGGTATCTGTGGGTTTGTAGGGAATGGGCGTTTCGCCAATATTGAACCCAGCCTGGGACTGAAGAAAATCAAACCCAAAGCTCAACTGCTTTTGCTGAAAGTTTGCGATCAGATTACTGCCGCAATAGGCCACGAATAGGCCAATTAGTCCCAACACCAGAATCTGAGCAGCCCAAGGCCAAAATTTAGGATGGTTCCAGGGCTGCGACTTTACCGCTTTCATACATCGCCTGCCGATACAAATAAGACTGTAGCAAAGGCTAAGTTTAAAAAGGTTAGCGTAAAATGCGAACGCAACCTGTTTCTTGAATCACTTGTGTACTGAAGCCAAAACCCAGCGCTATTGAAAAGGTTATCTAATCCAGAGACAGGGTTCATTTTTTTGAGTTAACATCGACTTTAAGCCCCTGATGTCGCTTTATTCATTAAAAGTTCCTCATTAGGGTGCGATAGGTTTATGCAGCGTAGCTCTTTGGCGAGAGGTGCGCTGTTTTTTTGGGGCGCAAACTCCGCAACAATGGGGACAGACTCTACGGCAAGGTCAATCTACATTCGCCATGATAAAAGTGATTTTTTGGGGCACGCCTCAATTTGCAGTGCCGTCTCTTGCACGCCTGCTCACAGATTCTAGATTTAGTGTATTGGGCATTGTGACCCAGCCCGATAAGCGGCGTGGGCGTGGCAATCAGCTTATTCCTTCGCCCGTTAAACAGTTGGCCTTAGAGCATGGGCTACGGGTCTGGCAGCCTGCTCGGGTCAAAAAAGACGCCGAGAC
>JANNDV010000330.1:0-2807 GCA_031387975.1 Acaryochloridaceae cyanobacterium OTE_75_metabat_521 | reverse complement strand
GAATAGGCTCCCAATGGAGTCGGCGATAAGCGTTTACTCACTCCTCACAACCCTCTACCGTAAAGGACGGTTAATGTTTTGGCTATTTTCCTTAAGATTTCGCCAAGTTTAAATGATCAGATGGATACTAGCACGAGTTATTGCAATTAGTGCGACCTATCCGATAGAGACTTACGATTCTGTCGGATATATAGGGGTTTTAGCGGACTGTCCTCTCTTTAAGAAGTAGATTTTGATGATTAGGTTCCATCATGGAAGATTGCTGTGGAGAGGAACAGGCTAGGATAAAGAGCAGCCTAAGCTAATAGACCTCCTGCACAAATATTACCCTCTCCCCCAGCCCCTCGCCCAGAACGGGCGAGGGGAGCCGGAATTAGCCTTTCTCTTCTGGTGGGAGAAGGAATCTAGGATTGATGCAAGAAGTCTCATTTATAGAGCAACACATTATTAACAAACGAAGCGACACATTAATGAAACATGAGGTATCCAAAGCGATTGTTCTACTGTCTGGAGGGTTGGACTCTTCTACGGTTTTGTATGGGGCAACGTCTCAGGGTTTAGACTGCCATGCGCTGTCGTTTGACTATGGTCAGCGCCATCGCCAAGAGATGGATGCGGCGGCGGCGATCGCCCAATCGGCTGCGGTCAAAGAGCATCAGGTGGTGACGTTTAATTTGGGGCAGTGGGGCGGCTCGGCCCTGACGGATACGCGACTGGATTTGCCTACGGGGCGATCGCCTTCAGCCATGTCAGCAGACATCCCCATCACCTACGTCCCAGCTCGTAACACTATTTTTTTAAGCTTTGCCCTCTCCTACGCCGAGGCCATTGGCGCAGGGTACATCTACATTGGGGTTAATCAGCTTGACTACTCCGGCTATCCTGACTGTCGCCCTGATTTTATTGCCGCTGTTCAGGAGGCATTTCGATTAGGGACTCGCCAAGGCCGTGAAGGCATCCCCATTGAAATTGTGGCTCCGCTGCTGAATCTGCGCAAAACGGACATTATTCAGCGGGGTAATGCATTGGGGGTGCCTTGGGCTAAAACCTGGTCTTGCTACAGCGATGGCGGCGGCAACGATGGGGTAATGCCGCCCGTTGCCTGTGGTGTCTGCGATTCTTGTCAACTGCGGCTGGCTGCTTTTGCTGAGCTTGGTCTTGAAGACCCGTTGCCCTATGCATCAAGAGAACGATGGAAATAATGACCGCACAGCATCAAGCATTCATCCAAGCCCCTTCTACCCAAATGGCTGCACTGGTAGAGATTTTCTCTGCCATTCAGGGAGAAGGGCTAAACGTTGGCACTCGTCAGCTTTTTGTGCGGTTTGGCGGATGCGATCTGCGCTGCCGTTTTTGCGATAGCGCCCATACCTGGCACACTCAGGCGACCTGTCGGATCGAAGCGACACCGGGTCAGCGAGACTTTGAGGTTCATCCCAATCCGGTTGAGATCTCGCAGCTCATCGCCTGGGTAGAGCGTCAGGCTGTATACAACCTGCACGATAGCTTAAGCCTAACGGGAGGGGAGCCGCTCCTCCATGCCGATTTTCTGGCTGAATTTTTGAGACAGCTCCGTACTACCGTTCAAATTCCGGTTTACCTAGAAACCGGAGGGCATCGCCCGGATGATCTGCAAAAACTGCTGCCTTACTTAGACACGGTGGGGATGGATCTCAAGCTGCCAAGCGTTAGCGGCGAAACCCATTGGGCCGCCCACGAAGCGTTTCTTAAGATCTGCGATCAGTCGAGCGTGACGGTATTTTGTAAGGTCATCACATCCTGCGACACCACGGATGCTGACCTTGACCAAGCCACAGCGCTCGTGGCGCGGGTAAACCCCAATATCCCTCTCTTTATTCAGCCCGTCACGCCCTTGAATGACCAAGGGCAACCCGTGCCGCCCAACCCGCAACAGGTGCTAGATTGGCAGACCAAATTGAAGCAGCAGCTTACGTCTGTTCGCGTCATTCCGCAAACCCATAAGATGATTGGGCAGCTTTAAAGTTTGGCTTTGAGAGAAACCCCCTACCGAACGGGGCCGTTGTATTCAAGGTTCACGTTACCCGTTGGATTGACCGTTACCACCGATTCTGTGGTCAATGTAGGGGTACTCGGTGCGCCACCCTTAAAAGAGAACGTAATGCTGCCATTGGCATTTTTAACGGCTGGGGTTTGCGCAGAAGGGCCAAACATAGACGGTTCAGGGCGATAGCGAGATAGCCCACCATTGGCTTTAATGGCAGACTGTCTTGCTAGGTTCCGCGCCTTTGAGAAAAAGGCATCTTCATCGACCCAGCCAACCAGAGGGCGATCGCTAGGTGCGGAGCCACTCCCCACCCCTGGCACCATCGTAGGCGTAATGGCGGCTGAATTTGAAGCGGGTAATTTGGGCAATACTGGGGAAAAACTGGGAGAAGCCGAAGGACTTTGGGTTGGCAGCGCCTGATTGGTAATGGGTAAGGAGCCAGCGCCAATATTGCGAAGAGGGCCATTGTAGTCCAGCTTAACCGAGCCACTTGTTGAGACAGTGGCGATGGTTTCAAGGCTGGGGGTTGTCAGACCTGGAGCGCCCCCTCCAAAGGAAAAGGTAATACTGCCGTCGCCGTTTCGGGTGTACTGAGTTTGGACAGCAGGGCCAAACATTGCCGGATCGGGACGATAGCGCTCTAGG
This sequence comes from Acaryochloridaceae cyanobacterium OTE_75_metabat_521, assembly GCA_031387975.1. GTDB lineage: Bacteria > Cyanobacteriota > Cyanobacteriia > Thermosynechococcales > Thermosynechococcaceae > JAAURS01. The sequence continues at coordinate 136 of JANNDV010000330.1, read as the reverse complement.
CCACCGTTAGCAGTAATGGCTGCCTGTCGCGCTAAATTTTTAGCACGGTTGATAAAGTAAATATCCGTAGAGCCTGTTGAGGTAGCACCACTCCCTAAAGGATTGGGTGAATTGATCTGGGCTGGGCTGGGCAAAC
>JANNDV010000284.1:0-17413 GCA_031387975.1 Acaryochloridaceae cyanobacterium OTE_75_metabat_521 | reverse complement strand
GCGCTTGGGGCAGGCGATTTTGTCGGGGGCGGCGATTGGTAAGTCTGCCCTTCAGGCGGCGTTTATGGCAAGGATGGAGGAGGAGCCGGTGCAGATGAAGCATGTTCATCGGGCGATTGTGCTTGAAGGGCTTGCTGATGGGCGAAGATTGACCCCTGAAGAAACCTACGGTTGGGATATTAGCTAAAGTATTGATTTTTGCTGGCACTCACTCTAATTTCTTAGGTGTAGAAGTCTAAATGGTGTAGAAAATTCTTGAGAAACAGGCATTCTCAGCTTTTTACGTTGATTAAGAACGAAGTTGAATTCTAAATGTGAATAGGAGGTTCAGAGTCTCCTTTAAAAACGGATGAGTCCCTCTCCCGCAATCACAGGTTGGGTTTCTATGCCGCCAAGAGTATTAACCTAACGTTCTCAGATTGGGGTGGGTCATATCTTGCGGCTGAACCACTTGGTCAAATTCTTCGCCCGTCAGGTAGCCCAGCTCTAAACAAACTTCGCGCAGGGTTTTCGCTTCGGCATAGGCTTTTTTCGCCACGGCGGCAGCATTGTCATAACCAATTTTGGGGGTGAGTGCCGTCACCAGCATTAAAGAGCGTTGTAGAAGCGCCTCAATTTGAGGACGGTTGGGTTCTAGACCTACGACTAAGTGATCCGTAAAAGAGCCACAGGCATCTGCCAATAGACCAATGGAATGCAGCAGATTGTGCATCATCACAGGCTTGAACACGTTTAGCTCAAAGTTGCCCTGACTGCCCGCAAAGGCGATCGCCGCATCATTTCCCATCACCTGCACACACACCATCGTCATGGCTTCGCACTGAGTCGGGTTGACCTTCCCAGGCATAATCGAAGACCCTGGCTCATTGGCAGGCAAAATGAGTTCACCCAACCCACACCGAGGACCAGACCCGAGCCAGCGTAAATCGTTGGCAATTTTAAGCAAAGAGGCTGCCAAAGTCTTGAGGGCGCCGCTTGCCATGACCACAGCATCGTGCGCTGCTAAAGCCGCAAACTTATTGGGGGCGCTCACAAAGGGCAGTTGGGTGAGCGCCGCCAGCTGAGCCGCCGAACGCTCAGCAAATCCTGGATGGGTATTAAGTCCTGTCCCGACGGCGGTGCCGCCCAGCGCCAATTCGTAGAGATCGGGCAATACACTCTGAAGCCGCGCTAGGTTTTGGTCAAGCTGATAGACATAGCCAGAAAACTCTTGCCCAAGAGTTAAGGGTACGGCATCCATGAGGTGAGTGCGACCAATTTTGACGATATCTTGGTAAGCGTTGGCTTTTTCGTTCAGCGCTGCTCTGAGCTTTGTCACCCTAGGCACAAGCCGATGGTGAATCGACTCCGCCGCCGCAATGTGCATCGCAGTGGGGAACACATCATTAGAAGACTGCGACTGATTGACGTGATCGTTGGGATGCACGGGGGTTTGACTGCCCAGTACGCCCCCCAGAAGGGCGATCGCCCGATTGGCAATGACCTCATTGGCGTTCATGTTGCTTTGGGTGCCGCTGCCCGTTTGCCAGACCCGCAGCGGAAAATGGTCATCCCATTGGCCTTCCACGACTTCTTGGGCTGCCTGAATAATGGCTGCTGCCAACTCAGGCGGCAAAAGACTTAAATCTTGATTGACTTGGGCCGCCGCCGCTTTAACCAAGCCCAAGGCGCGGATCATCTCACGGGGCATCACGTCACTGCCGATGGCAAAATAGGTGAGCGATCGCTGCGTTTGTGCGCCCCAGTAACGATCTTGGGGGACAGCGATTTCCCCCATGGTGTCTCGCTCAAGCCTGGTATTGGGGGGTTGTTGCGCCATAGATGCCATGATGTTGTCTCTTCGAGGAACGCTACCCTAACCTTAAGTAGAATAAGGATATTAAAAGAGTGGTCAGCCCATTATCTTGAGGCTATTATGGGCTTACTTGCAAGACTTGATCTTCAGTAAAAGTTTGAGCTAGGTCTGTTATATCGGCAGTGTTGTCGATACAAACATCCGGCTGGCGGGGGCAAATCGAAAATCTTTGAGGCAAACTGAGCAGCACAACTAACTGCGGTTCAGGGTGCCTTGCCTATTTATTCTCTACTGCGCTCGCCTTGTATGTTTTATCATCGCAGACTGACACAAAAAGGCTTTACTTTAGCGGAAACACTCATCACGATTGTCATTCTGGGGGTACTCACGGCGATCTCCGCACCGACGATTCGATTTGGAAACCTTCCGCTCAAAGACACCAGCGCCAATATTGCCGGGAACCTTAAGCTACTACGGGCAAAAGCCATATCGCAAACCTCAGCCTATCGGATGCGACCCGTCGCCACCGCAAATGGCATCAGCCTTGCCGTAGAGGTTGCCGAATCTTGCACTAGCGCAAACTGGAAGCCCGATCCAGGGTTTACCTTAGGCGATACGGCGCTGGATACGGCGACAACGCCACCCGCCAATCGTAAAAATGTTGAGATCAGCGGCGTGTTGATTAATGGCGTTGCGCCCACTCCCATTACAAACTGGGACATTTGCTATGGCAGTCGTGGGCTAGCCAATCAAACCCTAGAGCTAAGCCTGAAAGACGATAAAAACCTGCAAAATAAAATTACGGTGTTTCGGGGAGGTGGCGTTGATGTTAAGGCAATCCCCTAGTTTGATTCAGCAATGTAGAGTTCAGAATTCTAGGGTTCAGCTATGTGCTGGCATTACGTTGGTCGAAACCCTCGTATCGCTGCTTATTTTCCTGGCAGTGGTGGCTGGCGTGGTGCCTATCTACACAACCTATCGCCTTCAGACCCTCAGAAATCCGGTAAAAATAGGGGCGATCGCCGTATCACAGCAGATTATGGACGAACTGCGCCAGCAGCCCATTAACACGCTGCCTATTAATGGCATCAGTGATGTCACGTCTCCGGCGGGCACTGCATTAACCAATAAAAGTTCTTACAACAAAAAATTTAACGCTAAAATCTTTTTCTGCGAAGCGGCTAAAACCCAGTTCTGTGATCCCAATTCTCGGTACATTCGGGTGGCGGTTTTTCAGGCATTCGAGAATGGAACCGTCAGCGATACGCCCGTCTACGAAGTCTCAACCATCTATACAAAGTTTGAGGTCAACTAAGAATTTTGGGAATTTTGGTGAGCATGGCGCGGCCTAAGATGTTTTTGAAATCTCATTTGAAATCTCATTTGAAATCTCAACAGGGGCTTACGTTACTAGAGCTACTGGTAACGGTAGTGGTTTCTTCGGTCATTTTAGGGGTGTCGCTGGGCTTTGTTGTGACCCAGCGGCGGCAGTACATCAATCAGCAGGCCACCACAGATGTTAACCAAACCATCCAGTCTTCGATGGATCTGATTGGAACTGATGTGCGCCAAGCGGGCGAAAAAGTAGGGTTGGGGTTGGGGCTACCCATCATTCAGGTTATTGATGGCGGTGGTACGGCACCCGATACACTTGTACTTCAGCGTAAGTTATTGGCTCAGGATCTGACGGTGTGTGCCAAGGTAAAACCTAGTGCATCCAGTATTCGGGTGGTGGACAAATCTGATGTAGCCTGTCCATTTGCGGATGGTCCACCCCCCAATGGAGTGCCCGATAATGTTGAAGAATGGAAAGCCTATCGCTGCCAACTAAGTTCAACTAAGCCGAACTGCTTAGCGCCTCCTGGGGACTGTAAACAAACGACGCCAGCCAGCTTAAATGATGAGTGCAGTTGGGCTTACATTTTTAACCCCAATACGGGCGATGGAGAATTTTTTCTGTATTCTGGCGAAGCCCAAGAAGGCCCCCCCAAAGATCAGCGATACCTTATCAATAAATCTGTCGCAACCTCCTTTACAAAAACTTACCCTGTCGGGTCTAAGCTTTATATTCTTGAAGAACGGCGCTATGCGTTGGAAGCGCCAGATGCAAGGGGCGATCGCATTCTTGACCTGAACTTAGTAGACCGCAACACCAACACCGATTTCAACAATGCACCGCTGCAAATTGTGAACCGTCTTCGCGACTTTCAGGTAAAAGGCATCGACGCAACGGGGGCAGAAATTACTACATTTAACGATCTGTCCACCTTTCCCTATGAAGACTGGACAACCCTGAAAGCCATCAAGCTAGGTTTTTCGGTCGAAAATATTGGCCCCGATGCCAAGCCCGTCATTCAAACCCTCACCTCTCAATTTTTCCCTCGTAATAGTTTATCTAGACCCCCCACACCATGAAGTTTCAGCATAATCACCCCCAGTTTTTTTTGCTGCTGATGCTCGTCCGCCTTCGGCATAAACGCGATCGCTATGAGTGCGATCAGCCAGGGGGCTACACCCTGGTGATTACCCTTGCTGTTCTATTGATTTTGTCAGTGCTATTGCTGACCTACGCCATTACGAGCAAAGTGGATAATGCCAGCTCCAACGCATCCGCGAAGGGAACTACAGGCTTTTATGCAGCAGAGGCGGGTCTCAACCTGCGCGCGAAGGAAGTTTATGACCGCTTTGCCGGATACAACCGTCCTGCTGGCACCTCTCCGGCTAACTGGAAAGCCTGCCTTGATCCCGCCGCCTTTAAAGGCACACTAGACTTTCAATGTCAGACCAACACAGACATTAGCACTCAGCCCGTCACCACCTATATCGAAGATGAAACGGGTTCTGTCCCCAAAACCGTTGTGATCCCCGCCGGAGAGAATAACGAGGGGTTAACGGCGCAAGAGTATCGCTACAACGTCATCTCGATCGCCCAAGATAGCCAAAGCAAACCCTCTGCGATCGTAGGGCTTAAGTTTAAGAGCCGCCTCATTCCGCTGTTTCAGTTTGCGGCCTTCTCCGACCAGGATATGGATATTAACCTTCCACCTGTTATGACCCTCAGTGGCCCCGTACATAGCAACAACGACCTATACCTAAATGCATCTGGCGCACTGCGGATTAAGGGGCAACTAACAACCGCAAATAAGCTTTATCGAGGTCTGAAGTACAAAAATGAATGTTCTGGAGATGTCAAGGTTGATGATGCTACGCCTACCCCTCGTAACGTTGCGTGTGCGAGCGGTCGTACTGAATTTAAGGCAATAGCCCCTTGGAATGGCAAAATTCGCGTTGGGGTACAGACCCTAAAGCCACCCCCTCCTGGTGACTTTGACGCAACCTCTGGCAGACTCTATTGGGACAGCGCTGATTTACGGCTTGTGCTCGATTTAACCAATCCTACCGCTCCAGCTCTTCAGATTAGGAGTGCCGGAGATAACATACTCTCTTCAAAAACCACCGATCTCCTAAATAGTAATGCTTGCGCCCCATCCCAAACGCTGATAACCAGTGCCACGACCAATACCTTAACCGTAACCCCAGGAACAGCTGTAAGTTTTACACCAAATAGTAATTTAACTGTGGGGACTGACCCCCATTTATACTTTGTTCAGTCTGTTTCTGGCGATGTAATTACGATCAAAGGATCCCTAAATCCCAATTTTTCCACCGTAGCTGCGGGGACTGTTGTGCGGAAGCCAATTGTTTCTTTTTCAGATAAAACTTTTAGAAACTATCGCGAGAAAAAAGGGCTTTCTGGCCCAGATAAGTTCACTCCAATTCAGATGCTGAACGTTGATATGCGTGGTTTGCTTGGGTGTGCTAAAAATCTCATGGGTAAACCCTTGAATGAAGATTCAGAGGGCGGGTTAGTTTGGTTTTTTACAGTAAAAGGTCCTGATTCTGGAGCCATTGATAACGACTATGGCATTCGGGTGTATAACGGGCAAGATTTAGTAACGCCTATCAATAGTGAAACACCCCAAGGGCTTTCCATTATTTCAGATCAAGCAGTTTATATGCGCGGAGACTACAACTGCAAAGCTGCTTGTACTGCTTCTACCTTTGAATCTTCAGCAAACACAGGTCAACGAATCCCCGCTGCCGTGATGGCAGATTCGATTAATGTATTGTCTAATTTTTGGCCGTTAGATGACCTAACCTCAATCAATCTTGAAGACCGAGTACCCAGTGAAACCACGATCAATGCGGCCTTTCTGGCAGGGATTGATATTACGGGCGGCAAGAATCGGGATAATCAAGACCTTGATGACGGCACAGGTGGTGGATTGAATAATTACCCCCGTTTTCATGAATATTGGGAAGGGAAAAATTTTAACTATCTTGGCTCACTGGTTAGCCTATCCGCCCCTCGGCGGGTCAATGGCCCTTTCTGCGGGAGTGGTGGTCTCAAGAGTGGTGGTGTTGGTTATACAACTGGCACTAACTCCTCCTGCAACATCTACTATCCGCCGACCCGTAACTGGAGCTACGATACGCAGTTCAATAATGCCGCCAATTTACCACCCCTCACCCCTCGCGTGGTTTCTCTGAAGCAAGAGCTGTTTTCTCGCAATTTTGATCAGGCATCAATGCCTTCTTTTTCGCCGTGGGCAATTCTGTCTCCGCAACGCCTCTTTAGTGTGTTGGGCGCTTTAATGGGTGCGTTAAGTCAGTCACATTCATAAAGACGGTACGCAAGTTTTATACAGGTTTAGGCTACAGGCTAGGCAAAATGCTGAAGCGCCTGTCAGACCCTCTAGCCCAAAAATATTGGGCAAAACCCTTCGCCAAGTTGCGTTTGCGTCACTAAAGCGCGATTGTATGAGAGTATTCAAAAGCGTACATGCACCCAGACGAGCTGAGAAGCGCTATATGCACAATGCAAGATTAAATGATCACCTCCCCTATTAATTTGGGTATTATCCCTACAGGATTGACTGTTCTATTGATTTCAAATTCAAACGAGATCTTTTAAGATTCTCTTTCACTCGAAAGAGAACAAAGCATCTTTAAAACAGGTGCTTGGTACTGCAACGCAGTCTTGCAGCACTAAGGTTGGCTTCAGTTTGCTCTAGAACATCCAGTGAACAGCGGTTAAGTCTGTGGTTACTTCACTCAACTTTTTCTCTAAACCTAATCAGCGCTTGGGAGTAGAAATTACCCCCGAACGCGTGAATATCGTGCAGCTTGAACAGAGTAAAAAAGGGATTAAAGTTGATGCTTTTATCTCCCTTCCTCTGCCTGACGGCGCTTATGAAGATGGACGGATTGTAGACCCCGATGCGATCGCAAACGTGATTCGTCAGGGTCTTGAGGACAAAAAAATCAAAGCCCGTAAAGCCATCAGCGCCATCCCCGTTGGAGAAGCCGTCATTCGACTCATTCGGCTCCCTGCCGAACTCGACGACTTTGAACTGCGAGATATGGTGCTTAACCAAGAGGCGGCGCTCTACCTGCCGTTTGCGCGGGAGGATGCGGATGTTGACTTTCAAAAGTTAGACACCCAAATTGACGAAGACGGCATTGAGCGGGTTGAAATTCTCTTGGTGGCAACACCCAAAGAAATTACAGACACCTACCTCAACGTCTTTGAACAAGCGGGTTTACAGCTAAAGGTTTTAGAAGTCAGCAGCTTCGCCCTCCTTCGTACCCTTCGCAGCCAGCTTTTGCAGTTTGCAACCGGTGAAGCCGTCGCCCTAGTCAACATAGACTGTGACGGCTCAGAAATTAGCATTGTTCTAGACGGCGTGCCGCAGTTCAATCGCAAAATTCCTATCGGCACCTTTCAACTGCAAAGCGCCCTCAGTCGCGCCATGAACCTACCTAGTTCAATGGGTGCCGACCTACTGCAAGGCATGAGCGTGCCACTCACGGTGAGTGCCACTGAAACAATGGCCGGAGACTCAGCCAACCCTAGTGCCGCCGCCATTTTACGAATGCTCGGCGACCTGTCTGATGAACTGCGACGCTCTATTGATTTTTATCTTAATCAGGGTGACAACCTTGAAATTAGCCAGGTCTTTCTATCTGGCGTTGGGGCAGGCATTGGTCAAATTGACGAATTTCTGTCAATGCGACTAGGCTACCCGTCTACTTTAATAGACCCCATTGAAAGCCTGAGCATTCAGGGGTTTTCGGATATTCCGGCGGCACAGCGTCCAGCCTTAGGAATTGTGATGGGTCTAGGATTACGGGAGATTTAGAACATGTATCAAATCGATGTTAATCTTCTCAATGATCGGCCCGAGCTAGGAACAGGGACGGTTAAACAGGGAACATTTACTGGTGGCAGCACCGAAAGCAAAACGCCGTTAATTTTGGGCGGCGCTTTAGCGGGTGGCTTAGTCGGTCTTGTGCTGCTGCTGTTGGGTGGGCTAACGCTGTTCAACCAACAGCTATCGAGCCGAGAACAAACGCTGCAATCAGATCTCGATAAAGTAGCGCCTGAGCTAAAAAAGGTGGATGAGCTACAGAATAAAGAAAAAGCAATTTTAGCTGAGACATCGGCCTTGGCGACTATTTTTAATCAAATTAAGCCCTGGTCGGCGACATTGCAAGATTTGCGCGATCGCGTTCCATCCACCTTACGCATTACCAAAATAGAGCAGACTGCCGCTGCACCGCCCGCAGGACAGGCAACGCCAGCACCTAGCCCCACGCCAGCACCAGGCACGCCGCCAGCGGCACCTGTTGCACCACCGCCCTCCAATGACCTTAAGCTTTCGGGCACGACCTTGGCCTTTAGCGATGTTAACGACTTTGAACTAACGCTGCGAAAATCTCCCTTTTTGAAGGCAGACAAGACTCAGCTTATGTCATCTTCGCGGGATCCTATTGATGCTCAGACAGGCGTTGCGCTGGTGAAGTACGACATGCAGACTCAGCTTAATGATGTACCTGCTTCTGAACTACTGCAAGTCCTCAATGCTAAAGGTGCTTCAGGATTAGTGTCTCGTATAGAGGTCCTCAAGCGACAAGGAGTAATGAAGCCATGACCATCTCAGATCGATACGCGCCGGGCAACAGCGGCATGAGTGCCCCTGCTTACCCCACGGCATTTGGCATTACCTTTACGCCTACGGTGAGCGGCATTTTAATTGCTTTAGCAGGCGTTGGAATAGCGGGATGGATGGCCTTTAATTTGGTTGGGTCAAAGCTCTCTGAAACCCAAGAACTACGGGACAAAATCGGTCAAAAGGAGAAAAAGCTTGAGGATCAGCAAACAACCGTTCGCGATATTCAAAAAATTGTGGCGCGGGTTAATACGGCAGTAGACAAAAATAAGCAGGTACGAGGTCTATTTTCAACTCAGAAAGATCTCGAAACCCTGCTGTTAGATCTCAACCGAATTATTGTTGCAAGCAAGGCTCAACTGCAAAAATTTACGCCTGATTATGGGCTAACGGGTACGGTTGCCGATAGTTCTGTTGGGATTGAGCTAAATAATAAGATTAAGCGACGCGTCACGGATGTCGCCTTTGAAGGTACCTTTAACCAGACCCTTGAAATTCTGCGCACGATTGATCGGCTCCAGACGCTACTGGTGCTGCGAGATTTCAAAATGGAGTTAAAGGCAAGCACCCCAGGCGGTGCGCCAGACAACCTTGTAACCTGTAGTTTCAAGCTTTATGCCTATGTTCCACTGACAGAAGAAGAATTAGCGGCGATCGCCAAGCAAAGTCCACCCAGCGGCGTTCAGGCTAAGCCCACTGGTCAGCCAGCACCAGCCCAGTAACAGGGGGTGCCGAGAGAATGGGTGGGTGTATCTGCTGCACTTTCTCGCTTACTTTCTCGCTTATTACAGCTTTTAAACATGTGTATTGAAAACAACAGGAGTCAAGGGTGAACTGGGATCTTAAACGCTACGGATGTGCGATCGGCTCTGCCGCTTTTGTGGCTGCTGCGATGCATTTGCCCGCTCAAGCGGCACAAACAGAAATTACAGGGGTACAGCTTACCCCATCGGGCAAGGGCTTTGAGCTAACGCTTAAAACCCAGGGCAACAATCGCCCTCCCGTTTTTACGGTCAACCGAGGCAATTCGTCGGTGGCGGATATTAGCAACGCCCAATTGCGCCTACCCACGGGGCAATCTTTTAGTCAAGCCAAGCCAGCACCTGGCATTGAAGCCATTGAAATGCGCCAGCTCGATGCAAATACCGTTCGTATTACGGTCAAGGGCATCCAGTCCGCTCCCATTAGCGACACTATTCGTCGAGATGAGCGCCAAGGTTTATTGGTCATGCGGTTCAATGCCGCCAGTGCATTAGATGGCTCTGGATCGACCCCTAATTCAACCCCTAGCGTGGGTCAATCGCCCAATTCTGCACCCGTATTTAAATCTCGTGCAGTTGCGCCACCTGCTGGCGATATTGCGGTTGGAGCCATTAACACTGACGCTGACTCCATTGATTTGGGCGGAAGCGCTCAGGTTATTCCCAAGCTACTGCTTCGCAATGCACCCGTACGAGAAGTTTTGACGCTACTAGGGCGTTCTGCAAACGTTAATATTGCCTTTGCTGAAGGGGAAGGCTCTAGTGCTGCTGGTGCTACGCCTGGTGCCGTTGATTCAGGCTCTACAATTTCGCTAGATATTGAAAATGAGTCGGTACAGGATGTCTTTAACTACGTCTTGCGGCTGTCTGGGCTACAGGCCAATAAGGTTGGCAACACGGTTTTTGTGGGCAAAGAGCTACCGGGCGATGCTCAAAACCGCGTTGTACGAACCCTACGGCTAAACCAATTACGGGCAACGAGCAAAGTCACCTTTACTAATGCGCTGATTGGAACCTCTCAGGTGGGTGGCTCTATTAGTGGTGCCTCAGGTAGCATTACCTCTAGTGGAGGGGATGCTTCCGCTTCAATCTCTGGAGGTTCTAGTGGTTCGGCATCGGCTTCTACCTTAAGCCGCATCTCGAAGTTTTCTGAAGAGTACAAAGAAAAGGGTGCTAAGGAAATCTTGGAATCTTACGGTGCCAATAAAGGCGGCAGCGGTGGACAAGACCAAGAGGCGGCAGCGTCTGATTTGCTGAAGGGCTTGCAGGTTGTTGCAGATGCACGACTTAACTCAGTCACGCTGGTGGGCAGCCCTCGCAAGGTTGCAATGGCAACGAACCTTCTTCAGCAGCTTGACCTGCGTAAGCGGCAGGCCGCTGTTAATGTCAAGATTGTGGATATTAATTTGCTGAAGGGCAAAAACTTCGACTCACAACTGTCATTTAGAGGCAACAGCTCTATTGGCGTTGGCACTGGTGCTGCTGGAGATATTGGGAATGCCTTGGGGATCGTTTTTGGGAACGCTGTTGGGCCAATCAGCATTACTAACATCGCCAATAGCTTGGTGGGTAGCCTCGTCGCTAACGTAACCAACCAAAACTTCAAGATTTTGACTAATCCTACCCTCATTGTGCAGGAAGGCAGCTCGGCTCAAGTTAACCTCACTACGGAAGTATTCTCTGGTTTTGAGCAAACCTCTACATCAAGTGCATCAGGCTCTGGAGCAGCAATTGCGACAGCGACAGTAAAACCGATTATTCGGCAAGCTGGAGTTATCTTTAATGTGTCGGTTGACCGGATTGACGATAACGGTTTTATCTCTATGAGCGTATCGCCGGAGGTCAGTTCAATTGCCCGTACTTATGATTTCTTCTTTCCCGGCAGTGGAGCTAGGCAAACTGGCTCACTGTTAAACCAGCGACGGCTAGAAACAGGAAAGATGCGTGTGCGTGATGGACAAACCCTAGTGCTCAGCGGCATTATTCAAGATACGGACAAAACCACTGTTAGCAAGGTACCCCTTTTAGGGGATATCCCATTACTAGGAAGGCTCTTCCGAAAAGAATCAGGTGAGCGTTCCCGTAACGAACTGGTGGTACTGGTAACTCCTCGTGCATTAGATGATTCTGATCAGGCAACAACGAGTTATCAATATGCTCCTAGTCCTGATGCACAAAAACTTCTAGATAAATAGACGCTATTAAAAAAAGGATGCTGCGTCAATTGCAGCATCCTTTTTTTTGCATTTATCCAACATTAAAAATGACGAAATACACCCATCGGTCGTTGGGGGCATGTTTAGATAGAAATGTATTGATTATGTTCAAAATATTTCGACAAAATCTGCCCTTCTGAATTAATGCCCGAATGAATAAATTAACAACCGAATTAATGCCCAAATGAATGAATCAAAAAAATGATGATTCTTTGACCATATATTATAAAGAGGGCGGGTTTTGTTGTTTCTCCATTTATCGAACCAATACCGCATTTTCTAAACCCGCCCCTACCGTGAAATCAATCATGTATTAATTGACATAATGTGAATTTTATTGATCATTCGTTAATGACGAGACACGCCAATCGTTTTGTAGGGGAAGGTTTAGATGAAAATGTATTGGTTATATCCGAAATATTTTGGCAAAACCTGCCCTTCCGAATTGACATATTGACATCCCCAATTAATGTCCTAAATAACGTTAAAATTAATGTCAAAATCAATGGATTGTCAACTAATAAATAATGGATTTTGTTGACGATGCATTATAAAGAGGGCGGGTTTTGTTGTTTCTCCATTTATCGAACCAATACCGCATTTTCTAAACCCGCCCCTACGTGTATTTATATATTTTTTAGGAAATTTTACTGGTTTAGGTTGGTAAATATCTAATGAGATATAACCCTGACAAACATCATCGACGCTCTATTCGGCTCAAAGGACATAACTATTCTGCTTCTGGCACTTATTTCATCATTATTTGTGTTTTTCAGCGAGAATGCTTATTTGGTGAAGTCGTCAGCGGCGAGATGAATCTGAATCAATTTGGGCAATTAGTTGCATCACATTGGCAAAATTTAGCCCAACATCATTCAACTTTAAACGTGGATAAATTTGTCATCATGCCTAATCATATTCACGGGATTTTAATCTTGAAAGATGGGCAAGCTAAACACAATGAATTCGTAGGGGCGGGTTTAGCCGATCCACCAGTCGCTACACACAACGCATCCTCGCCAAAACCCGCCCTCTTATTACAAAATGTTGCTCCACTCTCCTCCAAAAATGTTGCAACAACCCAGCGTTACAGCATTTCAGAAATTATTCGTGGATTCAAAACATTCTCTGCCCGTCGCATTAACCAGATCCGACGATCGCCCGGTGTTCCCGTATGGCAACGTAACTACTATGAGCACATCATTCGAGATGAAACCGCATCCAGCACAATTCGACGGTATGTTGCCAATAATCCTAAAAGCTGGAAAGCCGATCAACTGCACCCCAGCAATCCGTCAAAATGGTGAAATGCGATCGCCCCAAATCATAACAACAGCTTACCCATAAAATTCTCTACAATCTAGTAAGACTTGTGAAAGGTAAAGACCGTGGGCGAAAAAGCATTGTTTACCCCCACAGGAAAGTGGATCGTTGGCGGTGCTATCGCTGTGACCTTAGGTCTAGCAGCACTGGGCATATCACAATTTATGAATCGACCTGCGGCAAAGCCGCCAGAGCCAGCCCCCGCCGCGCCTGCTCAATCAGCCTCCGCTGCCAAAATTACGGCACTAGGGCGAATAGAACCAGCCGGTGAAGTAGTCAAAGTGGGTGGGCCATCGGGCGAACGCATTGGACGGCTGCTGGTCAAAGAAGGTCAGGCCGTCACCGTGGACCAACCCATCGCCTATCTAGAGAGCTACGATGAGCAGCTTGCAAATCGAAATGTCGCCCAAAGCCAGCTCAATGATGCCTTAGCGCGGTTTAGTAGCGCACAGCAGTACGGCAATGCCCAAATTGCTGAAGCGCAAACGCGGCGATCGCAGTCCAACACTCCCAAGCTCAAAGAACTAGCTGCCCAAACGGCAACCATCACCCGCATACAGTCAGAACTCGCCATCGCCCAAAGAGATCTTCAGCGATTTCAGAGTTTACAAACCAACGGAGCAGTCTCGCAAAAAGACTTAGACGATAAGCAGCTCATCTACCAAACGAAAGCCGGACAGCTCAAAGAAGCCGAAGCTCAACTTGCCAAAATTCAGCAAGAGCGAGACACCAGCATGATGAATGCCGATGCTCAAATTCGATCAGCGCGGGCAGACCAAGGGCGATCGCAGGCGCAAATCCAAATCGACACGGCGCGCAGTAACCTGAACCTAGCGCAGACCAAACTCGATCGCACCATCATTCGGGCACCCCAGTCAGGGCAAATCTTAAAAGTGCTCAAAAAACAGGGTGAGGCACTAGAGCCAAGCACAGGCGGCACCTCTGGCGGACAGGGCATTGTAGAGCTAGGCAACACCAGTCAAATGTACGTGGTTGCTGAAGTATATGAAACCGATGTCAGCCGTGCCAGAGTGGGGCAGCCTGCGGTCATTACCAGCTCAGCATTCCCAGGGGAGATTGCGGGCATTGTAGAGCGGGTAGGTCTCAAAATTGGCAAAAACGACGTCACCAATACCGACCCCGCTGCCAATATCGACACCCGCGTCGTCGAAGTTAAAATCCGTCTTCTCAATAGCCGTCCCGTCGCAAACCTGACAAACCTTCAGGTGCAGGTGATTATTACCCCTAAAACCTAGCGCCACAATGATGTTTGCAATTCCCTTAGCTTGGCTCCAGCTCACCCGCGAAAAAATGCGCCTCTTGGTTGCGCTGGCGGGGATTTCGTTTGCCGTCATTTTAATGATGGTTCAGCTTGGGTTTCGGGATGCGCTGTTTGAGTCCAGCACAACCATGCACGTTAATCTCAATACCGATATTGTGCTGATTAGCCCTCAGTCTTCGTCGCTCATTGCCATGAAGCATTTTGCGCGGCGGCGACTCTATCAAACCCTCTCTACATCAGGCGTTAAGTCCATTATTCCAATGTCTCTGGGTTTTGGTAACTGGATTAACCCAGAAACCCGTAAACCCCGACAGCTCTTGATTATTGCCTATCCACCCGATGCCGATGTTTTTAATTTGCCAGGCATTAAAGAATATCAAGAGAGAGTAAAAGAAGAAAACGTGGTGCTATTTGATGAAGCGTCACGGGCTGAGTTTGGCCCTATTGCGAAGTGGTTTAAGGAAGGTAAAACTGTAACAGCAGAGGTTTCCGGTCGGAAGGTGACGGTTGGCGGAATTTTTAGGCTGGGGGCTTCCTTTGGTGCGGATGGCAACATTATCACCAGCGATCTCAATTTAGTCCGGATTTTGTCTGCGAGATCGCTCTCTCTCATTGATGTGGGTCTCATCAAGTTAAACCCAGGCACAGACCCAGCCCAAGCTGTTCAAGACATTCGTAAGGCGTTACCCAATGACGTAAAAGTGCTGACTAAATCAGGCTTTGCCGACTTTGAACGTTCTTACTGGCAGAGCAGTACGGCGATCGGGTTTATTTTTAGCCTGGGTTCTGCGATGGGTTTTATTGTGGGCATCGTGATTGTGTACCAGATTTTGTACACAGACGTGTCCGATCACTTGGCAGAATATGCCACCCTAAAAGCCATGGGGTACCGCAGCTATTTTTTGATTTCTGTGGTGCTTCAAGAGGCTTTAATTTTGTCAGTATTAGGCTACCTGCCAGGGTTTTTCTTAAGCATGGGGCTATATAAGCTCACAAAAGACGCAACCTCGCTCCCCATCGGCATGACGCTAGAACGAGGCATTACGGTCTTTATTTTGGCGGTCATTATGTGCATGGTATCGGGGGCGATCGCCATGCGTAAAGTTCAGGCCGCTGACCCTGCGGATATTTTTTAACATGGCACTTGAACCCGTTATTGCAATTGATAAAGTAAACCACTACTTCGGGAGTGGTTCGTTACGCAAGCAGATTTTGTTTGAGGTGACGGCCTCGATTTACCCAGGTGAAATTGTCTTTATGACAGGGCCCTCGGGTTCTGGCAAAACCACGCTTTTAACCCTCATTGGGGCGTTACGCTCTACCCAAGAAGGCAGTCTGAAGGTTCTCGGACGAGAGCTACGCAATGCGCCCTCGCGGGAATTGGTGAAGGTGCGACGCAATGTAGGCTATATTTTTCAAGCGCATAACCTGCTCAAGTCCCTGACGGCTCGGCAAAATGTCCAGATGGCGCTAGACCTACATCCTGAAATTCCAAGACCAGTGGTCTATGCACGTTCCTGTGAGATGTTGAAAGAGGTGGGTTTAGGGGATTTTATTAACCAGTACCCTCATAACCTATCGGGTGGGCAAAAGCAGCGGGTGGCGATCGCCCGTGCCCTCGTCAGTCAACCCAAGATTGTGCTGGCGGACGAACCCACTGCGGCGCTAGATAAACAGTCTGGGCGAGATGTAGTAGAAATTATGCAGCGCTTGGCAAAACAGCAGGGCTGCACCATTTTGATTGTGACCCACGACAACCGGATTTTAGATATTGCCGATCGCGTTATCAATATGGAAGATGGCTACTTGACGGCGGTAGATCCGGCGATCGCCTGAGGCAAAAACCAACGATCTTAGATATCTGCCAAAAAATCGCGCTGCTCGTTAAAGGTTCTCAACGTACTGGGCAAGCCTAAATCGTTCGCCAATAAATCAATCCCATCCATGATTTTAGAAAGTTGAGGTTGAGCCAAAACCTGTAGACCCAAAAAGCATTCTTTTCGATAGTCTGGCCTTTCTTGAAAACGCTGAACTGCTCTTTCAAGGGGGCGTAGAACTTCATAAGCATTCTCTGCCTTATCTAAAGCCGCTTGAGGGATGGGAGTCTGGAGCCGCAGCACTGCCAGATCGATCAAATCTCTGGATTCAACACCGTCATCCATAAAGCGATCCGCATTAGCCAGTAGCTTTGACGTAAAACAATCGCCCAGACTCAAGCAAGCCACAGGCGACCACTCTGGATACCGAGGCGGTTCAAGTTCAAATCTTGCCTCTGAAATAATCTCCACCTTTATGGGCACGTCATCAACGGTGGCAATCATCCGAATTCCATATTGATTCGCAGTCCCACGTCCAATTTGGATTTGGCTTAGATCTTGAAACAAAGCCTGGAAACCGCCGTCAAACACCACATTACGAAGGTGTTTATACCCTTGTGAGGTAATCGGACAGATAAAATCAACATCCTTGCTCCAACGGTATTCTTCAAAATCCAATGCAATAAGGGTTCCGCCACCGAAGTAAGCGAAACTCTTTCTAAGCACGTCAGAATTTAAGCTCTTAAGAATGGTTAGGATTGTGTTGTGATGCGCGAACTGAAAGGTCATAAATCAGCTTGGAGCCACGAATGATAAGTCTTAGCAATCTGCCTAAGAAAATCGAGTTCTTCGCCTTCGAGGTTATTGAATAGCTGACGATATTCCCAGCCGCGCTCATATCGGCTCAACATTTGTTCAGACGTGAAGCGATAAATATTATCAGTCTGCCAGCAAATTGATTCTAGAAAAGGCAATTTAGCGGGTCGAGTATCCTGGGTTTTGACGGTAGGAGTCATGCTGCTCCTTCAACTATTCTGATAGGAATATTTTTAAGATAACTCAAATGGAATCCAATGAACCCGCATTTGATGACCGATCCAACGCTTACGCAGGTGCTCAATGAGCTAAGGCAACGAGAGCCAATCTTTCATCGTCCTGAGTTTGGGACGACCCGTCAGGATTTTGAGCAGATGATGGATCCAGATT
>JANNDV010000164.1:0-6517 GCA_031387975.1 Acaryochloridaceae cyanobacterium OTE_75_metabat_521 | reverse complement strand
GTGATGAAGGCTGCAACTTCCTCATGCAAACCTGTTGGTTCCAAATCGAATATCTCTCCATCAATCAGTTCATAGCGGTTATCGCCACCATAACGGGCAATAAACTCGTCAAAGCTGAGTGGCTTCTGCTGTATGGGTTGGTCGATTGCAAGGGTCATCGGTCAACTTAGCCCAATCAATACCTTCAATTTACCAGATCGAAATCTTGCTCAAAAACTTCAGACTGTACTTGCTTGGTTATGACTGTCCATTTTGAGCCAGCCAAAGACCTGCTCAGCGGTCAATTCTAAAGGGATAGCTTCAGGTAGGGGTAGGCGATCGCCCCCCTGACACAACAAAGGCTGTTGCCCAGATTGAAACACAAGGGGTAGGTTAGTCATGGCGCTACTGACTAACCCACCCCGCCCTACGGGCACCCCTCCGAGGAGGGGATTTTTCTTGGACTTGTGTGTACATGTTAGTTCACCAGAGGAGAAGCGCTAATTCTGGCTCCCCTCTCCCGTTCTGGGAGAGGGGCTGGGCGTTGCCCTGAGCTTGCCGAAGGGGGAGAGGGTCATATTCGCGCAAGAGGTTAATTGCTCTTCCATGTTAACAAAGCCAATACTTTCAATAACTTCTGGCAACATATCTCCCTACTGCCTCCCTATCCTTCCTAATCTAGAATTATCGTCCATAAATCATCGTTTCAAGAGATTGAGGGAAGACACCATGCAGCTCTTTGCCGATGCCAGCCAGCGCCTTGAGAAAGCCCTTCAGTACGTTGACCTACCCGAAGATGCCCTCACCCACCTTCGTCACCCAAAGTCCTCACTAGCCGTTTCAATCCCCGTGCGCATGGATGATGGCGCTCTGAGGGTGTTTCAGGGCTATCGGGTGCGCTATGACGATACCCGTGGCCCCACCAAAGGCGGCGTGCGCTATCACCCCAACGTGTCTCAAGATGAGGTGCAGTCTCTGGCCTTTTGGATGACGTTTAAGTGTGCGGTGCTGAACCTGCCCTTTGGGGGTGGCAAAGGCGGTATTACCCTCGACCCGAAATCCCTTTCTAAAATGGAGCTAGAGCGGCTGAGTCGGGGCTACATTGACGCGATCGCCGATTTCATTGGCCCAGACGTTGATATTTTGGCTCCCGATGTCTACACCAACCCTATGATCATGGGCTGGATGATGGATCAGTACAACGTGATTCAGCGCAAAATTGAGCGGGCGGTTGTGACGGGTAAGCCCATTGCGATGGGTGGCAGCGCAGGTCGTGATACCGCAACGGGTCTGGGGGCATTTATGGTGATTGATGCGATCGCCCCACGCTTGGGCGTAATGCCAGCTCAGACCACCGTCGCCATTCAAGGCTTCGGGAATGCTGGGAGCATCCTTGCGGTAGAGCTTGCCAAAGCCGGATACAAAATTGTGGCGGTGAGCGATTCTCAAGGGGGGATTTATGCGCCCCAAGGCTTAGATATTCCGAGTGTTTTGCAGTACAAAGAATCAAATCGCAGCATTAATGCGGTGTACTGCGAAGGCAGCGTGTGTAGCGTCGTGCAGCACACCAACATTTCTAACGAAGATCTCTTGGCGCTGGATGTAGATATCTTGATCCCGGCTGCGCTTGAAAACCAGATTACGGAAGCCAATGCCCATCAGATCAAAGCAAAGTACATTTTTGAAGTCGCCAATGGCCCCATCACGTCCGCTGCTGATAAGATTCTAGATCGCAACGGAAAGATGATTTTCCCCGATATTTTGATCAATGCGGGTGGGGTAACGGTCAGCTACTTCGAGTGGGTGCAAAACCGGAGCGGTCTGTACTGGTCAGAAGAGGAAGTTTACAAGCAGCTCAAGCAGCGCATGGTCACAGCAACAGAGTCGATTTGGAAGGTTTCGCAGCAGCAGGGGATTTCGCTACGAACCGCAGGCTATGTTTTAGCGCTGGAGCGCATTGGAGAGGCGATCGCCGCCAAGGGCACCCGCGATTACTACGTGCGATAACATAACGGCTCAACAAAAACTGACGCATCCTTTATAGATGCGTCAGTCTTACAAAAATAGGAAGCAAGACGAGACTGGCTCAATAACTAAAGCTGAGCTAACGTCATCTCACTTTGGCTAGGCAAGAACTCGTTTAGTAACGTCGTCCACCGCCGCCGCCACCACCGCCACCAAAGCTGCCGGGGCGACCGCCACCGCCGCCGCCACCGCCGCGATTGTCTTCGCGAGGCTTAGCCTTGTTGACTTTCAAAGAACGACCCATCCATTCAGCGCCGTCAAGTTCAGCAATCGCCTTTTCTTCTTCAGCGTCACTACCCATTTCGACAAACGCGAATCCACGCATACGGCCTGTTTCGCGGTCTGTAGGAAGCTGAACTCTTTTTACAGAGCCATATTCAGCAAACACAGAAGTTAGATCTTCTTGCGTAACGTCATAGGAGAGGTTACCAACGTAAATCGACATAAGAAAATTCCAGAGTAGAAGACAGGGTTTAAGACTTGAGGACTGTGGCGAAGCATTTTTAACCGACTAGGGAGGATCCCCTTAACCAACAAAGAAGCCGTGCCATCAATTGTTCATCTTGCGCACCATTGTAACTTAGGCAAAGGCATTCACACTATCCCAAAGGAGAGGAAGACCTCACAAAGATCTAAAAAAACGAAGGCCATCGCGTCAGAACGTGAGCGCCCACAACGATTGAGATCGCGATTTAGCGACGGATGAGTGCCGATCTACAGCGTTGCAATACTTCAGAAACAGGCTTGTAAAAGGATCTTAGATATCTCAGCTAAAGTGACCCACCGCGTTGTATATTAACTGAGGCAATGCTTTAATCCTGATGCGATTACTGAAATCCATGTCATCAAAAGACAACTATCTTAAGGCTGTCTCACAATAGCCTGAGGGTCTTAGATGAAGTTTTGATAAAGATTTGAACAATCGCCACCTCCGTGTAAAAACGTTTCGATGGCAGTCGCTTAAGTACTTGTCAATTAACTGTCTGTCAATGACAAAAAAAACCGAAAACGTTTAGGAGCGCACTATGTCAATTGCGGTTGGAATGATTGAGACGAAGGGATTTCCTGCCGTGGTAGAGGCGGCTGATGCCATGGTAAAGGCAGCTCGCGTCACGCTAGTGGGCTATGAGAAGATTGGCAGCGGTCGCGTGACGGTCATTATTCGGGGAAATGTCTCTGAAGTACAGGCTTCGATCGCAGCGGGTGTTGAATCTGCAAAGCGCGTTAATGGCGGCGAAGTGCTTTCTACGCACATCATTGCTCGTCCCCACGAGAACTTGGAGTACGTTCTGCCCATTCGCTACACCGAAGAAGTGGATCAGTTTAGAGAGAACTAAGGCTTAAAGCAACTTCTGAGAAACAGCTTACCGCTGGCTTCGACTCCGCTCAGCCAGCTAGAGACTGGAGGTCGAAAGATATTATCTCAGGCGTAAAACTTTATGAAAAGTTGCTGAAAACCCAGCAAGCACCAGTCGACTGTAAATCATGCCGCTGGTGCTTTTTTTGAGCGTTTATTTTTTGGACATTTTATAGAGACATTGCGCCAAAGGTCAGTGCAATCACAAAGGCAGCCAGAATAGGAATTGCAACGATCAGCGCTTCGGCTGGGATTTTAGCCGTTGGCCCTTGGGATTTCACGACGAAGAATACGCTTCCTAGTCCCAAAAGGATCCACAAAAAGGCAAATCCGAGAAAAAAGACGTAGGGTGATTCTTCCATATCAAAAATGCTGTGCTGGCCTTCATCTTGAACCCAATGAGTCTAACACTTCAGTCTTTATGCCTGATTAACCTTTCGCTAAGCCCGTCTCTAGCCCCCGTAAGGGACTGCTCCATTTTAAGGTGTGTGATTCCGGCCTCTTCAAACGGTTCTCCAAGGGCGATAAATCCAAGCTGTTCATAAAATTTGGCGGCGGGCAGTTGGGCATGAAGGGTTAGCATTGTGTAGCCCTGAGATAGGCTGTAGGCGATCGCCATGTGCACAATTTCAGCTCCAATCCCCTGCTGCCGATGGGCTTTTAGAACGGCTAATCTTTCGAGCTTGAGTCCAGAGGAGCCAGCAATTTCTCGCAAACGGGCAACGCCTGCGCCTGCGCCACGAACTTGTGCCACTAAGTGAATGGACTTTTGATCTAGTCCATCCCAATCTAGGGCGGGGTCAATGCCCTGCTCCTCATGAAAAACTGCTGTTCTGATGTGACGGATGGCGGCACTTTCGGCCTCAAACAGACAGGTTTTGATGTGTAGATCTGCGGATGATTCCATGAATAGTCTTGTGCCTCATGTACGTAAGGGCGGGTTTGGCTGATACTGCGTTAGAAAATCCCAGATTTATCGGCAAAACCCGCCCCTACAAAACCTGAATGTTATTTTATTCTCATTCCTAAATGATTAAACCTTGCAAGCAGCGGCTTCCATCATGCTTAGCGCAACCGCCTCTGCAACCTTAATGCCATCCACACCAGCGGAAAGAATGCCCCCTGCATAGCCTGCACCTTCCCCAGCGGGGTACAGCCCTTTGGTATTAAGGCTTTGATAGTCAGCCCCGCGTTTAATGCAGATGGGGGATGAGGTGCGCGTTTCAACGCCTGTCAGCACCGCATCATGCATGGCAAACCCTTCAATCTGCTGGTCAAAAGCAGGAATGGCCTCACGGATGGCGGCGATCGCATAGTCTGGCAAGCTAGAACTCAAATCGCATAAATGCACACCAGGTTTGTAAGACGGCTTTACGGTACCGAGTTGTTTAGAGGGGCGCTGAGCCAGAAAATCCCCTACCAACTGCCCTGGGGCTTCGTAGGTGCCGCCGCCTAAGGCAAAGGCTCCCTCTTCTAAACGACGCTGCAACGCCATCCCCGCCAAGGGACTGCCAGGGTAATCTTCTGGGGTAATGCCGACGACGATACCGCTGTTGGCATTTTTGCCGCTGCGTTCGTACTGGCTCATGCCATTGGTCACAACCCTTCCCAGTTCTGAGGTTGCCGCCACCACCTGCCCCCCTGGGCACATGCAAAAGCTATACACCGATCGCCCATTAGAGCAGTGATGTACTAGGCTATAGTCGGCGGCACCCAGCATCGGGTGGCCTGCTTGGGAACCCAGTCGGCACTGGTCAATTAGCGCTTGAGGATGCTCCACCCGAAAGCCGATGGAAAAGGGCTTGGCCTCAATGTAAACGCCTTGACGATGGAGCATTTCAAAGGTATCGCGGGCGCTGTGCCCCACGGCAAGCACCACATGCTGACTGGGGATAAATTCGCCATCAGCAAGGGTGACACCACACACCTGTCCGTTCTCGATTGCAAGATTTTCGACTCGACTCTGAAAGCGGATTTCGCCGCCTAACGCCTCAATGCGATGGCGCAGGTTCTCTACAATTTTGACGAGGCGATAAGTGCCAATGTGGGGTTTATTGATATACAAAATCTCAGGGGAAGCCCCCGCATTGACCAGCTCAACCAATACTTTGCGTCCCTGACGGTTGGCATCTTTGATGCGGCTGTAGAGTTTGCCATCAGAGAAAGTACCCGCGCCGCCTTCACCAAACTGCGCGTTAGATTCTGGGTTGAATTTGCCCTTGCTCCAGAAGCCGAAGGTATCAACGGAGCGATCGCGCACGATTTTTCCCCGCTCCAAGATTAGCGGACGAAAGCCCATCTGTGCCAGCAGCAGCCCCGCAAACATCCCACAGGGTCCATTGCCAATCACGATGGGGCGGGTTTCTAGCGGCGTGGAGGTTGGCGGCGCTTGCGCAACATAGCGATAGGAAGTGTCCGGCGTTAGCACTACGTGGGGGTCTTTTTTGAACCGCCCAAGGAGCTGTTTTTCTTGGGTTGTTTTAACGTCTAAAACATAAGCAAAGCAGACTGCGCCTTTCTTTCTGGCATCATAGCTGCGCTTAAAAATGGAATATTTTACTAAATCGGCGGCGTTAATTTGCAGCCTTTTAAGAATGGCGGCTTTAATCTCTGGCTCGGTGTGGTCTAGCGGTAGTTTAACTTCGGTAAGGCGGAGCATGGAGGGTAGGTTGAAGTGGCTGGGAAGGTGTTGAGGGTTTTCCTTTCTTATTTTGGCAGATGTCGTTGAGATTCATTGTAGTGCTGGGTATTTGTTGGTTTGTCTAGGTGGGCGATCGTGTTTTGCCAGAATAGGTTTACTCAGCGTATACACGCAATGGTAGATGCAAAAAGCATCATGCGGTTGGTTGACAAGCTTTTTAACGGTTCAGTAATATCAAAAATATTTGATAATAGACGTACTCTAGGTGTTAGATACAACATAAAAAATAGAGTTATAAGAAATACTAAGAGTTTGTAAAGTAGTTTGTGTGAGGGGATAAAAGTTACAAAGGAAACCTCCCCTCAAACTCAATAGCAAAGCGATTTAAGGCAGCTTTCCAATCGCGGATCGGCATCGTCCATTTCTTCGAGATATTGTGAATCGCTAAGTAAATGACCTTCAAAGCCGATTCATCCGTTGGAAAGGAGCGATGATTTCGTAAAACCTTACGCAGA
>JANNDV010000225.1:0-11399 GCA_031387975.1 Acaryochloridaceae cyanobacterium OTE_75_metabat_521 | reverse complement strand
GGGCAGTTTATCCTCAGTATTGCCAACAATGACCCCTACAGCGATCGCATGATGGCACAGCACCACGCCCTAGACGTGATTCGGGCCGTTGAGAACGATCGCTGGTTGGTGCGCGTCACCAATACGGGGCTATCTGCGGTGATCGATCCGCGCGGGCAAACGCTCTGGAAGTCTGCGGTAAATGAGAGCGTAACCCACGTCGCAGAGATTGAGCGGCGCAGCACTCAGACCTTCTACGTCAGATTTGGAAATTGGCTACTGCCTGTGATGGCAGTCTGGAGCATTGCGATTTGGGCAAGGACGCGCATCAAAATGGCACGTTCTTGAACAAATTCCTTCTCCAGAATTGGGGAGAAGTAGACTTCTGAGCCTACCCTCCACTAAAAGGTGTGCGAATCACTCTTTTGAGCATGGGCATTACCCATCTATTCCCCTATGCTGAGAGTGATAAATATCGAGATAAATGTATGGAGGAATCGCTATGATTCCGGCTTGGCTTGCCATTGGAGGGGTTGCGCTTCTCGTCGCCTTGGCCATTAACCGATTGCTTCAAAGTGATCTGCGTTGGTTCTTTCGGCTCCGCAGACCCAACTGGCTCAAAATTGAGTGGGCGATTCCCGTGACTTGGACCGTCATTTTTATTTGTGCCGCCTGGTCTGCCTACATTGTTTGGGTCACAGAGCCTGGAACCCCTCGCGTTTGGGGGCTAATGGCAGGCTATCTCTTGTTAGAGGTCGTTACGCTCATCTATACCCCTATCATGTGTAACCTGCGTAGCCTGAGGGTGGGTACCGCCATTGGCGCAACGGGCTTTTTTGTGTGCCTCATCTTGGGCTTGCTGGTCTGGCCTATTTCGGGCTGGGCGATCGCCCTACTGCTGCCCTACCTACTCTGGAGTCCCATCGGAACCTTTGTAACTTGGCAAATGATTCAGCTCAATCCTGGCTGCGCCTAAGCACACTAGAGCCTAATTTCTGGCTTTTTCTTAACATGTGTATACTTTAATACTCTTTTTTGGCTTGAAGTGGTGAAATGAAGGTGTTGTGAGAGTTGAAATAATATGAAACGAGTATTAGCACCTTTTTGTGTAAGCCTTCTTTTGGTCAGCGGTATTGCAGCCTGCGGTAAAAGTTCAGAACCCTCCGCCTCTTCTCAGACTCAGCTTGCCCCTGGCTCGATTGCAGCAGGAACTACCTTTGAAGTCTCTCTACCCGCCGAAGTTTCGACGGGAAAAAATCGTAATCAAGATCGCTTGACGCTTCCGGTCAAAAGCCCTCTTGTAGGTGGCAATCCTGTCCTTAAAGGGGCAAAGATTGAAGCTCATTTAGAAGATGTGGTTAAAGCCGAAAGAGGCCGTAAGGCAAGTTTGCACCTGGTTTTTGACGATATTGTGCTTAAAAACGGAACCACTCAGCCCATTGAGGCCACACTGCTCAACACAAAAATAGAATCTAAGACCAAAGGCCAGTTCTTGAAAAACGTTGGCATTGTGATGGGCGGCACCGCTGCGGGTCACTTTGTCGGCAAAAAAGCGGGACAAAAATATGGCGGGATTGCAGGTGCGGCGGCAGCGACTGCTTTTGTTCTGGCTAGCCCAGGTGGTGAGGTGGTGCTTAAAAAGGGATCTGAGCTAGAGGTAAAGCTCAAAAGCCCCATTGAGCCTGCTAAAGCTGGCGTTTAAGCTTTTCAATATTGCCTGTGTTGGCTGGCGTTAGGGTTGCCTGAACATAACAATCAGCGAGAGAAGTATCATTCTGCGATCGCCACTCTTGGCTCCAGTGCTTTTTCGCTGAATGCGAGGCTTGGGG
The DNA here is from genome assembly GCA_031387975.1 of Acaryochloridaceae cyanobacterium OTE_75_metabat_521. Lineage (GTDB taxonomy): Bacteria > Cyanobacteriota > Cyanobacteriia > Thermosynechococcales > Thermosynechococcaceae > JAAURS01. The sequence continues at coordinate 9,591 of JANNDV010000225.1, read as the reverse complement.
GAGAGGCCATACCGCCAGCTACACAGCGTTGCTAGCGACGTAGTCGCCGGAGACCAACGCTATCAACTCTACTGATGATTTGGGAATGGTCACTTGACTTCTCGTGGTCGATTCCCGTGATGACGGATTTAGCTAAAGCGATAGGACTAGAGAATATGCATCCCCATCGAGGACGGCACACTTTTGCCAGTCGGCGATGAGATGGATGCTGATTGCCATGCCGTTAACGCGCCATCGCTCGGGACAGCGTGACTGGTGGAGACTAAGACTTTTGATTTGGGGTGCTGGGGGAAGGGTCGATGCGCAGAGATCGTAGTAATTTAATTAATCCTATTTTTCTTTCCAGGAAGTATAAATAAATATATTTTCAACTTTTAATTCAGTTTATATTGACATATATTATTGAACAATATGTTAAAGCTTACTCAAGCTTTGTTGTTAGAACTATTTTGTAAAGATCTAGGAATGACTTAAGGGTAGATAAGCTTTTCTGGCAGCTCATTGCACTTTTCTAAGGGCTTGTTTTATATCCTAAAGACATGGCTAAACGTAAAGCTTCTAAATCAGACGAATTCAGTTCTGAAGACTTTCTGAAAGTCACCATTGCAGCTCCATTAATGGGGCAAATGGATAGTATTAGCCAAAGCAAGTCAAGTTTAAGGGCAGAATTAGAAGAAAAATTGCCCGTGGTGATAGATCTTAACCCTGACTACGCAGGCGATACCTTTGGATTGCCTGGTGCGAAACATAGGGTTCAAGAATTAATGGAGCAATTGGAATGCTCGCAATTTGTAAATGAGGTAAAAAGTCGGTATGCTCGCCAGTATATATTTGCTGAGCTGACACCCTCACAGATTAAGCAGCTTGTTAGATTAGATATCGAAGCACCCAAAGCCTTACAGGCTATTAAACGATTCTGGCCAGACTTCAAACTTAAAGCCCAACTCAATAAGTCAATTGGCACCATTAAGGCTAATGCTGCCCATAGCTCGTTTGCTGCATTGGGTGAAGATATTGTTTGGGCTGTTATTGATTCAGGAATTAATAGCCAACACCCACACTTTAGTAAAAATCAAAATCTGAGTCTAAAACTTCCTTTGCTTCCTAAAGACTTTACCACTGGAGCATTAGATCCCCTTAAAGATGATTTTGGCCACGGCACCCATGTCGCTGGCATTCTTGCAGGGGAATTGGAAGAGCCGAGCGAAGTTAATAAAAAGAATATTAAGGGAGATACCCCCAAAATTCTTGCCTATACTCGTGCCCAGGACGAAAAAGGAGAAATAACCTATGAGCCTGTCCCTCTTAAGCGCATTTCAGGGGTAGCTCCGCGAACCAAACTGTTAAGCCTTAAAGTCCTGGATGAAAAAGGAGATGGGTTGGTCAGCAGTGCCATCGCTGCCATTGGATACATTCAAGAATTAAACGAATACGGAAGGCTGCTCAGAGTGCATGGGGTCAATATGAGCCTTGGCTATGAATTTGACGCTGAGTGGTTTGGGTGTGGCAATAGCCCCTTATGTGTTGAGGTTAACAGGCTTGTTCGTTCTGGGGTGGTTGTCGTTGTTGCCGCTGGTAATACCGGATTTGGTGTTTCTATGAGTGCTGCCAAAGGGGGTGTTCGGACAGGTTTAGATTTGACGATCAACGATCCTGGAAATGCGGAAATGGCAATTACGGTTGGTGCAACCCATCGTGAAGCACCACATCAGTATGGCACGTCCTATTTTTCGTCCAAAGGCCCCACGGGCGATGGACGTTTAAAGCCAGATCTCATCGCGCCTGGAGAAAAAATTCTGTCCTGTGCGGCTGGGAGCAAGCTTGAAAAGATACTTAAAAAAGTGCCCGATTGCAACTATCTAGAAGAAAGTGGCACAAGTATGGCCTCGCCGCATGTTTCAGGGGCGATCGCAGCATTTCTCTCGGTACGTCGTGAATTTATTGGGCAACCAGAGGCGGTGAAGCAAATTTTTCTGGATTCGGCGACAGACCTCAAGCGCGATCGCTATTTCCAAGGCTATGGATTACTCGATCTCATGCGCGCGATTCAGTCCGTTTAACTAGGAGTAATTTTATGTCAGAACTATCAGGCTTTCCTTATTTTGAAGTTGAATTTACAAAAGAAGGAACTTTGTTTAAACCTCAACACGTGAAGGATTTAGTCACATTTCTGACGACAAATGTTGACGTAAGCGATCTAATCGTTATTTCTCATGGTTGGAATAATGATAATTCGGAAGCCAAAAACCTCTACGAGAGATTTTTTGCCTCTCTTCGAGTCCAGGCAACTGGAATGCCGAACATGACAAAACGGAAGTTTGCCATTCTTGGGGTGCTTTGGCCCTCCAAGAAATTTGCAGACAAAGATCTCATACCTGGAGGAGGTGCTGCTTCCATCAATAATGATCGGTCCATTGAGAAATTGCGCATTCAGCTCAAGGGGTTAAAGGGCTTCTTTAGTGCTAAGGATGCCGATATTCAACTCGATAAAGCGGCAAAACTGCTAGAGGATCTTGAAGATAGCCCTGCTGCCCGTAAAAAGTTTGTAGCCTTAATGAGGAACATGCTTCAGAAGGATGCGATCAATGATGAAGATGCTTCAGATTTATTTTTTAAGCTTGATGAGAAAGAATTGCTAGACCGACTCTCCAAGCCCCTAAGCCTACCCTCCGAACTTGGAAAAGGCGGTGCAGCCGATTTTGAAAGCGGCGCAGCTGCGGGTGGTATAGGAGATGCATTGGGAGGACTGTTCTCTGGTGCAAAGAACCTGCTTAACTTTACGACGTACTATCAGATGAAAGAGCGTGCTGGAGTTGTGGGGAGCAAAGGGCTAAATCAAGTGCTACAGCAACTACAGGGTCAATTTGCTGCCCTAAAGCTTCACCTTGTAGGACATAGCTTTGGAGGACGATTGGTGACGGCTGCTACCCTAGGTCAATCTGGAGGGATATCACTTAAAATTCAATCTTTAGTTCTCCTTCAAGCTGCCTTTTCTCATAATGGCTTCGCAAAAGCTGATGGTGAGTTAAAAAATGATGGATTTTTCCGTCCTGTGGTGACAAGTTCCCTGATCAATGGCCCTATTTTAATCACCCACACCAAAAATGATCAAGCAGTAGGTCTTGCGTATCCCATTGCGTCTCGATTAGCCAACCAGGTAAGTTCAGCAATTGGCGACGAGAACGATCTGTATGGTGGGATGGGTCGAAACGGTGCGATAAAAACGCCAGAAAGTGTACCGAGCAAGCTACTCCCAACCAATAGCAATTATCCAGAATTTACTTCTGGCAAGGTTTACAATCTTTTAGCAGACGACTTTGTTAAGGATCATGGCAATATCACTGGGCAAGAAATTTCCTATGTGTTCTTAAAAGCTATTCTCAAAAATTCATAAAGAATATCCAGACGGTAAGATACTATTCAAATCCATGAACCGCCGTGGTGATAGATTAAGGGCTGCTTAAATCCAGATCAAGCCCCATCCATCACACTGCTATGAATTTATCGACCATCATTCTGGCATTCCTTGGCCTTGGGATTTTGTTCGGCGCACTGCTCAATGGTATATTTCCAGCGGCGATCGCCCCCCTCGACCACTACCTCCTCACCCCCATCGGCGAAGTTTTTCTGCGGCTGATTCAGTTTGTAGTGGTGCCCATCGTATTTTGCTCCATGATTTTGGGACTAACTCGTATCCAAAATGCAGCGCAGGTGGGGCGCTACGCCATCAAGCTTTTGAGTAGCTACGTCATCACCAGTATGATTGCCACCGCCTTGGGTATGGGCATGGCCTTTCTGCTAAAGCCAGGAGCAGGCGTGACAGGGTTTAGCCTTCCCGAAGGTTTGGCGCAGGCAAAGGGGCTTTCGCTGCTAGATTGGTTGGTGAGTTTGGTGCCCGTTAACCCCCTTGAAGCCTTAAGCACCGCCAATCTCCTGCAAATTATCGTCTCTGCTGCGCTCATCGGCATTGCCATCCAGTTTGTGGGGGATAAAGCCGCCAGCTTTTTAGCCTTTATCGAAAGCTGCTATGCAATCTTTGAAAAAGTATTGGCTCTGGTGCTGTACATCGCGCCCATTGGCGTATTTGCCCTCATTAGCTCTGTCATTGCCACCCAAGGGCCAGAAATTATTGTGCGGCTGCTGGTGTACGTGTTGGGTTTGCTCACCACCACCGCCCTCATGATTGGCATTTATACCTGCATCTTGTTTGCCCTACGAGCCAAACCGCTCCACTTTTTTCGCAGCATGTTTCCAGCATTGTCTTTAGCCTTTGGTACCGCCAGTTCTAACGCTGCCCTGCCGATCGCCCTGCAAAATGTCCAGGAAAGCTACGGTTTGCGCCCCGAAATTGCGACCTTTTCTCTACCCTTGGGGACTGCCCTGAAGCGTGATGGATCGGCAATCTTACAAGGTTTTAATGCCGTATTTATTGCGCAGGTTTATCAAGTGCCGCTGACCTCTTCAATGCTGTTGGCGATCGCCGTCAGCACTCTCCTAGTCTCTTTCAGTACCCCTGGCGTTCCAGGTTCAGCGCTCATTACCATGACAACGGTGCTATCTGCGGCGGGGCTACCGATTGAGGGCGTGGCGATCGTGGCTGGGGTTGATCGGTTGACCGACGGGTTTAAAACCGTGCTCAATATTGTGGGGAATACCACTAACGCCATTATGTTGAGCCATTGGGAGCCAGAACAAGCCGCTGTTTCTGCTGAGGAAAACATTCCAGAACTGCAAACTAATCTCCCGTCCTAGGCAAAGAGACAGCAAGCCTGACTTAGCATAGGTAAAGAACTTATCCCAAACAGGTAGGCACCATGACGGCTGAACCCTTGCAACCTGTGGCAGAACGTGAATGGTGGGCGCAGCGATGGATTGATGTCCTAGAATCCTTTGGCTGGCGGCGACGACTAGAACGCGCTAGAAACTATGCGCGCGAAGGTCGAGTGCTGTCTCTCAACTTCCAAGGTCCCCAGGTATTGGCTCAAGTGCAGGGCACTGCACCAGAACCCTACGAAGTCTCTTTAGGGCTAGATCCCTTCACCGATGAGCAGTGGGGGTACGTGATTGAAGAACTATCCACACGCGCTATTTTTGCCGCAAAGCTGCTGGCAGGGGAAATGCCCCAAACCATAGAGGATGCCTTTACCGCCAGCGGACTCAGCCTATTTCCCTTCAGTAAATTTGACATTCACAGCACCTGCGACTGTCCCGACCCTGTGAATCCGTGCAAGCATATCGGCGCGGTGTACTACCTCTTGGGCGACTACTTTAGCCAAAATCCATTCATTTTGTTTGAGCTGCGAGGGCGCAATAAAGCCCAGATTATCGAAACTTTGCGTCAGTTGAGAAGCGATCCAGACGCTGCGTTTGAGAACCCCCCCGCCCTTACAGAACAGCGTTCTGTACTACCGGATCTTGCCCTGAGATTTTGGCACTACAGTGCCCAGCTTGATCCTTCTCTGGTTGTTATTGCGCCACCCCCCACGCAAGAAAATGTGCTGGATGTATTGGGGGCCTTTCCTGTAGAAGAACCTACGGCATCCCCTTTCGGCAGCAGCGGGGCAGAGGGGCAAAAGCTTTTAGAGGCGCTGCGGCAAATGTATCAGCAGGTATATTACCAAAGCCTGATGACTGCGATGCGAACTGGGGAATAATTCCGATGCTGGCGTTTTGTCCTGCGATCGCCTTTCAATCGCACAGCCACTCGATGATTAGGCGCTGTGACTACTGGCGATCGCAGGTTAATCATGAGTTCATAGCGATCGCCCAAACCCAAAACTAAAGTGGCGGCTCTCTAAAACCTTGGCGTGTACCCTCTAATATATGATGTCTCTGCTTCTGAATCTTTGACTCAATGGCTTTGGATAACGTCTGCAAACTTCTCGCTGAAAAGCATCCCGAACGTTTTGCCTCTTGGGTTCTAGGCCAACCCGTTGAATCGGCAACTGTCCTCAAATCCGAATTGAGCATTGAACCCATTCGTGCTGATTCCGTCACCTTTTCAAGGTTTCAAGGCCAGATTCTGCATCTAGAGTTTTAGGTCAAACTGGTTTCTGAACCTCCTTTACCCCTTAGATTTTTAGATTATTGGGTCAGGCTTTATCGACTCTATAGGCTCCCCATCCTTCAGGTCTTTGTTCTCTTACGCCCTCCTGCCGAAGGGACAGAGATCGAGTCTGCTTTTGTCTATGGAACCACTCGCCATGAATATCAAGTTCTCAAAATGTGGGAACAAGATCCTGGTCTTTTTCTGAATGACCTCCATTGACTGGAAGTCTTATAAATCATAGCTTCTATCCATTTTTTGACAGGAACTTTCACTTTTAATTACATCACACATTTTGGAGCCAATTGAGGTTGATATAAGCGCAGAAATTGGAGTAATGGCGATGGCAACGAGTGAAGCTCAGAAACGAGCGACAAAGAATTATGCACAGACAAAGAAGCGTGGCTAAATGCTGTCAAAAAGCACCAAGCTACTGAACACGGTCAGGAAGTTCTTAAAGCGGCACAGGAGCGTTATGCGCGAATGTCGAAGCGATCAAGCATCATCACCTTGTTCCAGGCTGCGACGAAGTCCTTGACCATGCGCTCATGACCGTCATCAGCGCCATAGACTTCAGCAATCTGACGCAGTTCCGCGTTCGAGCCGAAGACGAGATCGCAGCGAGTTGCGGTGAACCTCGCTTCACCTGTTTTGCGATCGCAGATTTCAAAGAGCATCTCGCGATTGTCCACAGGTTTCCACTCATAGTCCATACTGGTCAGGACACGGAAAAAGTCATTGGTCAAGATGCCGGGTCGGTCAGTAAAGCGACCGTGTCTTGAATAGTCCCAATTCTGATCGAGCGCACGAAGACCGCCGACTAGAACCGTCCATTCGGGCGCGGTCAGCGTGAGAAGCTGCGCCCGATCAAGGAAGATCCGCTCCGGCTTCACCTTATACCCCACAGCCTCATTGTGATAATTTCTGAAACCGTCCGAAACCGGCTTCAGAAAGTCAAAGCTGGCAACATCCGTCAGCTCCTGAGTCGTATCCATCCGACCCGGAGTAAACGGGACGGCAACGGAAAGCCCAGCCTCTTGTGCAGCCTTCTCAATTGCAACACAGCCACCGAGGACGATCAGGTCAGCCATTGAGATTTTTTTGTTGCCCGACTGAACGCCATTAAAGTCCGCCTGAATTCGCTCAAGGGTCGATAGAACCTCGCCAAGCTCCTGCGGACGGTTCATTTCCCAGTCTTTCTGAGGATTGAGGCGAACGCGCCCCCCATTTGCGCCGCCGCGCTTGTCGGAATTGCGGTGACTCGATGCCGCCGCCCAAGCGGCTGACACAAGTGCCGAAACAGAGAAACCACTCGCTAAAATCCTATCCTTAAGAGAATTGATATCTGCGGCATCAACGACATCATGATCTAATGCCGGAATGGGATCTTGCCAGATCAGATCTTCCTCTGGGATTTCCGAGCCAAGATAGCGCGTTTTCGGCCCCATATCCCGATGGATCAGCTTAAACCAAGCGCGCGCGAACGCATCACTGAAGTAATCAAAGTCATCCAAGAAGCGCTGACAAGCCGCGCGATAGGTTGAATCGACCTTCAACGCAATGTCCGAAGTCATCATCATTAACGGATGTTCAACCCCCAGCAAATGGGCGTCGGGTGTCTTTGGCGCGTCAGGATTACTTGGCTTCCACTGAATGGCACCTACTGGACTCTTAGTTTGTTCCCAGTCGTACTTAAAGAGATTGGTGAGGTAACTATTGTCCCACTGGGTTGGATTTGGAGTCCACGATCCTTCGATTCCGTTCGTCATCGTATATTCGGCAAACCCAGTCCCTTCAGGGTTCTGCCAACCCAAGCCCATCGCCTGAATCGGTGCCGCTTCTGGTGCTGGACCAATCTTGTCCGGCGAAACCATGCCGTGACTTTTGCCAAAGGCATGACCCCCTGCAATGAGCGCGACCGTTTCTTCGTCATTCATGCCCATCCGCGCAAAAGTTTCGCGAATGTCTCGTGCCGAGCCATAGGGGTCGCCGTCAGCGTTTGGACCTTCTGGATTGACGTAAATCAGCGCCTGGTGCGAAGCTGCTAGCGGGTTCTCAAGGTCGTAGTATTCCTCGTTCGGCTTCCCAACCCACCGAATCGTGCGAGTAACCATCTCGTCAGGATGACCCGGATGCTCTTTGACATCGTTAACCGGATCGCCGTTCCAGAACTCTGCTCCCCAGTAAGTCGAGCGATCCACTTCCCAAGCATCCAGGCGACCGCCACCAAAACCGAAGGTCTTAAACCCCATGATTTCGAGCGCGCAGTTGCCCGTCAGAACCATCAGATCGGCCCAGCTTAATGCAGCACCATATTTCTGCTTGATGGGCCAGAGCAGCCGTCGTGATTTATCAGTGTTGCCATTATCCCACCACGAATTGATGGGTGCAAAGCGTTGCATCCCCTGACTCGCTCCACCGCGACCATCTGCGATCCGGTAGGTGCCTGCGGAGTGCCACGCCATGCGAATCATCTGAGGCCCATAATTCCCATAGTCGGCTGGCCACCAGTCCTTTGAATCGATCAGCAGCGCTTTGATGTCGCCCTTTAACTGTTCAAAGTCAACCTTCTCGAAGGCTCCCTTGTAATCAAAATCTCGTAGCGGGTTGGCTTGGGGCAAATTTTGGTGGAGCAATTCAACCTGAAGTCGGTTCGGCCACCAATCATCAACTTGCGGCTTGGAGCCAAGCGCGCCACCAATGCGGGTTCCACGGAAGGGACATTGTGCAGGAGTGGTGGGAGGGTTATTATTCATTAAGTCCAATTCTCGCTAACCGTTTTTGTGAGTCAAGCTGCATTGAGCGCTGCCATTTGCTGCGGTTTGAACGGCAATTCATAGGAGCAGGTTAAAATTTAAGTTGAAAATTTGACATCTGAATAGCTTGTCCTGAAAGGATTTTACGCTGCTTGCACCTATCCGTAGCTTCGCTTCAAATGTACATCTTAGGTATTCAGTAAAGATGAAGCATCTTTCCAATGACTGAGCTGCTGTCTGAAAAATTTCTAACTGTAGAGATATGACTGTGTCGCAAAAACTGGCTAGGTCGCTAGAAACGCAATACTTTCAGGGCTAGCCTCCGCAGCGACCGCCCGTTTCTGACTCCCCTGCCCCAACTTGGGCACCCTGCATTCGCCGGAGCCGCCGCCAAGCCCAGGACGAGGGGCGGATCTGACGTTTGGCAGAGGGAAGGGAGGAGGAGGGCGATCGCGTCTGGTCAAGTCAGACTCAGATAGGCAAACTGTTCTAACTTGAAGAGACTACCCAGCAGCAGAATTAAACTGCTGAGGGATGAGATCGCAAAACCAGGAGCGCGTTTTTCAGCCGCTTTGTAGTAACCCCAGGCATAGACGGTACGACCAAAGACCCAGACAGCGCCAATAGCTGAACCCCAAACTGGGTTGATATATAGGCAAAAGACCCATAGCAAGGGCAAAAAGAAAATGAGCTGCTCAAGGGTATTGTAGTGAACCGCTCAAAGGCTTAATGCAGGATGCCCTAGAGCATGACCATCTCCTGGTTTTTATAGATGAAGCGCATATTCAC
>JANNDV010000211.1:0-4591 GCA_031387975.1 Acaryochloridaceae cyanobacterium OTE_75_metabat_521 | reverse complement strand
TGGAAGGGCCATGGAAGACAAGCGCATGAGCGAACAAAATCCCTACTCAAAGCTGGAAGTGCCAGAAGATGCTTCCTTTGAAGAGATTCAGAGTGCCCGCGATCGCCTCGTTGAGAACCATCCCAATGATGAACGGGCGCGTCAAGACATTGAGACCGCCTACGATGCCATCTTGATGGATCGGCTTCGCAAGCGCCAAGAAGGCAAAGTGACGGTACCCGAAGGCATTCGGTTTGCTGAAAAAATTGCGGAAAAAGCATCTAGAGCCGCAGCGATATCCAAAGCAACACAACCCCCTGTATGGCTCCAAAAAACCCTTGACAAGCCCAGCGTTACCGAAGTCTTGACCTCGGCAGGTGTGTTTACGGCATTAGGAACCATTGCGGTGGTCAATCAATCGCCCACGACAGGTCAAACGGAAAACTCGCTGGCCTTCTTGGTGGCGCTCGGCGTTGGTTTCACCATGTATTGGCTCAATCGCAAAGAGCAGCGGCTGGGTCGCGCTTTTTTATTCACCCTGAGCACTTTGGTTCTCGGTGGGCTATTGAGCACGCTCTTGCTACAGTTTGGTCTACCGCCCCTCGGTATTACCTCCCAAACCATTGCTACACTGGTCATTTTTGTCTTGTTTTGGCTCGTTAGTTCTTTTCTGCGCTAAACATAACGATTTCGCGAGGGGTAAATACTGCTTACCTTAGCGAATCGCTTGATTAAGCCCCTGCAAGCAGTACCAGTTGAGAAAAATCCGAGCAACTTGGTAGGCTAAGCTTGGCTTACCTTTTTGAATCAGCCACGCCATCACCGGACGCAGAGATCGTTCGTTTAGCATTCCCCCGAAAGAAAGACCGCCCCACAGGCACCAGTGTAATGTCGTCATTTGGAGCATCATCTTCACTGCCCAAGTGGGATGTTTTTGATAAAAAACCGCGCCCATTTTGCCACGCTGAAGTTCTTGATCAATCAGTGCCGGAAGCTGATCGAGCGTAAAGGCTGGATGCCAATGATACCCAACGGCTTCGGGAACTTTGACCAACTTTAATCCTAAACTTTTCAGGCGAACGCCTAGCTCTAAATCTTCCCAGCCATAAAGAGAAAATTGCGTGTCAAATAACCCTGCCTGGAGGAGCCACTGTCTGGAAATCATCACATTTCCGGTGGCAAAGTACGCGGCTGAAAAATCGGTAATTTTGTAGGCTTCGGCAGTGGGGGCATCAAAGTTGCTGGTGTTAATGACTGCGCCATAGGTAAATAGGCAGTTATGCCCCAGTGCCTGCTGGGCTTGAGTCATCGCCTCTGTATGCGCTTGCAGAAATATTTCCGTAACCACTAGGTCACTATCAATAAAAATAATGGTGTCTCCAGCCGCCTGCTTAACCCCCAGGTTACGGGCAGCAGCAGGGCCTTGGTGGTTTTGTTGCAGCAGCCGAACGTGGGGAAAAATCTGAGAAGATTGATTTAACCACTCAACAGTTCCATCCGTGGAGCCGTCGTCTACGACGACAACCTCATACGCTGCATCCAAGGTTTGCTGCTCAAGTGCCTGTAAGCATTTTTCTAAAATCGGCTTACGATTATAAGTTGGAATCACAACGCTGCAAAACACGGGCGCACTCCTTGGCACAAACGTTATTAGTATAAAGACTCTAGCGGTTACCCAGCAGGGGAGTTTTCCTGCGATCGCGTCCTCAAAAAAGATGCGGCTGAATTAGGCTTAATCCCTTAAGATAGGAGCCTGTTGTCATTTTGCGTGAGAAGACTATGGGGCGTGCCAAAAAGGTTGTATTGGCTTATTCCGGTGGGGTAGATACCTCGGTTTGTATCCCTTACCTGATGAAAGAGTGGGGCGTTGAGTCGGTCATTACCCTAGCGGCTGACTTGGGGCAGGGGGATGAGCTAGGCCCGATCCAACAAAAGGCGCTAGATTCCGGAGCCGAAGAATCGTTGGTGGCAGATGCAACCCAAAGCTTTATCGAAGACTATGCATTCCCAGCGATTCAGGCCAATGCCCTTTACGAAAATCGCTACCCACTCTCGACGGCGCTGGCGCGTCCGCTAATTGCCAAACTGCTGGTTGAGGCTGCCGATCGCTACGGAGCCGATGCAGTGGCTCATGGCTGTACTGGGAAAGGCAATGACCAGGTGCGCTTTGATGTTTCGATTACAGCGCTCAACCCTAGCCTGAAAGTGCTTGCCCCTGCCCGGGAGTGGGGCATGAGCCGCGAAGAAACGATCGCCTACGGTGAGCGCTACGGAATCCCATCTCCGGTCAAAAAATCGTCGCCCTACAGTATTGATAAAAATTTGCTGGGTCGCAGTATTGAGGCCGGCCCTCTCGAAGACCCATGGAATGAGGCTCTAGAGGAGGTGTTTGAGATGACGACGGCGATCGCCAACACGCCCAATGAGCCAGAATACGTTGAAATCAGCTTTGAGAAAGGCTTGCCCACCGCGCTCAATGGTAAAGCCCTTGCCCCCGTTGAGCTAGTGCGCCACCTCAACCAAACGGCAGGTCGTCACGGCGTAGGGCGCATCGACATGGTTGAAAACCGACTGGTAGGTATTAAATCTCGCGAAATCTATGAAGCCCCTGCTTTAATTGCCCTAATTACCGCCCACCGCGACCTCGAAAGCCTCACGCTGACCGCTGACGTAAGCCACTACAAACGCGGCATTGAAGAAAGCTATAGCCAGCTTGTCTACAACGGCCTTTGGTATAGTCCGCTCAAACAGGCGCTAGATGCCTTTATTGCTCAAACCCAAGAGCGGGTGACAGGCGTGGTGCGGATGAAGTTCTTTAAGGGCATTGCTGCCCCCGTGGGTCGCAAGTCTGAATTCTCGCTCTACGCATCTGACCTAGCCACCTACGGCAGTGATGATGCCTTTGACCATAAGGCGGCAGAAGGGTTCATTTACGTGTGGGGTCTACCGACACGGGTTTGGTCTCAAAAACTGCGAGGATAGCGGTAGCAGCCCTGTCTGTTGCGTTTTATAAAGGCTTAAGGCGCTAAAGCCACTCTAAAGGGATAAACCTGTCAAAATTCCAGTCAGACTAAATCAGTGGATTTGAGAGTATCTCCTACGGCTTATGGTCAAGCCTCGGCATCAATCGCCCTTTGAGTGGACGGGCTTTAATACCTGGAGCAAACGGCTGCTATCAGCCGTTTTGCTCGGTGGTCAGGTATTGGTGCATCTCATTCAGGGCAAAATCCACCGCCGAAATACCCTCGAGCAGATGGCGATCGTAGGGCCAGAGTCGCTGCTGGTGGCGCTGCTGACCGCCACTTTTGTGGGCATGGTATTTACGATTCAGGTGGCGAGAGAATTCCTCAATTTTGGATTGGGTAGCGCCGTGGGAGGGGTCTTGGCTCTGGCCTTGACCCGTGAACTGGGGCCTGTGTTGACTGCGGTTATTTTAACAGGGCGGGTCTGCTCTGCCTTTGCCGCAGAAATTGGCACGATGCGGGTGACAGAGCAAATTGACGCGCTTCAGATGCTCAATACCGATCCGGTCGATTATCTAGTGATTCCACGGCTGATTGCCTGCTGCGTGATGTTGCCCATCCTGACCATTTTTTGCCTAATCGCCGGCATTGGTGGGGGGATGGGTGTTGCTGCCTTAATGTATGGGATTCCAGTAGGGGCTTTTTTGGACTCGGTACAGTCGTTTATGACGCTCTGGGATGTTTGGAGTGCGCTGCTCAAGGCGATGGTATTTGGTGCCATTATTGCCATTATTGGCTCTAGCTGGGGGCTAACCACCACAGGGGGAGCCAAGGGCGTAGGGCAATCTACCACGGCGGCGGTGGTGACGACGCTGCTGTTTATTTTTATCAGCAATTTTGTGATGTCTTGGCTGATGTTTCAGGGCACGGGCAGCTCTGCAATGCAGCATCTTTAGACTCTAGCTGGCTGAGCGGAGTCGTGGCTTGCCTCCCGCAGGGTAGCCAGCTAGAGACTAAAGAATGTGTGACCAGAGAATTAAAGATCGGGGCCAACGGTCACGATAAGCAGATGATCGGGCAAGATTAATTCTTGAATCACCTGGTCAATCTGCGCCATTGAAACGGACTCAATTTTGAGGGGGAAATCTCGAATTTCTTCGGTTTCAAACCCATCCACAGCATTGATAAGCATCCGATGCACGACGGCATCTGGGTTTGCCAGCTCGACCGGATAGCTATTTACGATGCTGCGTTTAGCGGCGCTGAGTTCTGCCTCAGAGATCCCATTTTGGCGCAGGTGCTGGAGCAGCTCAATGGTGCTGTTTACCGCCTGTTCTGTATCTTCGGGTGCGGTCTGCATTTCGATCACAAAGGGACCGGCGATTTGACCTGCTGCAAAGTAGCTATAGATGCCGTAGGTTAGCCCCTGGCGATCGCGGATTTCTGCCCCTAGCCGACTCGAAAGGGTATCGCCCCCTAAGATTTGGTTGAGAACCATCGCAGAGTGATAGCGGAGATCGCGGCGGTCAAGCCCGGGATAGCCCATATAGGTGACGGACTGACTTTTACCAGGGAGTGAAATTTGTATCCGATGGGTAGCGGCAGGCAATGCGGCGGGTGGAACCTGAAGGGTGGACTCAGCGGGAGCG
>JANNDV010000186.1:0-10994 GCA_031387975.1 Acaryochloridaceae cyanobacterium OTE_75_metabat_521 | reverse complement strand
CGTTAGACGTTCTCGCATAATGCAGGGTGATTTACATCAGTTGAGGTTAGATTCGGGTACGAAGAATCGGCTGTGGTTTAGATATTGGTGATGATCGTTTATTTATATTTTTAATATGAATATATGGGGGAACAGGTAGATGTCCAGACCATGACCTGGCGTATTGCATTAGAGATGTTACTAGCTGCTTCCGTATATGAATGATATCGTTGCAGGGCTAAAGCAACGGTGGCAAAGGTTAGGCGATCGCCTCAACACACCCGTTCTGCTCTGGTCTGGGTCAGCATCCGCGCGTAATTTTTCGGCGAACCACCATCCCTTTCGTGCCAGCAGCCACTTTTTGTACTTTGCTGGCGTACCCCTTCAAGATGCGGTCATTCATCTCCATCAGGGACAGCTCACCCTGTTTACAGAAGATGCCACCCCCGCCGATGCCCTCTGGCATGGCCCCTCTCCCACACGCCGCGATATGGCCGATCGCCTAGGTGCAGTCGCACATTATCCGCTGGCAGAACTGCATCAGGTCGCCCAGGGCGCGGCAACCATTCCGGTGCAAAACTTTGCCACGCGTCAGCAGCAGATGCAGGTCTTAGGTCGGCCTTTGGGTGAAGCCAACACACTGCAAGGGAAAGATTTAGCCTTAGCTGAGGCTTTGGTCGCGCTTAGATTGGTGCAGGATGAAGGGGCGATCGCCCCTCTTCAGCAAGCCGCTGACGTAACGGTCAAAGCACACCTCGCAGGGATGACCCAAACCCGCCACGCCAAAACCGAAGCCGAAGTGCGCGCAGCCATGGAAATGGTGATGATGGCCTCGCAAATGGAGCCTGCCTATCAAAGCATCGTGACCACCCACGGCGAGGTTTTGCATAGCCAAACCTATCATCACACCCTGAATCCTGGGGATTTACTTCTCGTTGATGTCGGCGCAGAACATCCCTTAGGGTGGGCAGCAGACGTAACGCGAACTTGGCCTGTGTCTGGTCAATGGTCTGCTACCCAGCGAGCCGTCTATGAAGTGGTATTGGCGGCACATGATGCCTGTATTGACATGGTTCAACCTGGCGTTGAATACCGCGATATTCACTTAACGGCGGCAAAAACAATCACGGAGGGATTGGTTGCGCTCGGCATTCTAAAAGGGAATGTTGCAACGTTAATGGAGCGTTCTGCCCATGCGCTGTTCTTCCCTCACGGGATTGGGCACCTGCTAGGGCTGGATGTGCATGATATGGAAGACCTCGGAGATTTAGCCGGATATGCACCGGGTCGAAACCGCAGCAGCGATTACGGGATGCAGTACCTACGGCTCAACCGTCCCCTACAGACGGGCATGACTGTCACCATAGAGCCAGGTTTTTATCAGGTGCCTGCAATTTTAGAAAATCGCGCAACCCGAGCGACCTTTGCCGACTGTGTTGATTGGGAGCGGCTAGCAGACTTTGCTGACGTGCGCGGAATCCGTATTGAAGATGATGTGCTTGTAACCGCAACCGGATGCCGAGTTTTAACCTCAGCCTTACCTACGCACCCAGATGCAGTGCTTGAGCGTTTAGAGTTCTCAACTTGAGCACGTTTAAGATTTTGTACTTTAGCTTAAGATTTTGGGCAAACTGACATCAGGCTTTTGTATCCCAAAAGCTGTCTAGGTAAAGTTTTAGTGCTGAACCATTATGGTACTGACGGCTCCAAAGTTACCCTTCACACAAAAATCAGCTCCTGAATTAGCAGAGTCTGACATTGCGCTGTCTAGTCATACACCTCAGTTTTGGGGAGGGCTTCGCTTTAAGGTGACATCTATTGTGGCTGGGAGCTTTGCAATCCTGTTTTTAGCGCAATTTGCAGCGGTACGAGCCATTTTACTGAGTAACTTTACGCGACTTGAAGAAGATCGTGCCTATATAGATGCTGCCCGTCTTCAAAATGCGCTGAACAGCGAGGTAAATCGCATGAATGATAGCGCATTAGACTACTCGACCTGGGATGAAACCTATAACTTCGTGGCAGGCAAGAACCCTAACTACGTCAAAACGCAGCTATATGACAGCGTTTTTAAAAGCTTAAAGGCGAATTCGATTGGTATTGCAAATGGCTCTGGCAAGCTTCTAGCAAATAAAGGACAAGACTTTTATCACTCAAAAGCACTCGCCTCGCCTCCAGAATTTCTGAAGTATGTTCAATTGAGTGCCAAAGAATTCACCAGTTCTAGTGACAAACAACGACAGGGGGTTTTGTCTACATCATCAGGGCTAATGCTGGTGACTAGTCAGCCAATCCTTAAAAGTGAGGGGACTGGACTGACCAATGGGGTTTTCAGTATGGGGCGCTTTATAGATTCGCCAATGCTCAAGCAGTTGTCTGTTAACACACAGCTTACAGTCAACCTCTATGGTTATGACAAGGCCGATTTTCCGAAAGAAATCCGCAATTTTATCGACACAAAGCTTAAAACCGCTACGCTCGCAGTCCAGGTCTCAGGCGAAAACACCATCATTAGCTATGTGCGTTTTAATGATGTGTTGGGTAAGCCGGCACTGGTGCTCACTGCCAACAGTTATCGAAAAATATATGCCCAGGGGGTAGACAGCCTTAACTACTATTTTTGGTCTACGCTGCTAATTGGTCTTGCGTTTTGCGCCCTTGTGTTAGGACTTTTGGAACGTTATGTCTTGTCGAGGTTGAGTCACCTGAGTCAAGGGGTGAGAGACATTGGACAGGCAGGCACACTCTCTGCAAGAGTTTATTTACGGGGACAAGACGAACTCACGCAACTGGCTACGACAATTAACCATACGTTAGATCAGCTCCAATACGTACAGCAGGCTCTTCACTGCTCTGAAGAGCGGTATGTCTTGGCTGTTGTGGGTGCCAATGACGGTATCTGGGATTGGGATTTACTGAACAATACGGTTTATTTTTCACCACGATGGGAAAAGATTCTGGGCTATGCCGAGACAGAATTTGAGCAATCGTTAGACGTCTGGTTTGGTCATCAGCATTCTCAAGATCTGCCAGAATTTAAGGCCGCTATTGAAGCACATTTAGAAGGAAATGCCCCTTATCTTCAGCACGAGCATCGCATGACTCGCAAAGATGGCACTGAATGCTGGGTGATGTGTCGCGGTTCAGCCGTTCGAGATGCGGAGGGAATCCCCTACCGAATGGCGGGTTCTATGACGGATATTAGCGATCGCAAGGCTGCTGCCCAAATGCTAGCCCGTCAGTCTGAAGAACTAACCCGTTCTAACCAAGAGCTAGAACAATTTGCCTATATTGCCTCCCATGATTTACAAGAGCCATTGCGCAAAATCGAAGCCTTTGGCGATCGCCTCAAACGCAAATATGACAAAACCCTAGATGAACAGGGCCATGACTACCTAGGTCGCATGCAAAACGCAGCAGGTCGAATGCGTACCCTCATTCAAGACCTATTGTCGTTTTCGCGTGTGACAACCCAATCACGGGGGTTTGCACCCCTTGCGCTCTCAAAGCTCCTTGAAGACGTTTTAGGAGATTTAGAAGTTCGGATTCAAGAGACCCAAGCTCAAGTGATTCTAGGCGACCTGCCGACCCTTGATGCCGATGCACTCCAAATGCGACAGCTCTTTCAAAACTTAATTGGCAATGCCCTCAAGTTTCAGCAGATTGGCGTGTTGCCCATCATCAGCATTCAATGCAGCAAAGAGGAACCCGTTGAATCGGATCAGATGCAGTCTTTTTACCGCATCACAGTGTCTGATAACGGCATTGGATTCGATGAAAAGTATCTAGACCGAATTTTCAAAGTGTTTCAGCGTCTCCATGGCCGCAATGAGTATGAAGGAACTGGAATTGGCTTAGCCGTGTGCGCCAAAATTGTCGAGCGCCACGGTGGGCAGCTTACGGCTCAAAGTGCCCCAGACCAAGGAGCCACGTTCATCGTTCGCCTACCGCTACAGCAACCTAAAATTCAAGGAGACCAATCCCTATGACCGAATCCCCAAAGCATCGACTCGTTGTTTTAATGGCGGATGACGACGAAGACGACCAACTGTTTGCGCAAGATGCCTTTGAAGAAAGTGGGCTTCCCTATAATCTTGACTTTGTGAACGATGGGCAAGCGCTGATTGATCATCTACATCATTGTTTAGAATCTGATACCCTGAGCAGCACAATGCTGCCCGATCTCATCTTGCTAGATCTCAATATGCCTCGCAAAGATGGGCGTGAAGCCCTCCGTGAAATTAAAGAAAATCCTAAACTGCGCCATATTCCTGTGGTGGTACTCACCACATCTAGTTCCGATGGAGATGTATACCGCAGCTACGACATTGGCGCAAATTCTTACATTACCAAGCCCGTTACGTTTGAATCTTTAGTGGATGTCCTCAATACCCTAGGCAAATATTGGTTTTCGGTGGTTCGGCTTCCCCGTGAAGGGTATCTCAATCATGCTGACTAAAGACACGCTTAAGCTGTTATTGGTAGAGGATGACGAGGATGACTATACGTTGACCTCCGACGTACTCTGCGAGATCTCTAGCGTTGCGATCGCCATTACCTGGGTAACAACCGTTGATGCGGCCTTGAATGCCCTAAAAACTCAATCCTTCGATGTGTGTCTCTCTGACTACCATCTGGGCAAACACACCGGACTTGATTTGCTGAACACCAGCGTCCTGAAAGGTTTTACTGTGCCCATCATTATGCTCACAGGCCAGAGTGATCGCGGTACCGACTTAGCGGCGATGGGGGCTGGCGCAGCAGACTACCTCGTCAAGGCAGAAATTACCCCTGCCATGGTAGAACGCTCCATACGCTATACGCTTAACCACGCTCGCACCTTAGCATCGCTTAGAGAAAAAGAGCAGCAGTATACCCTGGTGACTCAAGCTGCCAATGATGGCATTTGGGACTGGAATTTACAAACACAAACGATTTATTTTTCGCCCCGATGGCTCACCATTTTAGGTTATAAATTAGATGAATTTCAGGCTACGCCGCAAGAATGGATGGACCGAATTCACTCAGAAGATAAATCACGGTTTGAAGTTGAGCTAAAAAGTCATCTGTCTGGCAAAAGTGCCGTTTTTAGGAGCGAATACAGAATTCGTCACAAAGATGATAGCTATCGTTGGGTGCTCAGCCAAGGAATGGCGATGCGAGATGCTCAAGGATTCATCCTCAGAATAGCGGGTTCTCAAACCGATTTAACCCATCACGTCGCCCTCTTTGACCAACTCACCGGACTCCCCAGTCGAGCCTTATTTCTAGAACAGCTTAAGCGTGCCTTTAGTCGCACAGAACGACAGTCTGAGTATCAGTTAGCGGTGCTGTTTTTAGACTGCGATCGGTTTAAGTTTGTCAACGATAGCTTAGGTCATGCCGTGGGCGATCAGCTGTTGCAAGCCGTTGCCCGACGCATCGAAAGCTCCCTTCGCCCTGGCGATGTTGTTGCCCGATTCGGCGGTGACGAATTTGCAATTTTACTCGAAAACCTTCAGTTGCTTCAGGATGCCGAGTCTATTGCTCTGCGCATTAACCAAGCCCTCGCAAGACCCTTTACCCTAGACAGTCATAGCGTTTACATTTCTGGAAGCATCGGGATTGCCTTCAATGCGATCCATACTCAACAAACTCATGTGCAACAGCCCGAAGATTTGCTGCGAGATGCCGATACCGCAATGTATTGCGCAAAAGCTGCCGGAAAATCGAGATATGTGGTGTTCGAGGATACGATGCACGAGGAGGCTCGGCGAACCCTTCGACTCGAAAACGATCTGCGCCGTGCCATTGAAGCGAAACAATTTCAGCTTTTTTATCAGCCGATCTGGTCTCTGGGCACCAACGCCATTGTGGGCTTTGAGGCACTCATTCGCTGGATCCATCCTGAACGAGGGATGGTCTCTCCTGCTGAATTTATTCCCATTGCCGAAGAGACGGGTCTCATTTTGCCCATTGGTCAATGGGTGATTCAAGAAGCATGTCGTCAAATGAACGTCTGGAGGGCAAAGTTTTTGGCTGCTCGGTCTCTGACGGTCAGCGTTAATTTATCTGCTAGGCAATTTTCTCAGCCCAACTTAGTGGGTCAAATCGAGGCCACGCTACAGAAGACGAAGTTTCCTGCTCATCGGCTCAAAATTGAAATTACGGAGACGATGATTGTTGAAAATCAGCAGGCCGCCGTTCAGATTTTGACGCAGCTCCAATCCATAGGGGTTCAAATTCAGGTGGATGATTTTGGAACAGGCTATTCTTCTCTCAGTGTCCTCCACCATTTACCCCTAGATACCCTCAAAATTGACATCTCGTTTATTCGGCTGCTCGAGACCGATCCAGACAATGCGGAGATTGTAAAAATCATTATTATGCTGGCTCACAATTTGGGGATGGAGGCCGTTGCAGAGGGTGTTGAAACTCAAACTCAGTGCCTGAAGCTTAAAGCTTTGGGCTGTGACTTTGCCCAAGGCTATTTGCTGTCTTCCCCCCTACCCCCACAGGAAGTTGAGCCATTGATTTTGGGGCTTAGTGCCTGTGCAGAGGCATCTTGTTGACATTTTCTCATGGCTAAAGCGCATGGGATTCCCAAGCCTCACGATATGATCACAGATGAGACCGATTTTGATTAAACATTGCAAGCGCGTTGGAATTGTGAATGGCAGCAACAAAAATTAGAAAAAGCCCTGGAATTTGTGAAGGAGCCGCCTGTATTGGTCGCACACAGATTCCGGTATGGCAATTGGTGGCACTGCGATCGCAGGGTTGTTCTGACCAAAATTTGCTCAGTGACTATCCACAGCTCAGTAAGGATGACCTCAAGGCGGCCTTTACCTACTACGCACAGAATTCAGAAGAAATTGACGATGCGATCGCCGCTCAGAATTAAGGTAATGCTAAACCTTAGCCCTTCTCTGAGCCAATTCTCTGAGCCAATTCTCGAGCCATTCCCCTCCAATTAATGCCTCATGTTCCTGATTACCCCCAGAATTAGTATTCCGCTGCACGAAATTGATCTCAGCGCCATTCGCGCCCAAGGGGCAGGGGGGCAAAACGTAAATAAGGTCGCCACCGCAATTCACCTGCGCTTTGATATCAACGCATCGTCTTTATCCCCGCTTTACAAAGAACGTTTGCTAAATCTTGGCGATCGCCGTATTACCAAAGACGGCATCCTCATTATCAAAGCCCAGCAGCATCGCACCCAGGCGCAAAACAAAGAAGATGCGCTGATGCGCCTACAATTACTCGTCAAAAGCATCATCATTACGCCTCAAAGGCGGAAACCAACGAAACCTTCCCGTAGCGCTAACCGTAAGCGCATGGACAGCAAAACCAAGCGAGGGCAGGTCAAAGCTTTGAGAGGCAATGTTACCAATTAACGTCTAATGATTTTCGATTCTTCCTCCATTATTCTGTGTCAAGCTTCTCGTGAACGGGTGAGCGACGGCGCAATCATCCCAATTTTGACCGATTGCGAAGCCGCCTCGCATTTGCTGGTGCTGGTTTGGCCTCAACTGGGCGATTTCGATAGCCTTGAGTATGCTTGGTGGCTCAGGCGTGAGGCCGCACAGCTTCAGGCTAAAAATATAGCGATACGTGCTGTTGGCATTGGCGATCGCGCATCCGGTCAAAAATTTTGTCGCTTTACGGGTTTTCCGGAAGCATGGCTGTTTGTAGATGCAGCCGCAGTGCTGCATCGCCAGCTCAACCTATATCCAGGACTGGCGATGCAGCTACCGTTCCTCTCGGCGGCTCCAACTGCATGGCTGAATCTCATGCTGATGTGTGCGGGTGTGGGTAGCCCTGGTACCCTTGCCGAGGTCTTTCGGGGGTATCGCGGTGATCGCAGCGCTCCCCAACTCATTCAAGACGGAGAAGCGGTGAAGGCTTCGCCCTTGCCACCCCTTAAGGGATCGTTCTTTCGGTTTGCAGGGGGTAAAGGCTATCAGCGACCCTTTGAACTCGCGACCCTACGATTGCGAAATATGGCAGAGGTTTTACCCCACTGGAAGACCTACGTGCCGGATGCGGCCTACCTAACTCAGCGCGGTGGCACCTTTTTGTTTGATGCCCAAAAAGAGCTGGTCTATGAACACCGCGATCGCGGCATCCTTGGCTTTGCAGCTAACATGAGCCGACCGCTTTCGTTTTTAGATCTTTAAGCCATTGGTGACTGCTTATTTTTCAATCAAACCTGCGGAAATATAACCTACTGGAACTCCATTCCAGTAGGTAAAACTCTGATCTTGCATCCCTGACCACATAATCTTTCACTTTGAGTCAGTGGACAAATTGATATTACAAGTGTAGTATTGAAAACGAATTAATCTTTATTCTGAAACCGCCTTCCACCATGCTTATCTTGTCCTCAAACCATCAGCACGCAGTGAACTGCTGCCCCAAACCAGGGGCGGGCAGATCCATTTCGCTGTTTATGTTTGAGGGCCAGTATCCGCTCGGCAGCTTAAAAGTCGCCAGCCTAGGCATTATAGAATCCCTCATCGGATGGACGAATCGCGATCGCAGAACCCAGAGCGGGAGGTGCAGGTTTAACCTAGCACCACAATAAGGCAAAGACGATAACCACTGCCTGCCCCCGCTCCTGAACATTCAGAAGCGGGGGTTGTTTTTTTGAGGAGTTTTATCCATGCACGTTCTAACTCAAGTTCTACCCACTCAAACCCCACAGCCCTCGGTTTTACAAAACTCGGTGGTGGTCTTTTCTAAAAACTACATGCCTCTCGCTCGCATTAACCTCCGCCGTGCTGTGGTGCTGCTGGTCACGGGTCAAGCCGAGTCTCTGGAATTCAGCAGCCCCCAGCAGTGGGAGGTGCGATCGCCCAACCTCGTACTACAGGTACCGGAGCACATTCGCCTGATTGGCAGCAATCCCGAACGCCATTGGAAGGTGCCCCCCGTCAGTCGTCGAGAGGTACTGCGTCGAGATAGCTATAGCTGTCAATACTGCGGCAGTGGCAAACGTTTAACTCTAGATCACGTCATTCCTCGGTCTAAGGGTGGCCAACACACTTGGAACAACGTTGTCGCTGCGTGTGAGCGCTGTAACTCCAAGAAGGGCGATCGCCTGCTCCATGAAATTGGAATGAACCCTAGGAACATGCCCAAGGCTCCGATGCATCCGGCGATTTCCTTCTCAGAGCAATTCTGGAAAACCCAAGACACAGACCCATTTTCTACTGACTAATTTCAATCGAAGGCCACAGAATGTTGAAACTGACCTATACCGAAACTGGGTTCCGATTGGAACGGCTGAAGATCTCTCTAGAGCTTTGGGTAGCCCAGCGCATTTCTTTAACGCTCTGTGCAGGACAACCCCTGTATTTGGAGCCAAGCAAGGCTTCCTTCTTGCTGCCTGCAAAAGATTCTGGCCTCTTTCGACTAGAGCAAATTCTGGGGACGGAACACAAGCCGTTTATCTCTTTTGCCCCTGTAGATGACGACTACGTGGAAGTCAACCTCAAGGGGAGCTGGATTGCGGAGACTGTTGATGCCCATGAAGGGATCTTTATTGCGACGTTCTCGAATCAAGTGGAGTTCTATCTCCAAAAGCTCTGGCAAGCCACTCAAGCGCAAGCTACTTTCTTGGCTTGATGCTTGAAAACCTCTGCAAAAGTGGAAGTTCATCAAATCTATTCCTCTCTTGCAGACAACTTCCCAAAAAACTTGTAGTACACCCTTGACACTTTGTAGCATGTTGTACTATAAATGTAGTATCAAAAGAAACACGGAAGTGCCTGTTCAACAGTAACGATTCCACGCTTTTTTTCCGAACCTTGAAAACTAAATATTTGCCACTTTTGGGGGTGTAGCTCAGTCTGGTCTAGAGCGCCTGTTTGTCGAACAGGAAGTCGCGAGTATCTCCTTAGGAGACGCTACGCGAACAAATCTCGTCATCCCCGTATGTAGCCTTGTGGACGACTAGAGAAGTCGCTCTATTCTCAGTCAGAGCGGATCGGGTGCAGATCCCGTCAAGGCTCCCAAATGGCTGAGTACCCAAGCGGTTTAAGGGAGGAGTTTGCAAAACTCTTATTCGTGAGTTCAAATCTCACCTCAGCCTCCAATTGTTGCAGTGTCACCTAACGGTAAGGTACTCACCTCATAACCGAGGATACGTGGGTATTCCCTAGCCCTTTCAGGGCGGCTTCGCCGGCGGGAACGCTAACGCGAACGACTCCCACCACTGCGACCAAATGCAGCGATGGTGTAATGGCAGCACCAGGGTCTCCAAAGCCTTTAGTCTGGGTATTCCCTTCGGGAACGCTTCGCGAATAAATCCTAGTCGCTGCGTTCTACTGTTTGCCCTTACATGCAGTAGAAATTTCAGGCATGGTGCCGTAGGCAAATCTGGTAAAGCCGCATGACTTTCACTCATGTGCATGCGAGTTCGATTCTCGTCGGCACTGCCAATTTAATATAGGTCGGCTCGCCTTCTTAGCGTGGGCAACTGTCTGTAAAACAGCCGCTTCTTGCGTTGCAGGTGCGAATCCTGCCCGACCTACCAATTGCGGAGAGTAACCCGATCAGGAGATCGGCGCTGTTTGCTAAACAGATGGATGAACAATTGTGGTTCGAGTCCACTGCTCTCCGCCTTTGAGAACGTGATGTAACTGGATAACATATCGGTCTACGAAACCGAAAAGTGAAGGTTCAATTCCTTCCGTTCTCGCCACTTATGGAGGGTACCGCTGAATGGATGGCAACTGGTCTTGAAAACCAGGGTAAGGATCGTGGATTTAATAAGATCCAGAATTGTTTAGAGTCGATACGCCTTACACTCCCTCATCCCCTAACCCCTTCTCCCGCCTTGTGAGAAGGGGAACAAGATTCTTCTTACTCCCCTCTCCCGTTCTGGGTGTGGGGCTGGGGGAGAGGGTCAAAGTTGGAGGTTATTAAATCTTTGATCCTAAGATGCCTGAGAAGCCGATTATTGGCTTAAATGTAGGCGATCGCAGCATCAGCCCGAAGGCGACCCAAGGGCGATCGCCCCACGCAAGATA
>JANNDV010000172.1:0-2628 GCA_031387975.1 Acaryochloridaceae cyanobacterium OTE_75_metabat_521 | reverse complement strand
ATCGGCAAAGACGCTCTTAGAAGAAATAAGCCGTGAGATGGAAGGGGCTGAAATTACGGCAGATTCTGAAATTGCTAAGGTGAGCATTGTAGGGATGGGGATGCTCGGTCGTCCAGGCGTGGCGGCGCAAATGTTTGAGGCGTTAGCCAGCAACAGCATCAATATTCAGATGATTGCCACGTCTGAAATTCGGGTAAGCTGCGTGGTTGCAAAGGAGGAGGGCCTTAAAGCACTTCAGGCGATTCATCAATCTTTTGAGTTAGGTCAAACCCAAAAAGTGGAAATCCCTGCGTAGAAGGTGATGGCGGGACAAGACTAATCGCCGACCAGTCACTTGACTGGTTTTGCCCACATAAAACCTGAACTTATCGAAACAACAGTATGGACTGCCTACGCCTAAAGGACTGTTGCTGGTTGGGATCTAAGGAACGGGGAAATCATTGTCGGCAAAAATGATCGCCCAGCCCCCGCTATTGCCCCTGCAACCAATCGGTCAAGTCATCCAACCCTGCAAAATCCAGCAGCGCCTCACCCAAAGCCTCAAGCTGTAGCAATGCGAGAGCCTGTTGGGCTTCAACGGTGGCAGGGAGGGTGCCTACGTGACGCGCTAGAAGGTGCAGGACGAGCGATCTCTCACCTTCAGTTCTGCCGCGCTGTTCACCTTCAGCGATGCCCTGTTCCATCCAGCTCGTTACAATCTGCATGATGCCCTATCGCTCTGTTCCTTCTAGTGTACCAACTGCTTCTTGAAACACCTGCTCCTCTTGCACATTCAGACGCAGGTAGGTATCCACGAATTCTGAAATGAGCTTTGTCCGTGCAGGGTTTAAATGTAACGTTGCCAGCAATCTTAAACACTCAACCTTGACCTGTGGGCGATCGGCTGGCTCAATTTTCATTTTGGACATGAGCGCATCCGCTACAGGATTGGGCTGATTTATAAAATCTCGCCAGTTCAGCCGATTGAGCTGAATGGTCTTGAAGTTGAATTCCATTACCTTCAAGTCATCGAACTCAACTACATACTGATTAGCCTCTTCCCGATACGGTTCATCGAATGAGAACATGACGATAGAATAGATGCGCTGAAGATGATTTTGATGAAGCCGAGCAAAATAAAAAACATTCTTCTGGCGAAGTGAGCCTTGCTAGACACTTGCGCTTCAACATGAATTAAGAAACCAACCTCTTGACCCGCCAAACGAACCTGAGCCAAGAGGTCAATAATTTTAGTGTCGCCTGTGGTCAAGTCTGTAAAGTACTCTTGGGGCAGAAATACAACCGAATCGGGTTCGATTGCAGCGGCGACTTGGGGCAGAAACAGCTCTAAGAACTCTATGAAAAAAGTAGTGAAAAGCTCTTTGAAAAGTTGGTCGTGGTCAATCATTTTGGCTGCATCGCACTTCACCGAATCATCAAAGCGGAGTCAGCTTAGCCAAGGGTGATGTGGTGAAATAGCGGATCGCCACCCACTTGAGCCGAGCGGCAGAAAAGCTCAGGCTATATCGACTGACGGCAAATGTGCTCAGATGAAGCCAAGTCTGATACAGCGCTTCAAGCGCAAGCATCGAGAGGACTGCGAACGCCACGCCCACCTTTGTTCAAAACGTGGGTATAAATCATCGTAGTTTTAACATCCTTGTGCCCCAGGAGTTCTTGAACCGTGCGGATATCGTAGTGGTTTTGCAAAAGCTGCGTAGCAAAACTATGGCGAAAGGTATGACAGCTCACTCGCTTGTCTATATTTGCCAATCGTCCTGCCAATTTAACCGCCTTTTGAACCCCACTTTCATCTAAATGATGACGGCGGATAACTTCGCTGTGAGGGTCTTTAGAGATGCCTTCTGAAGGAAAAACGTACTGCCAAATCCATTGACGATCTGCGTGAGGATATTTGCGCTCTAAGGCATAGGGTAGATAGACCGAACCGTAACCCTTTGCTAAATCCTGTTGGTGTTGAAGTCGCATGAGATGAAAATATGGTCTTTGAGCGGTTTACAAAGACTTAAAGGAAGCATCGTAAGACGACTGTTGCCGCCTTTGCCATCGCGAACGACAATCTGGGACTGAGCAAAATCAATGTCTTTAACTCTCAAACATAGAGCTTCAGATAGACGCAATCCGCTTCCGTAGAGAATCTGAGAGACAAGTTGATAGGAGCCGGAGAGCTGAGTAATGACTGCGATCGCTTCCTCATGGGTGAGCACCGTGGGCAAATAGCGAGATTGTTTGGCTCGTACAGCATCAATACGACCTTCAATGTCTTGGTGGAGAACATGACGGTAGAGAAAAACTAAGGCACTAAGGGCTTGGTTCTGAGTGGAAGCTGCAACCTTTTTTTGTACTGCAAGGTGGGTCAAAAAAGCTTCAATTTCAGACGCACCCATGTCTTTGGGATGGCGTTTGTTATGGAAAACGATAAACCGATAAGCCCAGTCTACGTAAGACTGCTCGGTGCGGTAAGAGTAATGCTTAAGGCGTAGGACATCGCCGATTCAAATGTGAAGTGCAACACCTAGAAGTCTTTCCATAAGGGACTCATAGGGATAGTCTGATGTTTACCACAACAAAGGACACCCCCATGAGCAGAGCGCCATCTTAGTACGACCGAGCGATTTACGCTGTATC
>JANNDV010000152.1:0-10892 GCA_031387975.1 Acaryochloridaceae cyanobacterium OTE_75_metabat_521 | reverse complement strand
GGAGGGCGATCGCCAAAATCACCGCATCATAAATGCCCAAAATACCCCAAAGCCAGCCCACCGAAAGGTTAGGGATTTGACCTAACCCCATCGGTATTAAAAACCCTAGCCCCAAGATTAGGTAGAGCCGCTGGCTGGGGATAAAGCGATCGCCATGGAGTCGCTCAGGCGCTAGTTTCGCTCCATTTACTGCATCACTCATCGCGGCACTGCAACGCGGTTCAGTAAATTGCGAATCACCTGATCGACAGAAATACCGTCGAGCTGCGCCTCCGGCTTCAAAATAAAGCGGTGTCGCAGGAGGGGCAGAGCAATGCCTTTTACGTCATCGGGGGTGACAAAATCTCTGTCGTCTAGCCATGCCTGGGCTTGTGCTGCCCGTAACCAACCCACCGCCGCCCTCGGCGAAGCACCAAGCAGTAATTCTGGCTGATTCCGGCTGCTGGTGACGAGGCCGAGTAAATAATCCAGAATAGACTCCTCTACCCGAACGTCCCGAACCGCTTTGCGCGCCTCTAAAATCTGATCGCCATTCAAAATGGGCTGACGTGCCCACTGCGCCAAATTATGAGGCTCGAAACCGCCCAAGATATTAGTCAGCATCTGCTTTTCGGCTGCCGCATTGGGGTAGTCCACCACCATTTTGAACAAAAATCGATCCAGTTGGGCTTCTGGGAGGGGATAGGTGCCTTCAAACTCGAGGGGGTTTTGGGTGGCAATGGTCCAAAACAAGGGCGACAGCGGGATGGTTTCGCCATCCAGCGTTACCTGCCGTTCTTCCATGGCCTCTAAGAGCGCGGCTTGGGTTTTAGGGGGCGTTCGGTTAATTTCGTCCGCCAGCAAAATCTGGGTAAAGATGGGGCCTTTGCGGAGGGTGAACTGCTGACTGCTCAAGTCAAAAATGCTGGTGCCCAAGACATCCGCTGGTAGCACATCGGGCGTTAGCTGCACCCGCTTGAAATCTCCCTGAATCAGGGTTGCAAAAAGCTTGACCAGTAACGTTTTGGCGGTGCCTGGAACCCCTTCTAAAATGACGTGCCCTTCGGCAAGTAGCGCCACAAGTAAGGCATCCACAACGGCGCTTTGGCCTAAGATAACGGTGCTAATTTCGGTGCGGAGCTGTTGAAAGGCGTTCTTCAAGATAGTCCTCGCAGAATCGTATCGGCTTGCTGAACCCAGGCTAAAAGTTCACTGTCTCTCAGTCGCTTTTGCGCCGTAGATTGCTTTAATAACTCTAGTAGCTCTGAGGAAGGCCGTCCAGTCACCCCCGCCCATTCTGTGGCGATCGCCCCATCTGCTTCGCCTGCCCCATCCGCGCCCACAATGCCTAAGCGAGATCTCAGGCGATCGCGCAGAGATTGACCCAGCAGCGCCAAAACATACTCAGTATGCCCGTGGGTATTCAAGGTATCTGCCAACGCCTGAATGTACTGTTCACTGCTGTTTCGCGGGGGCGGTGCAATGCGCAGCAGCGCCCCAAACCGTTGATTTTGCCCCCAGAGCAGCAGTGCCAGCAATAGCACCCCTTGACCTGCCATCACCGCAATGGGGCGACGGGCAAAGTAGCTCCATAAATCTTGAGGCTTTGACTTCGCGAGGGCTGGCTCTGGTTCTAAGTCACGGTATCCGTGCAGCCATTCGTCTACCCAAATGGTTCCCTGCTGCTCTGTCGCTAAATCCGCCAGCACCTGAAAATTTGCACCCTTTTGGGCATAGATGCCTGAACCCATCCACGGGTACACGCCCTTGATGACCTGTCCCTTGTCAAAATCCTTGGATCCAATCGCCGCCCCAAAGCTA
Source organism: Acaryochloridaceae cyanobacterium OTE_75_metabat_521 (assembly GCA_031387975.1). Taxonomy (GTDB): domain Bacteria; phylum Cyanobacteriota; class Cyanobacteriia; order Thermosynechococcales; family Thermosynechococcaceae; genus JAAURS01. The sequence goes on along the minus strand of JANNDV010000152.1, from coordinate 9,092 downwards.
TCTTTCAGCAACACATCATCAAAATTTTCTACGCGCGTTGCGTAGCGACGAGTCGTTTCGAGCCGTACATTCCCCTTCGGCGTAGTCAGGTCAGAACGAAACGGCGCGCCAGAGACTTCGCCACCCCAATTCAGCACAATTAAGGTGTTGCCCTGTTTGACCCAATCTAGAATTTCAGAAGATTCAAGATTTGGCTCCGTAAACCGTTCTACATCCGCCACCTGAATCAGCGTCTGTTTTTCTCCCTTAAGTTGACTATAGGCACGTCGCCACCGCTGAACGGGGTGGTTTTGAGATTCCATAAACCCATACCATTGGGCATAGCCACTCAGGGAGCTGTCGTAACTAGAGCCATTGGGATAAGACTTAGGGGCACCAATAGAGACAATCAGCGTGAGGCATAGTAGCCCCATTAACGCCCATCCCCAAAAGGGCACTCTGGCAAGCCAGCGAGAAGATCGTGAGGGGGTAGATTCAGCCATAGGGGTTCTAAAAGACAGCGTGAGTGGTCAATGAGCAACGTCACGACCCTGGTTTTACAGCAAGGTGGGGTGCAAGACTGTCGTAGGCAGCGCGACATTCATCAAAATGCCTCTGCTGAAGCACACTTCCCCCAAAACAGAGAGATTCATGGGTTCTAAAGAGCGTCACCCAATCGTCTCGTAGGTGCAGGGGTTTGTCTGTCAAACTCCAAACCTGGTCGAGACCTTTAATATATTCGCGGTCTGTCCGCGCCGTATCCTGTCGCAGCACATTAGATTCGTGGAGCTGTACCAGTAACGCCCTATATAGCGCTTCAAAGGCCTGATGGTAGTCTTGACGGCTTTGGGCTTCTTGGGCGATCGCCAGCCAATCCAACCGCGATCGCACTGGCTCCTGTGGCTCCACTCGCCGATCGCCGAAGGTACGGCCTGACCATAACCTTAACCATTGCCAACCCTGCCGGAGCAGCAAAAAGATCACCACCGCCAATAAAATCAATCCCAATATTCGCAGCGTCCAGAGCAACACCGGAAGCACCCAACCCCACTGCTGGGAACTCTTGGCGCTGGGGTCAGACTTCAGCCATTGCGAGAGTTGCCACTGCAACCCTTCCCAACTTTGGCGAAGTTGAGTTTGAAAGGTCCACCTTAAAGTATCAATGGGTTCAGCCGCTTTTACCGTCACAATTGAGCCTAGCGCGTTGCAATTCTTCAGCATCCAGTTTAACCCAGCCCCTTGCCCGAACCTATCGACGCAATCCTCGGCGCGATATGATAGGCAGTATGCAGCGAACCCTCCTTCAGGCAAAACTTCATAACTGCACGCTCACCGGTGCAAACATAGACTACGTGGGCAGCATTAGCATTGACCAGCATTTACTCGAAATAGCCGGCATCTTGACCTATGAGCAGGTGCAAGTGGTCAACGTCAACAACGGCGAACGTCTCATTACCTATGCCATTCCTGCTGTCGCTCACTCTGGTATCATTGAGCTAAATGGCGCAGCGGCTCGGCTGGGGGTGAAGGGCGATCGCATTATTATCATGACCTATGCCCAGTATGCCCAAACCGAATTACCTCACTACCAGCCTACGGTCGTCTTCGTAGACGCTCATAACCACATTGCTGAAGTGCGCTACTCCGTCAGCGATGAAGTCAAAAATCTTTGCATGACCTCAATTTGATTGAAGTCTGGCGATGCATAGCTGTGCTGGGACTTTACCAGGGCGATCGCATCTTTGAGCGTTAGCCCCTGGTGCTGGGCAACATAGAGCGCACACACCGACGCCGAACGCCCCACCCCTGCCCAGCAGTGAACATAAACCACATGCCCTTTGCGATACCAGCGCTCTAAAATTTGGAGCGATTGGGCAAACTGTGCCTCCGTTGGAATGCCGCCTTTATATCCATCAGGAATGGGCACCTGCTCCCAGAGAAAGCTGTGCGCCACATCATCGGGAACCAAACGCTCATGATTTTCCGTCAGGCTGAGTACCGCCGTCACGCCCTCACGGCGCAACTGCGAAACTGATGTCGTTGCGTTGGGAAAAGAGCCAACCGCCAATTTTTGAGGCAAAATCCAAGAAAATCGTTCAGGCATACGTTCGTTCAGTCGCAGTAGTGAAGAGCAAAACGGTTCATCCAAAAATAAAACCGTTCATCAAACCGTTTGTTAAAGCTTGACGAAAAAGATACAGTATTGTTGCTGTTTGCCTAGCGAAGCAAAACACCAAATCATATTCAGCGACAAAATGCATTCCCACGGGCTGTTAATGTAGGGTAAGCTTCCCTCAATCTTTATTTTAATTCTATCCATCAGCAGCCCCTGTCATTTGTCTCTAGTCTGGGCCTTATTAGTCTTAATACAGCATGGAATATACAGAAGAGTATATTGACTTAAAGCAATATTGGTTGATTCTGCGTCGTCGTTGGCTGCCAGCCCTGCTTGTGATGGGCAGCGTAACCACGCTAACGGCACTCCTCACCTTTTTGCAAAAGCCAATCTACGAAGCGCAAGGCAAAGTGCTGCTTAAAAAAGACAGCGGCATTTCGTCTGCCTTAGAAGGGAGCAGCCTTGGTAGCCTCGGTGAACTGGCTGGGCTGGGTCAAAAGAGTAACCCTATCAGCACCGAAGCAGAAATCATCAAGTCCGCGCCCGTTGCGCTACCCGTTATTCAAAGCCTTCGTCTGCAAGATGACGACGGCAAAGCGCTGAAGCTAGAGGCATTTTTGAAAAAACTAGCGGTTTCTAATACAAAAGATACCGATATTATCCAAATTTCCTACAAAAGCACCGATGCTCAACAGGCCACGGCAGTGGTCAATAAGCTAATTGAGATTTATCGCGCCAACAACGTCGAACGAACGCGCACCCAGGCAACCGCCGCCCGCAAATTCATCGAAACCCAGATCCCCCCTGCCGAACGAGATGTTCAGCGCTATGAAGGCGCTGTGCGGCAATTTAAAGAGCGGAGCAAAGTCGTCTCTTTACCAGATGAAGCGAAGGCTGCGGTAGAGGGCATTGGCGAAATTCAAAAGCAGCTTACGCAAGCCCAGGGCTTGTTGGCAAGCGCCGAGACCCGCTCCCAGGCATTGGGCAACCAGGTGGGGCTACCCCCTAAACAGGCGCTAGAGGTCAACTCCTTAAGTCAGTCTCCTGCGGTTCAAAAAGCCCTCACAGAACTTCAAGATACTCAGCGTGCCCTCGCCACGGCAAAGACGACACTTCAGGCGAATCATCCTCAAGTTTTAGACCTTGAAGAAAAGCAGACGGCACTTCAGGCGCTGCTTCAGTCGCAAGTAGGGCAGGTGGTTGGCAATTCGTTAGCCAAAACTCCGTCTTTACAAACCTTGCAGTCTAGTCAGACCCAGCAGGGTTTAACCGAAACCTTCGTTAAAACCGAAGTAGAGCGTCTGGGGCTACGGAATCAGGTCAATACGCTTCAGCAAACCCAGGATTTTTATCGCCAGCGCATGACGGTGCTGCCACGCTTAGAGCAGCTCCAAAGCGAACTACAGCGCAAGTTGGGCATTGCCAAAGCGACCTATGAAGGCTTATTAAAAAGCCTTCAGCAGTTCAGAATTTCTGAAAACCAAAATGTGGGCAATGTCCTACCCATTGAGGCTGCCGTTACGCCAGAAAAGCCGATATCGCCAAAGATTTTGCTGAACCTTGCCATTGGAACCGTTATGGGGCTGTTGCTAGGCATTGGTACAGCACTATTGCTAGAGGCGCTAGACAACTCGGTGAAGACCGTCAAAGAAGTGCAGAACATTTTTGACATCACGGTACTGGGAACCATTCCTCAGCTTAAGGGGGAAAAAAATGTCAGCGCAAAGGTTCTAGACCGTGCAAGACAGCCACTTTTTGTGCGAGACGAACCGCGCTCTGCCATTAGTGAAGCCTATCGGATGCTTCAAACCAACCTTAAATTTTTGAGTTCTGACAATCCACCCCGTGTCATGGTAGTGACCAGTTCTGTGCCGCAAGAGGGTAAGTCAACCACAACGGCTAATCTGGCCTTAGTGTTGGCTGAAATGGGTCGCCGCGTGCTGTTAGTAGATGCCGATTTGCGCCGTCCTTCTCAGCATCAAATCTGGGAATTACCCAATTCGGTGGGTTTAACTAATATTTTGGTAGAGCCTGGAAAATGGTCTGGGGTCGTTCGTTCAGAAAATGAGCAGCTCGATGTGATTACGTCAGGGGTGACTCCGCCAAATCCAATGCGGCTGATTGACTCTCACCGAATGGCGAGCTTAATTGACGAATGGCGTGAAATCTATGATTTTGTGCTGATCGACACGCCGCCGTTGGCAGTCGCGTCAGATGCACTTTTGCTGGCTCAAATGACGGATGGCATTTTAATGGTGGCTCGTCCAGGAGTACTGACATCCGCCTCGGCAGAATCTGCAAAAGCGGCGCTTGCGAAAGCAGGTGGACATGGGGATGAGAAAGGTGCAAATGTGCTGGGGCTGATTCTCAATGGTGTGATTCCGGAAAATGAGCCGGATAGCTACTACTACTATCATGCCAAAAACTACTATGCGGCGGAAGCGGCTACGCTTGACCCGATTTCTCGTAATGGCAAGGCACCCGTAAACTTAGCAGAAGAACTCAAGCCCCCGCGCTCTTCTACGCCAAAGTCTTAGCGTTAAGAATGGGGTTCTGCCAACGCGTTTTGGGTGGGTTTCGGTTGCGTTTTGATTATTTTGCTGTTGATTAAGAGATTTAATGTCGATGCAGTCTACTAATGTTGTTTGGCATCATGCAACGGTTTCTCGCACTGATCGCGAGACTCAGAATGCCCATAAAAGCGTCATTTTATGGTTTACAGGGCTATCCGGTGCAGGTAAATCGACCTTGGCTCATGCGGTAGAGGCTCGTCTTTATGAGAACAAGTGCCACACCTTTGTGATTGATGGCGATAACGTGCGTCATGGTCTTTGTGGAGATTTGGGTTTTTCTGCGGCGGATCGAACCGAAAACATCCGACGCGTGGGGGAAGTCGCAAAGCTCTTTATTGAAGCTGGGGTAATTACGCTGACGGCTTTTATTTCGCCTTTTCGAGCAGATCGCGATCGCATTCGACAGATGGTGGGGGACGGTGAGTTTTTTGAGATTTACTGCAAGGCTGACTTAGCGGTCTGTGAAGGGCGTGATGTGAAGGGGATGTATCAAAAAGCGCGCGCGGGTCAAATTAAGGAGTTTACTGGCATTTCTTCGCCCTATGAGGCTCCTGAGGCGGCTGAGCTAGTTGTAGAGACGGGAACCAAGCCCTTAGAAGCTTGTGTCGATGAAGTGATTGATGCATTGGTTCTCAAAGGCATTATTCAGGTGGCTTAAGCCTTGACAAAGAACTCAATCATGATAGAACTTAAGCATCTCTTTAGATTTTCTATTTTTAGCTTTAATAATCTACACCTTTCACGCCCTCACCCCAACCCTCTCCCTAAGGAGAGGGAGTAAGAGTCTGATCCCCCTTCTCCCCAGGGAGAAGGGGCTAGGGGATGAGGGCGTGAAAGGTGTAAAATCTCTTACCAATTCTCTCGGTTATTCAATTCACGATCCTAAGTGAGCCGTATATTCACATTGACGCTATGAAAACAATTTTGGTGACGGGTGGCGCTGGCTTTATTGGTGGAAATTTTGTCCTCCAGCAGCGTCGTGAATCTGATGTTCGCATTGTTAATTTAGACAAACTGACCTACGCCGGAAATTTAGTCACGCTGAAGACGCTGGAGTCTGACCCGCTCCATGTGTTTGTGGAAGGGGATATTGGCGATCGCCCCCTCGTCCGCGACCTGCTCGCCCAGTATCAGCCTGATACCATCCTTAATTTTGCCGCAGAAACCCACGTTGATCGCTCGATTGATGGTCCCGATGCTTTTGTGCAAACCAACGTAATGGGCACGTTCAATCTTTTAGAAGAAACGCGAGCTTACTGGAAAGGGTTACCACAGCCTGAACAGGCTACCTTTCGGTTTCTGCACGTTTCGACTGATGAGGTCTTTGGCTCGTTAGCACTAGAAGATGATGCCTTTTCTGAAACAACGCCCTATGCGCCCAACAGCCCCTACTCTGCTTCTAAGGCCAGCTCTGACCACTTGGTGAGGGCTTATTTCCATACCTATGGTTTGCCGACGCTCATTACCAACTGCTCCAATAACTACGGCCCCTATCAGTTCCCAGAAAAGCTGATTCCGCTGATGATTTTGAATGCGCTAGAAGGCAAGCCCCTTCCGGTTTATGGAGATGGGCAGAATATTAGAGATTGGCTGTTTGTGGAAGACCACTGTCGGGCGATCGCCCTCGTTGCCCAAAAAGGTAGAACTGGCGAAACCTATAACGTAGGCGGCGCAGCGGAACGGACGAACTTATGGCTAGTGAACCAGTTGTGCCAGATTTTGGATGAGTTGCTGCCCAATGCTGCCCATGCACCCCACCTCAATTTGGTAAATTACGTCACGGATCGCCCTGGGCATGACCGTCGGTATGCGATCAATTTTAGTAAGCTCAATCAGGAGCTAGGCTGGTCGCCCCAAGAAGATGTTGAATCTGGCTTACGAAAGACGGTGCAGTGGTACCTAGATAACCCAGATTGGTGCAAGGTGGTAACGTCTCAAAACTATGAGCGAGAACGGCTAGGGCTGACGGCTTAGCTCAGGCTTTGAGCTAAGGTAGAGCTATCTGTTGGAGCAGGAAATGAGGCAATGGCTGACGTTACAACGCAAGAACTTAAAGACCTAATTCTGACCAGCTTTTCGGCGTTGGATAAGCGCATTGATTTAGGGCTTTCTGCTCTAGATAACAAGATTGATCTAAAAATCTCTGAGCTAGACAGCAAGATTGATCTGAGAGCTTCAGAACTAGATAAAAAGATTGATATAGGGTTAGCCCATGTTGCAACAGAGATTGCTCGACTAGAGGGGAAGATCGGCGCTTTAGATACCAAGGTAGATTCAATTGATCGTCGTATTGGCAATGAAGAAATTGTCTCTAGAAGCTTATTTATTGCTGTTATTGGCGGTTTAGTGGCTGGGTTGGTAAAGTTTTTGTTTTTCTCGTCTAGCTTTGCTTAGGATCATGGATTTAATAACCTACACTTTTGACCCTCACCCCCAGCCCCTCTCCCAAGGGGAGAAGGGAGTAAGACTCCGGTTCCCCTTCTCCCATTGGGAGAAGGGGTTAGGGGGTGAGGGCAGTGCAAGGTGTATCGCTTCTTGTATGAGTTATTTAATCCACGCCTTCTTAGAGGCGATCATAGTTTTAAGTTCGTACTTCGCATTCCTTGCTCTAGCTCTTCTTTTCTGATTTGGGAGGAATTATGGTATTCACAATTCAAGCCCAGCAAAAACTAACGTTTGAGCAATTTTTAGAGCAGTATCCAGAAGATGGTCGTTATGAACTTGTTAATGGAGAATTGGTGAGAATTCTAGCGACCCGTCGGCATGAGAATGTTGCTGATTTTGTTGAAGATGCTTTGAGAGATGAAGTGAAGCGTCTGAAGCTAAATTTTAGGGTCTCTAATCGAATTGTTTTGGCAACGCAGACAAGGGCTGGCGTAGAGCAAGGGCGACATCCCGATGCAAGTGTGGTGGATCGAACGGTCAGGGACTCAAACTTAAATGCATACACCGCTTTTCGAGAGCCAATTCAGCTTGTGATTGAGGTAGTGTCTACTAATTGGGAAGATGACTATATCGACAAATTAGATGAGTATCAGCGACTGGGCATTGCTGAGTACTGGATTGTCGATTATCTTGCGATTGGCAGTCGCGAATACTTAGGGAACTCTAAGGAGCCGTCGGTGTTTGTGTATGTGCTGAATGCGGAAGGACTGTATAACTGTGATCGGTTTCAGGGCGCTGGTCGAATTATTTCATCTACGTTTCCTGAGCTAAGTTTAACGGCTGCTCAGGTTTTGGAGGCTTAGCAGTGGTGACTCAGCTCTACAATAAGGCTTCAGAACGGGACAAACGGCGAATATTACGGAACAATATGCCGAGGGCTGAGGCCATGCTCTGGGCGCGATTACGAAATTGTCAGGTGGGTGGCTTTAAGTTTCGTCGTCAATACAGTGTTGGTGCGTTTGTGATTGATTTCTACTGTCCTGAGCTAAAACTTGTGATTGAGGTGGATGGCGCAAGCCACCGCAAGGATGGCATACCGGAGTATGATGCTGAGCGACAGCTTTTTCTTGAGGCTAAGGGAATTACGGTCTTGAGAATTATGAATGAACAGGTTTATGAGGATTTGGATACGGCGATCGGGTTAATTAGAACGGTTATTGGTGAGATGCAGGGTGTAGAATCTTCTTCCCCCCTTTATAAGGGGGGATTGAGGGGGGTAATGCAGGGTGCAAATCATATTCCTGTACAGGAAGTTATCGTTCTGGATGACTCTACTCTAGGCATCTTCTAGGGTGTACACACAAGTTTGGAATAACTGATGAGACTAAGCTTTGGCACTTTGTACGACCCCACCCAACCCTCCCCTTATAAAGGGGAGGGCAATACATTTCTGGTCTCCCCCCTTTATAAGGGGGGATTAAGGCTTCGACGTGAGCGCTCAGCCGAACGTGGGGTCATGCAGGGCGTAAATCATATTCCTGTGCAGGAGGTTATCGTTCTGGATGACTCTACTCCAGGCATCTTCTGTGGTGTAACAAGTTTGGAATAACTGATGAGACTAAGCTTTGACACTTTGTACGACCCCACCCAACCCTCCCCTTATAAAGGGGAGGGCAATACATTTCCGGTTTTCCCCTTAACAAGGGAAGTAATGCAGGGTGCCAAGAAACACTCCAACTTGTGTACGCAACATCCTTGCCCAGAGAAGAAAAACCTGAGTACATTAGGGCTTAGAAATTTTCAACTTCCCAAGTCTGGGAAACTACAGCGCCAAGACTTTATGAGGAGTGCTAAATGAAAGGTATTATTTTGGCGGGTGGTTCAGGCACTCGGCTTTATCCGGTAACACGGGTGATCTCGAAGCAGCTTATGCCTGTTTATGACAAACCGATGATTTACTACCCGCTTTCGACGCTAATGCTGGCAGGGATTCGGGAAATTCTGATTATCTCAACACCGCAAGATTTACCGCTGTTTGA
>JANNDV010000130.1:0-8139 GCA_031387975.1 Acaryochloridaceae cyanobacterium OTE_75_metabat_521 | reverse complement strand
ATTCCCATCCTGATGTTAGAAGGAGATTTGCGAATTCGCCGCTTTACGCCCACTGCCGCCAATCTCTTTAACCTGATTCCGAGTGATGTTGGTCGCCCCCTCAGCCATATCAAACACAATCTCAAGGTTAACGACCTAGAGCAGCAGATATTTGAGGTGATCAGTACGCTCAACCTAAAAAATCAGGAAGTTCAAGATCTAGATGGTCATTGGTATGACCTGCGGATTCGCCCCTATCGCACCGTTGACAACCGGATTGATGGTGCCGTGGTGGTGGTGGTAGAAATTGACGCCCTTAAGCGGAGTGCAGAACAGGTTAGACAGGCACGAGACTATGCCGTGGCGATCGTCCAAACGGTTCGTGAATCGCTGGTGGTTTTAAATGCAGAACTTCAGGTGGTGTCAGCAACTCAACGTTTTTACGATACCTTTCAGGTTTCACCCAGCGAGACAGAGCAATGCCGGATCTTTGACTTGGGAAATCGGCAATGGAATATTCCTCGGCTGCAATTACTTCTCGAAGATCTTCTGCCCCACAATACGCAGATTCAAGATTTTGAAGTCAAATTTGACTTTGAGCACATTGGCCCTAAAACGATGCTGCTCAATGCCTCCAAAATGCCTCCATTAGAAGGGAAACAACTCATTTTGATATCTATTGAAGACATTAGCGATCGGTTCAATATGACCACCTAGCCTAACGCAACAGAAGCTGAGTGCCTAATATTTCAATATTAGACCTCTTGCACGAATATTACCCTCACCCCCAGCCCCTCTCCCATAAAGGGCGAGGGGAGCTAGAATTAGCCCTTCTCCGCTGGTGGAAGAAGGGGAACATGAATGGATCTAAGGACTCTTGCTCCCCTCTCCCGCTCTGGGAGAGGGGTTGGGGGTGAGGGTCTTAAAGTTTTGTCAGTCAACCAGGGTGGGAGAAAGGTAAAGTCTTTGGCTATAAGAAAGGGATGAGGGGGCTAAGATTGATGCAAGAGATCTAATATTCACCTCCATTGTTATAAAGCAATGATGAAAGCATAGACCGAAATTGATTCTGAAACGCTAGGACAGAAAATTGGACATCTCTCTTCAGATAGAAGCAGTTTATCAACGGATCTCGCTATTGCGGCAACATGCCACTGATGTGCCTTTACAGCCAGACCTGCTGGAAGCAGCGATCAAAGACCTGCACTTGGTTCTAGAAGAGCTGCAAACATCTCAAGAAGAGTTACGCCATCAGAATCAAGCACTCATCGCAACCCAACAGGAAGTAGAGCTGGAGCGTCAGCGTTACCAGACGTTATTTGACATGGCACCCGATGGTTATGTCGTAACAGATTTGCAGGGAAAAATTCACAAGGCTAATCATGTGGCGGCTCAACTGCTCTCTACGCCCCAAGAATATTTAGTCAATAAGCCGCTGTCGGCCTTGATCCATGAACACGATCTCACCCTTTTTAGAACGCGACTGGTCAAGCTAGAGCATGGGCAGTCTTGGGAAGTATCGCTGAATCTTCGCACCGGAGAGCTAAGAAACCTAGAGATTGCAGTAATCCGCATCAAGAATACACATAAAAAGGCGGATGAGCTACTTTGGTCACTCCATGATATTAGCCTGAGTAAAAAGATAAAAAAAGACTTGCAAACAGCCCATGATGGACTAGAGCAAGAGGTCGATAATCGCACGATTCAGCTATCTCAAACCAATGTAAAATTACAGCTAGAAATAACGCAGCGTCATCATTCAGAAGAATCGCGATTGCAGCGAATAGAGCGAGAGCGTTTAGTCACGTTGATCGCCCAGCGAATTCGTAAATCTCTCAGCCTAGATGAAATTCTGCGGACAACGGTAGAGGAAGTGCGGCAGTTTCTCCAGGTCGATCGTACCCTCATCTATCGCCTCTCTAAGGATGGCGTTGGCACTGTCATCACCGAAGCCGTCTTGCCTGATTACCCCGCCATTTTGGGTCAATCGTTTCCAGAAGAGGTCTTTCCACAAAAGTTCCATCAGGCCTATGCCCAGGGTAAGATTCGCGCGGTCGCTAACGTCGAGCAGGAAGAAATGGAACCCTGTGTCCGTGAGTTTGTTAAACAGTTTGGCGTACAGGCAAAATTAGTCATGCCGATTCTTCAGGGCGAAGATCTGTGGGGACTTCTCATTGTGCATCAGTGCCATCAGTTCCAGCAGTGGGAATCGTTGGATATTGAATTACTAAAGCAGTTGACCACCCAGGTCGAGATTGCAATCCAGCAGTCTGAGCTTTATCAGCAGGCTCAAAACGAGCTTTCTGAACGCAAATTAGCAGAACAAAAGATCCAGGAACAGGTGGCTTTGCTTGATATTGCAACCGACGCAATTTCTGTTCGAGATTTAGAGAATCGAATCCTATTTTGGAATAAAGGGGCAGAGCGTCTGTACGGCTGGCTATCAGAAGACGCCGTGGGTAAAAATGCGACGGATCTGATTACTTCAGAAAACTCAACTCAACCCGACACCATTATGCCAATTGTGACTCGATTAGGCGCTTGGCAAGGCGAGCTACAGAAAAAAACAAAGGACGGCAGAGAACTTTTGGTTGAAAGCCGCTGGACTTTAGTTCGCGATGAAAGCGGACAACCCAAATCATTTCTAGTAGTCAACACCGACATTACGGAGAAAAAGCAGCTAGAGCAGCAGGCTTTTCGGACTCAACGCTTAGAGAGTCTGGGCACGCTCGCCAGCGGTATTGCCCACGACCTTAACAATATTTTGACACCTATCTTAGCGACCGCTCAACTACTGCCGTTAACCCTTCCGTCTCTAGACGAACAGAATCAGAATTTATTGAAGATTCTAGATGATAGTGCCAGCCGTGGCGCTAGCCTCGTTCAGCAGATTTTGTTTTTTGCACGAGGTGCCGAAGGGAACCGGATTACCCTTCAGGTTGCACACCTGCTGAGAGAAATTCGGCAGTTGGTCAGCCAGACGTTTCCAAAGTCCGTTGATGTTCAAATTTACATTCCTGAAGGACTCTGGATGATTACTGCGGATGCAACTCAACTGCATCAGGTGTTGATGAATCTCTGCATTAATGCGCGTGATGCAATGCCGAACGGGGGCGTTTTGACGCTCTCTACGGAAAATCTACGGATTGATGAACAATATGCCCAAATGGAGCTAGAGGCGAAGGTTGGCTCCTACCTGGTCATGACGATTTCAGATACAGGCACTGGGATTTCTCAGACAATAATGGATCGGATTTTTGACCCCTTTTTCACGACAAAAGAACTGGGCAAAGGGACTGGATTAGGGCTTTCAACGGTGATCGGCATTGTCAAAAGTCACGGGGGGTTTGTTAAGGTCTCTAGTGAATTGGGTAAAGGTACTCAATTTAAGGTTTTTCTGCCAGCCGTGGAGTCAGTGGACGTTGCCCAGGCAGAAGACCCACATCTGAATACTGGCAGTGGAGAATTGATTCTTGTGGTAGATGATGAGCCTCAAATTCTTGCGATATCTAAGGAAATACTGCACATCTACAACTATCGAGTGTTGACCGCTAATAACGGGATCGATGCGATCGCCCTGTATGCTCAACACCAAGATGAAATTAGGGTTGTGCTGATGGATATGATGATGCCGGAAATGGGTGGAGAAGGGGCCATTCAGATTTTGAGACGAATGAACCCTCATGTTGAAATTATTGCCTCAAGCGGCATTGCATCGAATAAGGCACAGGCGCAGGCGGCGGGTGCCAAAGCATTTTTATCGAAGCCCTACGCGATCCAAGCGTTATTAAGCACGCTGCATGAGGTGCTGGGCGAAAAGGCAATTCTTGATTGACTTGAGCCTATGCTGAGCGATCGCCCTGCTTTGATTCTGCTTTCGGTTCGTCCACGCTGTTTATAAAATCAATATTCTCGTACAGATCTGCAATCTGAACTTGAACCTCAAGGGTGCTAAAAGACAGCATTGTGGATGGCTCGTCATATTCAGAAAACAGCCACTGATTCACGCCTGTTTTAACATGATGCTCAACGTGAACTCGGTATTGGTCAATCAGTAAATACTCTTGAAAGCTCGGGATGGTGCGGTAGGCCGCAAATTTTTCGCTACGGTCATAGCTTTGGGTTGATCTAGAAAGCGTCTCCGCAATAAAGCAAGGGTTTACGACTGTATCTGTGCGTCCGATTTGAAGCACTATTGGCTTGGGTACAACCATCACATCCGGATAAGTGTAAAGATCAGCTTCTGGAATCCAAAGCCGCTGATCTGCGTAGAACGTTCGATGATTTTTACCTTTAAGGACAGATTTCAGAAGGATGTAGAGGTTGCCCGAAATGTCGTTATGGTTTGGGGTGCCGCCAGTCATCGAGACAATTTCTCCGTTACGGTATTCACTGCGGCTTTGAGAGGCCAGCTCCAGCTCTAAATATTCTTCAATGGAATGGGTTTGTTTCTCGATTTGAGCGGTCATGGTGGGTCTACCCCTAAGACTCAAAGTGTTAGTTTAGACAATTGGTTCTTTTTGTTTCAATTCAATCGTTCCAATGTCATTTTAGCCGCTGCTGGAGGGGTGCATTAAGACACCTGCATCACCAAGACCCAATCTCCGGCGGCAACGGAAGGGCGATCGCAGCTCAGTACGGCTAGCCCATTTGTATTCGCCAAATTAATCAGATTGCCTGAGCTATGGCTACCCCCTGCGAGGTCAAACTCATAGGTACCGTCTGGCATAAGCACAAGCTGTCCCCACAAATAGGTTTCGCGTTTACCGTCTGCTTTTAAGGCCAAGCGCGACACGGCACGGATGAAAGTAGGTCCCCAGCCGTGGAACTGCCCAGAGAGCTTTTTGATGGCAGGCTGTACAAAGCGCCAAAACCCTACGGGTGCAGAGACAGGGTTGCCTGGCAGCCCAAAGTAAAGAACCAGACGTGGGTTATTGGGGTCAGGGTTTGGGAAAGTTGCCACCGTCAATGGCTTACCTGGCTTCACGGCAACGGATTGAATATGAAGCGTACCGCCCAGCTCCACCAAAATCTCTTCAACGTAGTCATAGTCGCCCACCGAAACGCCACCGGTAGAGATCACCACGTCTGATGTGGCGATCGCCCCTTCAATGGCCTTCTTCAACGCCAATCGCTCATCGGGAATAATGCCCAGACGGCGGGTGATGGCTCCCGTTTGCCCAACAAGGGCGGCGATCGCCGGTTGGTTGGAGTCAACAATTTGGCCTGTCTGAAGCGTTTGATCCGGCGTAATTAGCTCATTGCCCGTAGAAAGCAGACTCACGATAGGCTGACGATAAACCGCGACGACTGCACATTGAGCGGTGGCTAAAATCGCAATTTCGGGCGCATTGAGGCGGGTACCGCAGTACAGCAGCGGGGAACCTGCCCGATAGTAGTCTCCCTTGGCGCGTACCCAAGCATGGGGTTCTGGGCGCTCTAGAATAATGACGAGATCGCCGTCGCGCTGGGTACGCTCTTGCATAACCACGGCATCTGCCCCCGTGGGCATCATGGCTCCGGTAAAGATCCGAGCGGCTTGCCCTGTGCTAATGCCCTGCTGGGGAGCGTGCCCTGCCGGAATTTCCATGACGACCTCCAAGGCCACGGGCGACGCTGCACCGCAGGTTTCTAGGTCAGCGGTGCGGACGGCATAGCCATCCATTGCAGAATTGTCCCAGTAGGGGAAGTCGAGAGCGCTCTCAACGTCTGCTGCCAAGATGCGACCCTGGGCTTCGTCGAGGGAGATCCACTGGCGATCGCGGTCTGGGTCAAGGGGATAGGTGAGGCTCAGAATCTTAGTTTCGGCATCTTGAACAGAAAGCATGGCGAAGTTTCCGCGTGAGAGGACAATACAGCCTAGACGTGCGACCATTTTGCATAAAGTGGGCATCTTTATTCTGCACCTGTATCTCTACTCAAAGCGGGGCATACTAGAAGACGCCGCTACCGCTAGACTGAGACGGCTAGTTTGCCTTGCCCCCGCCGAGATGATGTGATGCTTAATTTAGATGTTGTTCAATCCCTTCAGGACATCACAGATCTCAATCAGCTTAAATCTGAGCTGAACGAACTTCCGCCGATTGACGTGGGCGACTACATTGCCGAACTCAACTCAGATCGACGGGCGATCGCCTTTCGTCTGCTCAACAAAAACCAAGCCACCGAAGTCTTTGAATATCTGCCGCCAGACGTACAGGCCGAACTGATTGGGTCACTCCATGATGCCCAAGTGCAGCAGGTGATTGAGTCGATGAGTCCCGATGACCGTGCCGAGCTATTTGATGAGCTGCCAGCGCGCGTCGTAAAGCGGCTCTTAAAAGAGCTGAGCTTTAATGAGCGACAGGCCACCTCCACCATTTTGGGCTACGCAGAAGGCACCGCAGGCCGCCTGATGACTACAGAATATGTGCAGATTCGGCAAGGGCTGAAAGTGAGCGAAGCCATTCATAAAATTCGGCTCACAGACCAAGATAAAGAAACCGTTTACTACGCCTACGTCACCGATGATTCCCGTCGCCTCAAGCAGGTGGTTTCGTTGCGGCAGCTTTTATTTTCAATTCAGGATGTACTGATTAAAGACATTGCCAGCGATCGCGTGCTTCAGGTTCATACCGACACCCCTCAAGAAGAAGTCGCCCAGCTCATGAAGCGCTATGACCTGCTGGCGGTGCCTGTGGTCGATCGTGAAGATCGGCTGGTGGGCATTGTCACCATTGATGACGTGGTGGACGTCATTGAAGAAGAAGCCACCGAAGACATTCAAAAACTAGCTGGCATTAGCGGCGACGAACAGGCGCTATCTCCCCCGCTCACCACACTCCAAAAGCGACTGCCGTGGCTACTGGGGAATTTAGGGCTTTATATCGGGGCAGCCAGTGCGATCGCCCCTTTCCAGTACCTGATTAAAGTCGTCCCCGTGCTGGCGGTCATTATGCCCATTATGTCTAACGCCAGCGGCACCGTAGCCATTCAAGCGCTCTCAGTGACGGTACGGGGATTAGGCGTAGGGGAAGTCACCCCCAAAGAAACGCTGTTAGTTTTACGAAAAGAACTATTGGCTGGCATTGGCACCGCCATTGCGCTGGGGATTACCGTAACGCTCTTGTCGATGATTTGGGCAACCCCCGCAGAACGGTGGGTGGGTCTAGTCGCAGGGGTCGTGATGGCGCTGAACGTCATCATTGCCGCCAGCCTAGGCACGCTTTTGCCCATGACCTTTAAACGGATGAATTTAGATCCTGCTCTAATTAGTGGGCCGCTCTTGACGACGATGCTAGACGGCATTGGTTTTTTAACGTTTTTAAGCCTGATTTCTGCCATTCTTAAGGCACAACAGTAGCCCACCGAAGCTTGATTTAATTGACTAACTGAGCAAAGCTTAAGCGTAGGAATCCTGCTCACCCTCGTGCAAGCCTCAGTCATGAATCCTCTCCTACTCAGCGCAAATATCTGCGGTCTTATGCTCGCCCTGACGGGCTGTACGAGCGCTGGAAACTCCGCTCCCACCCCTATCACATCTGCGTTACGCCTCACCCCCACGCCCATTGCTGACGCAGCACAGGTCAAACCGCGCCCCAAACCATCAGCACCCCAGCCTAATCTTTTAGGCATCAACGTAGACTCACCGATTGACTACAGCGGCACTCGGATGTTTGCAGATGCCATTAAGCAAAGCCGAGAGTGGCGCAAACCCAATACCGAAATCCCTGCGGCAGTAGATGCCAACGGCTGGCCTCTACAAGATACGCATCTAACGGTTTGGCAAGGTCTCTCACGAATGAATGGAGCCTATCGTCTTTCTTTTGTGGGTCAGGCGGATGCCAGGGTAGGCTGCTGTTCTGGCAATCTCCAAAACAAGGTCTATAACCCCAGCACCAATACCACTACCGCTACCTTGGTCTATCCCGCTACGGATGGTGGTGGATTGTTTTTAGTCTTTGAAAATACGAAGCGTACTCCCTCAAGTCCGAGTGGGTCTGGCATTACCAATGTTAAATTGATGCGCCCTATTACAGAGGGAGGGCTTGAGTCTTACCCACCCTCTACGCTATTTACAACGCCCTACAAAGACAGCCTACGGCGGTTCAAGGTGCTGCGCTTTATGGATTTTTTGGCAACCAATAGCAATCAGCAGCGGCGGTGGTCAGAACGTCTGAC
>JANNDV010000066.1:0-17185 GCA_031387975.1 Acaryochloridaceae cyanobacterium OTE_75_metabat_521 | reverse complement strand
ACCTTACGGGCGTACCCGCTGCCAGAACGCTCTGGCACGGTGTTGGTGAGGGGTGGGGTGGAGGCGATCGCCACACTCACCCAAGATCTCATGCAGTCTACCCTTACCCCCACTGCCTTCGATATCTGGACAGGGTTAGACGCAGCCTCATTAGAATTTACCTTAGCGCTGCGGTTTCAAAGTTTGAAAGAAAGCGTTTTGGCACAAACCGAGCGCGTTTACAAAATGGCTCAGGAGATGTCGCTTAACGCCGAGGTGATTTCAGACGGTGAAGATGCCCACTGGTGGGCTGCTGCCGCTGCCGCTCTTCGTGAATCAACCCAACCCAATACCGTGCTGTGTCAGATGGGCATTGCGCCAACATTAGCGGCAGTAAGCCTTGCTGAAATGCAGCAGAAAGCCGCTCAAGTGGGTGTAAAGCTTCAGGCACGGATCCATGCTGGCAGCGGCGTAGGGCAGCTACAGCTAACGGGCGCAGAGATAGACTGTCGCAAGCTGTTGGGCGCGTTACGGTCTTTCCTCACGGAATCAGAGGGCTATTTATCGTTATTAGAAGCGCCTTTTGCCATCAAGAAAGCCGTGGATGTTTGGGGCTATTCTGGCAATGCCTTAGCCGCTATGCGTAAACTAAAAGAGCGCTTTGATCCCCAAGGGGGACTTAATTCGGGTCGTTTTGTGGGTGGACTTTGATGGCTGTACCGGAACTGAATTCTGTATCTATAGGGACTGTACCCATAGGACAGCCCTTTGACGCTGAGAACACCCCCGACATCAAACTGATGGATACCTGTGTCCACTGTGGGTTTTGCCTTTCAACCTGCCCTAGCTACCGCGTCATCGGCAAAGAAACCGATTCCCCCAGAGGCCGCATCTATATGATGCATGACATTAGCGTGGGTAAAACCACCCTCACCAAGGCCACAGTGCAGCATTTTGACTCTTGCCTGGGCTGTTTAGCCTGCGTTACCACCTGCCCTTCTGGTGTGGAGTACGACAAACTGATTGCAGACATGCGTCCTCAGATTGAGCGCAACTATCCGCGCAGCCTGCCAGAACAGGCGCTGCGGCAACTCATTTTTGCAATTTTCCCCTACCCGCAGCGCTTACGGCTACTGCTGCGGCCTCTGCTAATTTATCAGCGCTTGGGGTTAGAAACCTGGGTGCGGCGCAATCCGCTGTTCAAGAAGATTTTGCCCAAAAATATCGCTGCGATGGAGTCGGTCTTACCGCCCCTGACCGAAGCGAGTTTTCACGATCGCCTACCCGTCGTAATTCCAGCCCAGGGCACCCAGCGCTATCGGGTCGGGATGCTGTTAGGCTGCGTCCAGCGAATTTTTCTGCCGGAGGTGAATGACGCAACGGTGCGAGTGCTGACGGCAAATGGCTGTGAGGTGATCATTCCGCCAGAGCAGGGCTGCTGTGCGGCACTTGCCCATCACCAAGGCCAAGAGGAGCAAGCCAGAACAATGGCGCGGGCGCTGATTGATCAGTTTGATTTTGAGAACCTCGACGCGATTTTAGTCAATGCTTCGGGGTGTGGGCATACCCTCAAGGAGTATGGGGTGCTGCTGAAGGATGATGGGGAATATTGCGATCGCGCCCAAGCCTTTGCCAACAAAGTGCGCGATGTCCAAGAATTTTTAGATGAAGTGGGCTTAACCACAGAACTTTCGCCCCTTCAGGGTTCAACACCTTTGAGCTTGGTCTACCAAGACGCTTGCCACATGCTGCATGGGCAAAAAATTCAGGCACAGCCCCGTCGCCTGCTCAAAAAAATCCCTAACGTGAAGCTGCGAGAGCCAGTTGATGCGGCGCTCTGCTGCGGGAGTGCCGGAATTTACAACATTTTGCAGCCCGAAGTGGGCGATGAATTGGGCGCCCAAAAGGTGCAAAACCTAACCAATACCAAAGCCCAAGTCATTGTGTCGGCAAATGTAGGCTGCACGGTGCAGTTACGCAAGCATCTTAGGCTGCAAGAAAAAACCACCCCTGTCTTTCACCCGATGCAGCTTTTAGACTACGCGATCCGAGGGGAAGCTCTGCCGCTAGAAACAAAAGACTAAAGCCTATTATGGACAAAGATTAGCGAGGAGGATTCCATTGATATTGATTGAGATCGATTCGTTCTTGGGCATCAAAAACAATGCCTTCCTGCTCTAGCAAAATTCGCTGAAGTTCATCGCTGCCTTGACGCAGGGGCGATCGCGATACCATTCCCTTCGCATTGATTACCCGCTGCCAAGGGACTTCAGACTCTGGCGTAGCAGCTCGAAATAGCGCGTAGCCAATCACCCGTGCGCGTCCGTACAGCCCCACCATCTCAGCAATTTGACCATAGGTGGCGACCTGTCCCGCCGGAATCTGCCGCACCATTGCATAGATGGATTCGTACAAAGGGCTATTTTCTTTCTGGTCTTTTGATTTGGATAAATCTGATTTAGACAAACCCATGCTCCGCTAAAAAGTCTGGCGTAATATCGGTCTCAGGCTGACGATGAGCGGGGTACTGCAACAGCTTTGCCACATATTTACCTAGCATATCCGTCTCAATATTGACCCCATGACCCGAGGCAAGATACTGCAAATTGGTATTGGCAAAACTATGGGGGATCACCGCAATCATAAACTGGGTGCCGTCAGCGGAGCAGTCGGCAATGGTTAAGCTCACCCCGTTAACGGCAACGCTGCCCTTCGATAAAATGTAGCGCCCTAGCTCAGGGTCAACAGCAAAGTGCATTTCCCAAGATTCTGCACTTTGCCCAAAGGCTTTGACATGACCAATGCCGTCAACGTGACCAGAGACAAAATGACCGCCCAGGCGATCGCCGACCCGCAGTGCCGGCTCTAAATTAACGACCCAATCGGTATCCATCGTTTTTTCTAAGGTCGTTCGCCGCAACGTTTCTGGAGAAACCGTCACAATAAATCCTTGATCTACCAGCGCTTCGACGGTGAGACAGGAACCATCCACCGCCACGCTATCTCCAATAGCAAGGGCACTCACAAAAGCGCGATTGGGGCAGCGCACCAAGAGCTGGCGTGGACTCAACGACTGAAGCGACCCAGATGCCTGAATTAAACCTGTAAACACAATCTCAATATCTACTTGAATTTTTAAGGGGAATCTCTAAGGATCGTGAATTCAATAAATTAGAGAGCTAGAGCTACCGTGTACACACAAGCTGAAGTATGTTCCGATACCCTGCATTACCCCCCTCAATCCCCCCTTATAAAGGGGGGAAGAACATGAACTGGCTCCCTCCCCTTATAGAGGGGAGGGGAGGGGTGGGGTAATGCAGAGTGCTCAAACTTAGACTCATCCGTTATTTCAGACTTGTGTATACACCGTAGCCTTTATGAGGGTTGGGTGGGGTAGCGTAAGAAGGTTCTAAAGCCTAGTCTCATAGGTTATTTCAGACTTGTGTTTACCGTAGCTCCCTAAGGAGAGGATGAGAGTGAGAGTCAAAAGTTGAGGTTACTTAATCCATGATCCTAACGTGAATATATTTGGTGTACTTTCCGTAGATTTGCGGATGTAAACGATCGCCGTAGTTCGTTAGGGTATTAACAATGTTATTTACAAAAGCCTAAGCGATCCATCTCCCTTAAAGTTCAGTATTCTGAAGATAGGTTCTGTAACCGCCCATGTAACGTTGCGACTAGACCCATTGTGTCATCGCATTGCCCTGTTTGAAACCCGCATTCTGTGAGGCATCGCGCATGATTGAGATGAATGTTGCAGGCATTGCCCTAGACGCAACCACCCGCGTTCCAATCGTGTTGCTTAAAGATTCGACAGAGCGTCGCGCGTTACCCATCTGGATTGGGCAAAACGAGGCCAGAGCGATTCTAAGTGTGCTCGAAAATCAGTCTCCCCCCAGACCCATGACCCACGACCTTTTGGGGAACTGTCTGACAACGATTGGGGCTTGTCTAGAGCGCGTCATTATTCATGCCCTAGAAGACAACACCTTCTTTGCGGTACTCACCCTCAAACAGGGTGAAACCACCCACCGTGTGGACGCTCGACCGAGTGATGCGATCGCCCTAGCCCTGCGCCTTAATGCGCCCATTTGGGTCATGGAAGAAGTGGTAGCGGATGCTTCCATCCCCGTCGATCAGGCGGCGGACGAAGAAGAACGCGCTGCTTTCCGCAATTTCTTAGACAACATTCGGCCTGAAGATTTTGCCCAAAGTTCTGGCGGTGGCGGCGGCGAACCCTCTAGCTTGGGCTAATGCAGTATCGCCGCTTTGGCAAAACCAATCTATCCCTATCGGTATTTACCCTAGGGACGATGCGCTATTTGGCCTCAGCCCATAACGCTCAGGCGACACTAGAACGGGCGATCGCCCTGGGGATCAATCACTTTGAGACTGCTCAAGGTTATGGTCAAAGCGAAGTTTATCTCGGCAATGCGCTCAGGCAGGGCGTTGGCGCTGCACGCGAAAACCTGATGATTACCACTAAAATTTCGCCAAAACCCGATGCCCCCAGCATGGCAGAGGCGATTGGGCGATCGCTTTCACGGCTTCAGGTAGACTACATCGACTGTCTTGCCATCCACGGCATCAACACAGCAGAACATCTAGCATGGGTTCAAAACCCGAAGGGCTGCATGGCTGCGGTTCAAGATGCCGTGACCGCCGGAAAAATTAGGCATGTTGGGTTCTCGACCCATGCGCCGCTAGAGATTATTTTGGCAGCGATTGAGAGCAACCTGTTTGAATTTGTAAATCTGCACTACACCTATTTTTTTAGGCGCAATGCCCCAGTCGTTGCCTTAGCCCATCAAAAAGACATGGGCGTATTTATCATCTCCCCTGCCGACAAAGGCGGAATGCTCTACACGCCACCCCAAACCCTAAAAGATCTTTGCGCGCCCCTCGATCCGCTGCACGTTAACGCCAGGTTTTTGCTGAGTCAGCCTGCCGTGACGACGTTAAGCGTTGGGGCAGCAATACCAGAAGAATTGGACTGGCCCTTGGCGATCGCCGACCAAACCGCCCCCCTCACGACCTTTGAGCAAGAGATCCTGGAACGACTCAAGACCCACGCTACCCAGACCCTCCAGGCCGATCAGTGCCATCAGTGCAATGCTTGTTTACCTTGCCC
Source organism: Acaryochloridaceae cyanobacterium OTE_75_metabat_521 (assembly GCA_031387975.1). GTDB lineage: Bacteria > Cyanobacteriota > Cyanobacteriia > Thermosynechococcales > Thermosynechococcaceae > JAAURS01. The sequence goes on along the minus strand of JANNDV010000066.1, from coordinate 12,072 downwards.
AGAAAACATCAATATCCCAGAAGTGCTGCGGCTGCGGAATTTAGCGGTGGCTTACGATATGACAGACTTTGGACGCTACCGCTACCGCATGTTTGAAAACGCAGGCCATTGGTTCCCGGGGCGCAAGGCTGATAAATGCACCGAGTGTGGCGATTGTCTGCCCCGATGCCCGTCTCGTTTATCTATTCCTGAACTGCTATTAGACACCCATGGTCGTCTTCAAGATTCGCCCCGCCCTCGCCTATGGGAATCTATCTAAAGCAAATGATAAGAGCAGGGAGACCTCTAATCGAGTTGGAAATTACGCAGCTCAATCAATGGGTGTATTGGGTCTGAGATTAGAACGGGGTACGATAGTCTAGACATTTCTTGCTGGTACACCTGAGCTTAACCCCATGGTGATCCGTGCTTGGTTCTCGAAAGGAATACAAAAACGTCGCAAAACGCTGGGCTGGACGTTTGTAAAACGGTATCGGGCGCTGACCCCTGCGTCGGTTGATTTGACCTGGCAAAAAATTATTGATTTAGCCGATCTGTCCTGGCATCCCTTAATTGCGCGAACCAATGTGCCCTATGGCTTAGTCCCCAAACCAGGGTTAATCTATGAGGCCATGAATCGCCTGGTTCCTCTGCCATTTCGGATGTTTGTTGAAGGGGTGCGACCGCAGCAGTTGTTAAGCCTTCGCATTTTGGGGCTACCTGGCCTGGAAGAACGCGTCACGTATCAGGTGGAGTCCAGCGTTTGCGGCACCTATATTTCTTACTGTGTGATGCTGCGAGGGTGGCTGGCTCCTTTGGCATGGTCATTTTTGAAGGGCTATGCGGCAAAGGTGGCAGATCAGCTTGCCGAAGCGGCGGCAGCAGAAAGCCTCAGCGTGGTTTCTAAACGACTGCGATCGCGGCGCAACACCTGTCTTGATTTCTGAAATAGCCCATAGATGGGCATGTCTAATGACTTTCCTTGAAAATGGATTGATCTGTGCAAGACGCTAAAGGCTAAGATCTCAGAATGATCTAGCTCACGCCCATGTTTTGAGCGTCTTAAGTTTTGCTCCGCTGTTTAACCCCAAAATTATGACCGCAACATTGACCGCTGCATCCGTACTTGAAGTATTGCGTCCTGTACAGGATCCAGAACTTCAAAAAAGCCTCGTAGAACTGAACATGATTCGCAATGTTCAGATTCAAGACGGAAATGTTGCCTTTACCCTCGTGCTGACCACCCCCGCCTGTCCCCTGCGCGAATTTATCGTAGAAGACTGCAAAAAGGCCATCCAAACTATTCCAGGGGTTCAGTCCATCGACGTAAAAGTGACCGCCGAAACCCCTCAGCAAAAGAGCATCCCCGATCGCACTGGCATCGAAGGCGTTAAAAACATCATTGCCGTCTCCAGCGGCAAAGGGGGCGTAGGCAAAAGCACCGTTTCGGTCAATATCGCCGTCGCCCTCGCGCAATCTGGCGCATCCGTCGGCATGATTGATGCCGATATCTATGGCCCTAACGTCCCCACCATGTTGGGCTTAGAAAAAGCCATCATCGAAGTTCGTAAAGAAGCCCAGGGCGATGTACTAGAACCCGCCCAAGCCCACGGCGTGAAAATGGTGTCGATGGGTTTTTTAATTGATCGCGACCAGCCCGTGATCTGGCGTGGCCCGATGCTCAACGGCATTATTCGCCAGTTTTTATACCAGGTAGACTGGGGCGAACTCGATTACTTAGTCGTAGATTTGCCCCCTGGTACAGGCGATGCTCAGCTTACCTTAGCCCAAGCCGTCCCGATGGCAGGGGTGGTCATTGTCAGCACCCCCCAAGACGTGGCGATTTTAGATGCCCGTAAAGGCTTACGGATGTTTCAGCAGTTGGGCGTTAACGTGCTGGGCGTGGTCGAAAACATGAGCTATTTCATCCCGCCCGATCAGCCCGACAAGCAGTACGATATTTTTGGCTCCGGCGGCGGTGAGAAGCTGGCGGCTGAACTGGGTGTGCCCCTGATTGGCTGTGTGCCCCTCGAAATTCCGGTGCGGCAGGGGGGCGATCGCGGTATCCCCATCGTCATTTCTCAACCGGAGTCTGCTTCGGCAAAGGCATTGACGGCGATCGCCCAAAAAGTTGCAGCGCAAGTCTCGGTTGCTGCGCTAACTTAGACTGAGCCTTTATAAAGCGCTCTGTCCCTAGGATAATTGAATGTTAATTCGCCGCTCACGCAAAACGACCCCTTGGAGCCGTTGGCTTCAGCCCTGGAAAAAATTAGATCCTTACCTGTTCTGGATTCCGATTTTGCTAACCTTGGTGGGCGGGCTGCTGATTCGTAGTACCGAACTGCACCAAGGCTGGACAGACTGGTCACAGCATTGGATTATCGGCGTAATCGGGGTTGCGATCGTCTTAACCGCTTCACGAATTGACTACAAATATCTTTTATCTCTGCACTGGTTTGTGTATGGCATCACCTGCCTGTCCCTGCTGGCGGTCAAGTTTGCTGGCACCAGTGCCCTGGGTGCCCAACGCTGGATCACCATTGCCGGATTTAACGTCCAGCCTTCAGAATTTGCAAAGTTAGGGGTTATTGTGTCTTTGGCGGCGCTGCTCAGCGCTTGGCCTGCGGCTTCATTGCCGTCCATTTTTCGCACGATCGCCATTACGGCCTTGCCTTGGGGTCTAGTATTTCTACAGCCTGACTTAGGCACCTCCTTGGTTTTTGGTGCCGTCACCCTGGGCATGTTGTACTGGGCCAATGCTCATGGCGGCTGGATTGTTCTTATGCTGTCGCCCTTAGTATCTGCCATCCTTCTCAACCTACCTGTGCCGCTGTTCACCTCTACGGCGCTGTGGCTCGTGTGGTGTGCGGCTATGGCGGCAACGGCATGGTTAACGCTGCCTAGACCTATCCTTAGCGCCACCCTTGCAGGCTTAGTCAACCTGAGTTCTGGTGCCATTGGTCACGTTTTGTGGGGCGTGCTGCAAGACTACCAGCGCGATCGCCTCATCTTATTCCTTGACCCAGATAAAGATCCCCTCGGCGGCGGCTATCACCTCATTCAGTCGCGCATTGCCATTGGCGCAGGGCAGTTTTGGGGCAAAGGACTGAATCAGGGCACCCAAACCCAGCTTAATTTTATTCCTGAACAGCATACAGACTTTATCTTTTCTGCCATTGGCGAAGAATTTGGGTTGTTTGGCAGCCTGCTTTTAATGGCAGCATTTTGGCTCATTTGCATCCGCCTCATTAAAGTTGCCACCGCTTCTAACGACAGCTTTGGGTCGCTTTTATGCATTGGCATTTTTACCATGCTAATTTTTCAGGTGGTCATTAATATCGGCATGACCATTGGCCTTGCGCCTGTCACGGGCATTCCCTTGCCTTGGCTCAGCTACGGACGCTCGGCGCTACTGACTAATTTTATGGCGATCAGCATCGCGGAATCTGTCGCAAACCATACCCAGCCTCGCACCAGCCCCTACCCAACCGTCAGACGATAAAAATGCATAGCTCCCAGTGCTCTTGTAAACTAGAGCTAGCCCTCCTCTTTTAGGACTAATCGATGCAAACTCCTCTGCTTTTGCCTGGTTCCACCGTACGCGTTACCAATTCAAACGATACCTACTATCAATTTGAAGGGCAGGTTCAGCGCATCACAGATGGTCGTGCCGCCGTTATTTTTGGAGGCGGAAACTGGACTAAGATTGTAACCTTTCGATTAAAAGAGCTAGAAACCGTAGATCCACGCCAAAAGAAAGGGTAGCCAATTTCGGTTAAAGACAATCCCTTTATTTAAAGTGCGCTTGTCCATTAAACGACCTGTACCAAAAGGCTTAACCCTTTTTCTAGTATGGACATTCAACGCCATAAAAGCTGATGTAATACGGCTCGAATCTATAGGCTATGTTATGAAATATGTCTGATGGACAAAGGATCTGTTAGGTTTAAGGGGTGGGATTCAGGTAAACTGTAAGACTACTCAAACATCATTGATTATTACGCTCGACTATTGTTTATTCCTTAAATTCAACGCCTGTGCCTCCAATCAGCAAAAAAGCGCAACAAGATCTTCCTAACATCAACGAACGCATCCGGTTTCCACAAGTTCGGGTCGTTGACAGCACCGGCGAGCAGCTCGGTATAATGACGCCTCGTGACGCAATGGTGATTGCGGATGAAAAGAATCTAGACCTTGTGTTGGTAAGCGATAAAGCCGATCCGCCCGTTTGCCGGATTATGGACTACGGCAAATATAAGTTTGAACAAGAGAAAAAGGCCAGAGAGGCGCGCAAGAAGCAGCATACCGCTGACGTAAAAGAAGTCAAAATGCGCTACAAAATTGAGGAGCATGACTACCAAGTTCGTGTTAATCATGCCGAACGCTTTATTAAGTCTGGCGATAAGGTAAAGGCGACTATTACGTTTCGGGGTCGAGAAATTCAGCACGCCCACCTCGCAGAGGCATTACTCAGCCGTATGGCCAATGACCTCAAAGAGATTTCTGAGGTGCAGCAGTACCCAAAACGGGAAGGACGAAACATGATTATGTTTTTATCCCCCAAGAAAACGCCCTAGGGTCACGCATTCCATTCAGTTTTAAACGTGACATCCACAGATTCTCTTCATCAGTTGCTTAATGCCGTATCTTCTGGAACGATTAGCCCAGAGGATGCGCTTGAGCAGCTTAAGTATTTAGCGACTTATGAGTCGGTTGAAGACTTTGCCAAAATAGATCATCAGCGTCAGGTACGGACGGGTTTTCCTGAGGTGATTTGGGGGCTTGGCAAAACCCCTGAGCAAATCGTAGAAATTTTTCGGGCGATGATGCCGCACCAAAATTGCGTCATGGCGACCCGAATTGAGCCAGCGGTTTTTACCCAGCTTCAGGCGCAGCTTCCTCAGCTTCAGTATTACCCCAAAGCAAAAATTTGTGCTCTCGGACAGACGGTTAAGACTACACCTAAACACCCTGGACGCATTGGCCTAATTTCGGCAGGGACGGCGGATCTACCCATTGCGGAAGAAGCGGCGGTGACGGCGGCACTTTGTGGGTTTGCGGTACATCGCCTGTGGGATGTGGGCGTGGCTGGCATTCATCGCCTGCTGCAAAACAGAGGGGCGATCGCCCAGGCAGATGTCCTCATTGTGGTGGCAGGGATGGAGGGTGCCCTTGCTAGCGTGGTGGCAGGGTTAGCCGATTGCCCTGTGATTGCTGTGCCGACCAGCATTGGCTATGGTGCCAGCTTTAATGGGTTAGCCCCGCTGCTGACCATGCTTAATTCCTGTGCCCCTGGGATTGGCGTGGTCAATATTGACAATGGCTTTGGTGCCGCAATTTTAGCAGGTCAAATTTTGCGAACCGCCGCCCGTGTTAAGGCCGTAGATGAGTGATTATGAAATGGGGTTTAGGAATAGCGATCGCCGCTCACGCCTCACCTCAGCGTTGAGATAATTGTCTCGAAACGGCTGCCACAGTGCCGGAAACGACTGTTGTGATTGCCTTAATGTCTCTGCCAGAGAAGGGACTTTAGACTCCCACTGTGTGCCCAGCATTTTTTGCAAAAACGCTGCAAAGACGACGTTATCCTGCTGTTCGCCTAATAATTCTTGAATGGCTTTTAATTCATCAACGTAGGCGGATAGCTGCGACCCATAAAATCCGGTAAAAAATTCAGTTTGATAGCGCACCTGCTTGGTGCGCTTACGCAGATCGTGGAACATCGCGTTTGGGTCTGCGCCGTCCTTAGAACTTTTAGAACCCTCTAGGCTTGAGGTTTCAGCCAGCCAGCCAGGATGCCTTAGCCATTCATGGACTAACGGCATGAGTAAATCGGGTAAGGCTTCGGTCGTTTGCCATTGCGCTGCCAACTGAAATTGAGGTGCATCAAACCATTCTTGACACTGACGAACAAGGCGCACATACAGAGGTCTAGTCAGGGTTTTAGTCAGACGCTTAAACTGCTTTTGTCTAAGGCGATCAAGTCGACAAACAAGCCAATGGAGCTGCGCCTGCTCCTCTAAATTGGAGGATGACTGTGCCTGACAGTGCTGGAGCCTCAGTTTTAAGACATCTAAGTCTCGAACCGCCCCTAAGCGTTTCGTAACCAGAGCAACTTCACGATAAACACTTGGCTTTACGAAGATGAAGGGCTGAAATAACTGAAGCGCTGTACGGAGCCGTCTTGTCGCGACTCGCATTTGATGCAGCGGCTCTGGGTCACCGTCTGCCAGAACCTCCGATTCCCACTTTACAAACTTAGAAAACTGCTTTTCAAAAATTTTTAGGGCAAGAGTGCCCACGGTAGAAGGTGTTTCACTAGAAATAGGCTGTTGTACTGAAGCGATTGCTGGAGTCATTCTGCCTGAGCCTCCATGATTTGAGTGTACGCGTCTAAATAATGTCTTTCATTTAAGTTTAACAGTAGCCTTCTACACAGCAACGCTGCCCAAGCTTAGAATGATCCCCTCATGCTAGAGGCAGATCCTTCAGAATTTTTCGGTACAGTAAAAGCTAATCTTGAATTCCTAACGCTGCTTCCCAAGTCAACTATGAGTACGCTACCTTCGCCTGCGGTCAACCCATCGGTCAATATTGGCGCGTTGCGGCGGGATTATTCTCGCCAGACGCTGCTGGAGTCTAATGCTGAACCCAATCCCTTCCTTCAGTTTCAGCATTGGTTTACGCAGGCGATGAACGCCCAGGTCATTGAACCCAACGCCATGACGCTGGCAACTATTACTACCGAAGGTAAACCTGCGGCTCGTATTGTGCTGCTCAAAGACTTTGATGAGCGTGGCTTTGTGTTTTATAGCAATTTCCAGAGCCGTAAGGGGCAAGAGCTGGCGCAAACCCCAGCGGCAGCCCTTGTATTTTGGTGGGGAGAACTAGAGCGGCAGATCAGAATTGAAGGCGCGATTAGTCTTGTCTCTGAAGCTGAAGCGGATGCCTACTTCCAGAGCCGTCCCCGAGGGAGCCAGTTGGGGGCTTGGGTGTCTCATCAAAGTCAGGTGATTGCAGATCGCTCGGTACTAGAAAATCGCCTGACGCAGTTAGAGCAAGACTATGAGAATGCACCCATTCCGCGCCCTTCCTACTGGGGTGGGTATCGGTTGGTGCCCACCTACTTTGAATTTTGGCAGGGTCGCTCCAATCGCCTACACGATCGGTTATGCTATCGGCACGCAGTTTCTTCTTCTAATGTTTGGCAAATTGAGCGTCTTTCTCCCTAATGCCTAGGGGTAACTGCCTATTTTTAGTTCGGTCTTTAGGGATCTTCTAACGGTGGGCATACTGGGGAGAGGCAATGTAAAAATGGATAAAGCGATTCATCGAGTGCAGCTATGGCTTTTAACCCCGACAACGCGCATTTCATCCTCAATGATGGCGATGAAGACCAAACAAATTTTCTGATTAAGTATTTGCAAAATCAGCCGCCTGAGGTATTGGCGCGGGTGGCAAAGTCTGTCAGCCCAGACATTAAGCAAATTATTTCTCAGAATGTGCAGGGTTTGGTGGGGGTGCTGCCCTCTGAGGCGTTTAATGTACAGGTTGTAACCGATAAAGAGAATCTGGCGGGGCTGCTGGCTTCTGCCATGATGACGGGCTACTTTCTGCGCAATATGGAGCAGCGCATGGAGTTAGAAACCAGCGTATTTGGCGGCGGTTCTTCTGACTCGACGACCTAAGCCCTCTCGGAACGAGGCCACAGGTAAATGCCGCCTGAGATTAAGGTAAGGCTGACGGCAATGCCATAAACCACTAACGCCAAGGTATGCCCACTGTTTTGCAGTGGGGCGATAAGAAGGGTGATCGCCGCAATTTGGCTCACGGTTTTGGCTTTACCCCATAGGTTTGCCCCAGAGATTTTGGTTTGCTGAACTCGCCAGCCAGCGATGGTTAGCTCTCGAAATAGAATTAGAAACACGCTCCACGCCGGAATTTCACGCAGTTCGATCAGGCACAGCAGAGGTGCAAACACGAGGAGCTTATCGACGAGGGGATCTAGGATTTTGCCCAGATCGGTAATTTGATTAAAGCGACGGGCAACGTAGCCATCTAGCCAGTCAGTGCCTGCTGCCACTAAAAATACTGCCACGCAAATCCAACGGATGTTGTCAGAGGGCGTCAGATTTGCTGCGGTGGATAAGCGTAAGTAAAACAGCAGAATGGGGACGGCTAGCAGGCGAGAGACGGTAATCCAACTGGCAAAGGTCATCGGCTGACACGAGGGCTACTCTATCTTCATGGTGGGTTTGGGAGGCTATACGACTCCCGCCACAATCGTACCCGATTTGGCGGCGAGGGACATGAATATCACGCGTCCCTAGCAAAGGTTCGATACCTTTGTGAGGCGGCTTCAGGTGTTGGCTAAGATGGTCGCTGAAAAACATTACGCTAAACTGCTGTAAGTCCGTATTGAACTATGCTGCGCCATTCATGCTAATTTTTTCGTACCATGAATGATCAAACCTCTCAAACTTCGTCTGGGCAACTCCACGAAGCAGTGCAGCGCTGGATCTGGGCGCAGGGTTGGGATAAACTGCGTCCGATTCAAGAACAGGCGATCGCCCCCATTCTCTCGGGCAATACCGACCTGATTATCTCCGCTGCCACTGCTGGAGGTAAAACCGAAGCCGCATTTCTGCCGATTTTTTCGAGGCTTTTGCAGGAGCCAGCCTCAGGCATTCGGGTGCTGGGCATTAGCCCTCTCAAGGCGCTTATTAACGATCAGCATCGGCGGCTGTCAGAAATTGGCGATCGCCTCAACATTCTCGTCACGCCCTGGCATGGGGACATTGCCTCCAGCAAAAAACAAAAGGTGCTCAAAAATCCCGAAGGGATTGTGCTGATCACGCCGGAATCTTTAGAAGCGCTCCTCACGCTGCGGGGTTCTGCGTTACCCACAATGTTGGCAAACCTGCACTACATCACCATTGACGAAATGCACTGCTTTATCGGCAGTGAGCGGGGCAGGCAGCTCCAGTCTTTGATGCATCGGCTAGACATTGCCCTAGATCGCGCCATTCCTCGCATTGGTCTCAGCGCCACGTTGGGAGATATGTCTTTAGCCGCGCAGTTTTTGCGCCCAGGTCAGTCAGACGCCGTGCAGTTGATTGCGCCCACTAGCAGCGGTGGTGAGCTAAAAATACAGGTGCGCGGCTATCGCAAAACCCTGGCGGACTGGGAAACCTTGCAAACGGGCGCAACGGATGCCTCCCGCGATGAACTCGAAATTAGCCAGCATTTGTTTACCCACCTACGCGGTACCCGCAATTTGATCTTTATGAACGGTCGCGGCAGTGTCGAAAAGTACGCCGATCTGCTGCGCCGTCACTGCGAACAGGCGCAAGTCCCCAATGAGTTTTGGCCTCACCACGGCAGCCTCTCTAAAGACCTGCGAGAAGAAGCCGAAGCGTATCTTAGAAGCGATCGCCCCTCTAACCTCGTCTGCACCACTACCCTCGAAATGGGCATTGACGTCGGCGCTGTCCTTTCGATTGCCCAAGTGGGCGCACCTTTTTCGGTGGCAAGTATGCGCCAGCGCATTGGGCGATCGGGCAGACGGGCAGGGGATCCGGCGATCGCGCGGTTTTACGTCACCGTCCCTGATATTGAGTTTGAGCTTGACCCACAGGATTCGCTGTATCCAGAGCTGGTGCAGATGACGGCCATTCTGAAGCTGCTGTTAGAGGGCTGGTGTGAGCCGCCGATTATTCATAAGCTGCATCTTTCTACCCTCATTCAGCAGTTGCTTTCGCTGATTGCCCAGCAGGGTGGCATCCGTCCCGATCAGTCTTGGCAGATCCTGTGCGGGACTGGGCCGTTCCGCTCCGTGGATCAGGGGATGTTTATGCGGCTCTTGAAATGCTTAGGGCAGCACGAGCTGATTCAGCAAAGTGAAGATAAAAGTCTGCTGCTAGGCGAGAAAGGCGATCGCATTGTCAGCCACTACAGTTTCTACAGCGCCTTTGCCACGCCTCAAGAATACCGGATTCTGCATCAGGGTAAATCTTTGGGCACACTCCCCACCAATATTCCGCTTTTGGTCAACGCACTCTTTATCTTTGGCGGCAAGCGATGGCGGGCGCTAACGGTAGACGATTTTGAGCGGATGGTTGAGGTAGAAGAATCCACGACGGCAAAGCGACCTAAGTTTAGCGGCGGCGTCGGGCAGGTGCATGATCGTATCCGCCAAGAAATGTTTCGCCTCTATTGCAGTGATGAGGTTCCGGCCTTTTTAGACCCGACGGCTCAAGTTTTGCTTGCAGAAGCCCGCGCTAATTTTGCAGCCTATGGGCTAGAGAAAACGGCTGTTGTAGACCAGGGCAAGCAAACGCTTTTGTTCTGTTGGCAGGGCGATGTGGTGCTGAATACAATTTTGGTGCAGTTGGTGGCGCGGGGTCTGAAGGTGGGGCGCGATGACATGGCGATCGCCGTTCAAAAAGTTTCACCTTCAGAACTCATGATGCATCTGGGCGAGTTAGTGGATGAAGGTGCAGCGGATGCGATCGCTTTAGCTGCGACCGTTTCTAACAAACGCCTAGAGAAGCACGATCAGTTTTTGAGTGATGAGCTACTGTGCTTTAACTATGCTGCCAGTCACTTAGATACGCAAAAAGCTTGGGAAGCACTTCGCAGTATTGTGGATGGTTAGAAGCATTTGAGGTATCCAGAAAGCGCTCAAGATTTTTTATGAGCAATCTTGAGCGCGATAACCAATGGGCATGAGCCTTAGAACTTAAATTGAGTTCGGATATTGCCCACAAAGACCGTTGGGTTAGAGCCAAAGTCATTGGGGTTAATAATGGCGTAGAAAGCCGGAACAACCGCAATATTATCTGAAATGGGATAATAGTACGAAGCCTCAACCTCATACTGGGTTGCCCCATCACCATTCCCCGATCGCAAAAATCGCCGTCCGGCTAAGTAGTCTTGGGGAATCACAAACGAAATTGTGGCAAGCGCACCCTTTTTGATCAAATCGGGGAACGCAACCCCAGCCTGGATAGACTGAACATCCAAAGAACCGCCAGCCCGACCTGCCGTGGTTGGGGCAATTTTGGTAGTGCCGTAAGAATACCGCCCAAACAGCCCAAAGCCCTTTGTTACCAGCCAGTCAAAGTTTGCAACAAACGTATTTGCGATCGCATTATTGAGACGACCTCCAAACCCGTCGTCGGCAATGCCATAGGGGAGCGGTTCTCCTACAGCGCCACCAATAAACCCATTGCTGTCAGATTGCAGAAGCGTACGGGCATACAGAAATCTAAGATTGACGGTTTTAGTCGGCGAGAAATCAATCTGACCCATCAACGCATTATTCCCGCCAAATAGCCCCCCTGTGGTTTTAGCAGCAGTATTAAAATTGGGGACAGCCGGATTTAGAAACTCGGTACTTTCTGCAAGATAACCTGCGGCTAGGCGAATTTGCTTTGTGGGCTTCCAAGTAATAACGGCTCCAGCGCCTCGATCCACTGCACTAAATAGGGTGCTGCCGCTTGAGTTAAAGCTACCTGCACCTGTCAGGAAATTAGTAAACCGATTATTGTCAAAGTAACGATAGGTATTGATGCGAGGGCCAACGGCAATCTGTATATTTTTGGTAGCAGGAAAGCTGTAGAACAATTCCCGTAGCGTAAGAGTATTTGCTATGGGGGTGCCTGACTGATCGGTAAAGGGCGTTCCCCAGCTATTAAAGAACCCTGATGATACAAACGCGTTTGCAGGAGAGTTACTATTGCCAACGGCAAGCTGGGTGACAAGAGAATCTTTACCTGTAAACGAGGTATTGAACGTTAACCAGGCATAATAGCCAAAAGTTACATTGGCATCCTTTACGGTCACTACTGCACGTCGAGGTAAGTTTGGTGCGCTCCGCTCAGCCAAAATACCTCTACTTCCCCCTGAAAATGCACCTGTCAAGTTGAACCAGGCTAACCCTGAAAGCTTTGTTGTGGTCGAAAACTGCTGCGCTTCTAGCGTTTTGGTACGGGCTTCTAGGCCATCGACTCGACCTTTGAGGGTGGCAAGTTCTGCCTTAAATTCTTCTTGTAAAGCCTTGACCGTGGCAAGGTCTTCTTTACTGGCAAA
>JANNDV010000024.1:0-18188 GCA_031387975.1 Acaryochloridaceae cyanobacterium OTE_75_metabat_521 | reverse complement strand
GAACTACGCCAGATTGCTCAGCAGTTATCAAAGTCCGAGACGCTGAAATTTGAGTAATTCTTAGCTTATGTAGGATTCGTGTCTCTATTTGGCATCAATTTAGGTGTTTTTAGCCGTTTGTAGGCAGATTACACTACCTACTGAGATGCTTCCACTACACAACGAACGTTATTTGCCTAAATTCCACAGAACTAGCGACCGCAAATCTGCCTTATGAATTTTGCAGGTTAGAGCGTGGCAAAAGTTTCGGATATTGGCGGTAAACGACTTTTAGGATTGGCTCCTGATGCATGGGCACAATGGGTCACTCAACAAAACGATGTTGTCGTTTTGGACATTCTGGGGTCAGAATTCCAGTGGGTCAGTCGAGAAAATGACGTGCTCATGAAAGTTCGTAGTCCCATTCATGGCGAATTCTTGGTTCTCACTGAGTTGCAGTTGCGCTATACCCACAAAATGCCGCTGCGAATGAGAGCCTATGTAGCCCTGGCACAGGAAAAATATGGATTGCCCGTCTATCCAGTGTTGGTCAATATCTTGCCGCCTTCGTCAAAGACCGTCGTGAGCGATCGCTTTGAATCCAATTTTCTGGGTCTGCAATCTCGTCAAGATTTCCACGTCATCAACCTCTGGGATGTCGATGTTGAGACAGTTTTCGAGCAATCCTTGGATACGCTGTTGCCCTTTGTCCCGATTCTCAAAGATGGCGGCACTCAGCAGATGGTCAGACGAGCATTGGTTCAATTGCAGCAGAATGAGCAGTTGGTTGAGCTAGAATCACTACTAGGGTTCTTTGCCAGCTTTGTTATGGATACAGAACTGGTACGACAGATTATGAGGTGGGATATGACCGTACTCCGTGAGTCGCCCTGGTATCTAGAACTTCAGCAAGAATGCGAACAGCGCGCTGAGAAGCTTGTTGAGCAACGCATCAGAACACAAGAAGCGCGATCACTCATCCTGCGCCAACTTGCGCGTCGTGTGGGTACCCTCTCCTCTAATATTGAGACTCAAATTCAATCTCTAGAGCTGTTGCAGCTTGAGGCTTTGGGTGAAGCGCTGCTAGATTTTGCTCAGTTATCTGACTTGGATAATTGGTTAAGGGGTAATTCCTCTGTCTTAGGTTGAGAAAGCCAGCCCATAATAGGCATTGCCGCCAAACTCAAACGTATCAATCACCTCAAGATCGAGCTTTCGGGTATGCGCTGCCAATGATCGCGGATTCTGTTGGTTGATAAATGTAACCCCAATCGGAAAACGATCGGAAAAGCTAAAGCGCATCGTTTCAAACAGTTGGGGCAAAAGTCCGCGGCCCCTCAGCGCCCGATCAACACAGACAGGGCCATACTGAAATGTATTCTCAGCACTAATCGCAACACCCTGAAACACAAGCTGGGGGAAGCGCGAAACCATAAACGGGAAAATAGGCCACTGGGAGAAATAATCCCATGACCCAGCAAAAACATAGCCAACGATAGCGCCCTCATCTGCTGCAACAAACACGCCATTTTGAGCTAAAAGTATCTGAACCTGATCTGGCGTGAACGGAGTAGTGACAAACCCATAGGAACGTTCCGCTGTGGACAGCTTGGAGTAAAGATTTTGAGCCTGCAAATCAAGGATGCCATCAATGTCAGACTCAAACGCCGCTCTGATAATCATGGTGAATTCTTCTTCTCGTTTCAGGATCGCTCCATCCTTTCATAATTTCGCAGCCGAATGAACATTTCAGCGGTGGCCTAGTTTCTATTGCCAAAATTTAACCAAGGGATAAAACGAGTTCTTCAATGCTCAACCTTCAAGACGTTCATTAAAAAGCTTGAAAGACCATGCAGAAGGTTGATCTAGTTATACCCGACTTATTTGGTCGGGTATATTTGACGACTATTTTTGACCGTGCTAGTATCTAACGAACTGATAAGCAACCCGTCATCACTTAGCTTCGAGGCAAGGACATAGGCGCAATGACCCAAAGCATACTCACCCAAGACAAGACCGCTTACTTCAAAGGGCTGAAGTGTAAAGAGTGCGGCACAGAATATAAGGCTGAAGCCATCCACGTTTGTGAAATGTGTTTTGGGCCTCTAGAAGTCAACTACGACTTCAGCTCCCTCAAAGGCAGAATTACTCGTAAAGAGATTGAGTCTGGCCCTAACTCCATTTGGCGTTACCGTCAGTTTTTGCCCGTCGACACCAACGACCCCATTGACATGGGCACAGGGATGACTCCATTGCTCAAGTCCCATCGCTTGGCGCGTCAGCTGGGGCTAAAAAATCTCTACATCAAAAACGATGCGGTCAACATGCCCACCCTGAGCTTTAAAGATCGGGTGGTATCTGTGGCGCTAACCCGCGCCCGTGAGCTGGGCTTTACGACTGTCTCTTGCGCCAGCACAGGTAACTTAGCTAACTCAACCGCTGCGATCGCCGCCCATGCCGGACTCGACTGCTGCGTCTTCATCCCTTCCGATCTCGAAGCCGGAAAGGTGATTGGTACATTGGTCTATGCGCCTACGCTGATGGCAGTTCACGGAAACTACGATCAGGTGAATCGCCTTTGTTCTGAAGTCGCCAATACCCACGGGTGGGGCTTTGTGAATATCAACCTGCGCCCTTACTATTCCGAAGGTTCTAAGACCCTCGGCTACGAGGTGATTGAGCAGCTAGGTTGGGAACTCCCCGATCACATTGTTGCGCCTCTTGCTTCAGGCTCTTTGTTCACCAAAATCTATAAGGGCTTTAACGAATTTGTTGAAGTGGGCTTAGTGGAAGGCAAGCCCGTCCGGTTTAGTGGTGCCCAGGCCGAAGGCTGTTCGCCCATTGCCCAAGCCTACAAAGAAGGCCGCGACTTCATCAACCCCGTTAAGCCCAATACCGTGGCGAAATCCCTGGCGATCGGCAACCCCGCTGACGCGGTATATGCTCTAGATATCGCCCGTAAAACCAACGGGCAGATTGAGTCTGTCACCGATGCTGAAATCATTGCTGGCATGAAGCTCTTGGCTGAAACCGAAGGTATCTTTACCGAAACCGCAGGTGGTACCACCATCGCCGTGCTCAAAAAGCTCGTCGAAGCAGGTAAAATTAACCCCGAGGAGAAAACCGTAGTCTACATTACAGGCAACGGACTCAAAACAATGGAGGCCGTTCAGGGCTATATCTCTGAACCCTTTACCATCGAAGCAAACCTCGATAGTTTTGAACGCGCCCTAGAGCGTTCCAAAACCCTAGAGCGCCTCGATTGGGAACCCGTCCTAGTCTAAAACCCAACCCACAGACTGTAGGGGCAGGTTTAGCCCAATCGCTTTGGTGCTAATCAAAAAATAGCAACAAAACCTGCCCTTTACTGACAACCAACCAACCAATCCTTACGTTCTTGAGATTCGATTCAATGTCCATCAAAGTCCTTATTCCCACCCCCCTTCAAAAGTTAACCAACGATAAAGCCACCGTCGAGTGTCAAGCAGATACCATTTCTGCCCTATTAGAATCTCTTGACCAAAACTGCCCTGGCATTAAAGCGCGACTTTGTGACGATCAGGGCGAATTGCGCCGCTTTGTCAACTTCTATGTGAATAATGAAGACATTCGCTTTTTAGAAGGCAAAAGCACCGCCCTCCAAGATGGCGATGAAGTCAGCATTATCCCTGCGATCGCAGGGGGTTAACCCATACAGAAGCACTACCATGGCAGACGAAATCACCCCTAACCCTCAGCCTTCAGAGGCCGAATCGCCTCAAGCCGAGCCGAAGGGAGCAACAGCAGATGCTGTTGCCGAGCCAGCTAAAGCTGCCAAAGCGAAAGCGGCTAAACCGAGTGCAGAGACAGAAGCTGGAGCGGCTCCTAAGGCAAAAGCGGCTAAAAAAGAAGCTTTAGAAGATAAGCCGTTCCCAGACTTTATTTCGCAAGACTATTTGCCTGCCTTAGAAAAAGCCTTTGTGGCTCAAAATGTCTCTGACATTGAGCTGTCCTTTGCAAACAATCAAGTTGCAGGGCAGTGGTTAAAAGGTCAACGAAAATTCACGGTTTATTTTGCTCAGGCCGACCTCAACGCCCCCAGAGCATTTTCTTGCTCAACAGGGAAAGCTGCACCTAGCACCTTAGAACCTTTTTTAGGAGATGAGCGAAAAATCACCCTAGATCTACTAGTATTTGGGGTCATTCAGCGTATCAATGCTCAAAAATGGTTTGGCAGCAATTAATAGACTTTTTGCTTAATATTATGACCTTAGATTCAGCAAAAGGGCAAAGGCAGAAAGTCATAGTATTTGCAATATAATTCTCATCTCGAGTGCTATTTCAAGCCATTATTTATCATTTAAAGACTATAGGATAAACAGGGGCAGTCTTAGGGTTAACCTGAATGTGCAGCACAATCCACTGCCTCGATTCTTTCTTCCAACGATAATTTCCTATGGCTCAGTATATTGTTGTCACCTTTAGCGATCGCCCCCAGGCCGATGCAGCTTATGAAAAGCTTAAAAGCTCAGAGCTTGCCCTCGCCCAAATTGATCTGCTGGGCGCAGGGCATAAAACCCTAAAAGATATCAAAATCTACGATCCTAACCAAGTTGCATGGCAGCAGGCGCAACGGATGCTGTATTGGGTGGTTCCCTTTGGGTTTGTTGCAGGGTTTAGCTTTAACGAAATTACGCACCTGAGCATTCTAGAACAAGGCTCCCCTCTCATTAATCACCTCATTGGCGGGGTCTTTGGCGCGATCGCTAGTGCAATGGGTGGCTTCACCTTTGGTGGCGGCGCTCAATTTCTGATGGACAGCGAAAAAAAGCCCTTTGCCCAACGACTTGAGGCAGGAAAATATTTACTGGTTGCCCAGGGCACTGAACTACTGGTTCGTCAGGCCAGTCGGCTGCTCCAAGGCTTGCCGTCCGATAGCCTACAGCTTTATGAAACGGTAGATTAAAAGATCTTTCTGAACAAGCCTTGGGTCATCCAAACAAAGACTTTGTAGCTCAAGACTTGTTCAAAATATCTTTTCTTGTTAAATCTTGATTAAACTTGCTAGACTGAGGGCGGCATCCTCTAAAGTCTATTTATATTTTAACTGGCTTTTATTTTTATTCATTAATTTGAGCGCCTAAAAATAGTTTATATGAATCATATATTTAATTATGTTTCCATCTTTGTGGATGGAAATAATATGTTCTATGCACAGCAAAAAAATGGGTGGTTTTTTGATCCTAGAAAAATCTTAGAATACTTTACCCGCGAACAGCATATCCGGCTTGTGAACGCATTTTGGTACACAGGGCTGAAAGATCATCAAGACCAGCGCGGCTTCAGAGATGCATTGATTAGTCTAGGCTATACCGTCCGGACAAAGTTTTTGAAAGAATATTACGACGATAACTCTGGTCGTTATTCTCAAAAAGCTAATCTTGATATTGAGATTGTGATTGACATGTTTAATACGGTTGAGCAATACAATCGCGTGGTTTTATTTAGTGGAGATGGAGATTTTGAGCGTGCAATCGAACTACTCCGTTCTAAAAATACTCACATTACCGTTGTCTCAACTGAAGGGATGATTGCCCGTGAATTGAGAAACGTTTCGGATCAATACATTGATCTCAATAGTCTTCGAAGTGAGATTGAAAAATCTGACTTTTAAGTCTCTTCCTCCATGGCGCAATACATTCTATGACGCAATAGCGCTCACTCTGAGCCTGTCTCTATGAATGATCGTCAAGCTTCGGTTCATCACTGAAGCGTAGCCTTTGGGCGACCGCAAAAGACTCTGCAAACGGACTTGGCATATTCTAGAATTAGGCAGTGGGGTTTTCTAAACCTCAACGCTGCTTACGGTTGATGCTATTTCGCCAGAATAAACTTGGTCAGGTATCGCTCCCCTGCGAAAGTTTATGTCTCACCCATTCTTTGAGCAAAGAGGTTTGAAACATTTGTCATGACAATCCAGCCGAGTCAGGTCGAGTCTCCTCAAGAGACGCACGATGATCGCATCCTCATTTTTGACACCACGCTACGGGATGGTGAGCAATCCCCTGGCGCAACCCTGAATGTGGATGAAAAACTGACGATCGCCCGACAACTGGCTCGATTGGGTGTAGATATTATCGAGGCAGGGTTTCCGTTCTCTAGCCCTGGCGATTTCGAGGCTGTGCAGAAAATTGCTGAAACAGTCGGAACCGAAGACGGCCCTATTATTTGCGGCCTTGCCCGTGCTACCCGTCAAGATATTAAGGCCGCTGCCGATGCGCTATGCCCTGCGGCCCATGGACGGATTCATACGTTTTTGGCAACGTCCGATATTCACCTTCAGTACAAGCTCAAAAAAACGCGGCCTGAAGTAATGGCGATCGCCGAAGAAATGGTGGCCTACGCCAAGTCCTTCACGGCAGACATTGAGTTTTCGCCAGAAGATGCAGGCCGCTCAGATCCTGAGTTTTTGTATGCCGTTTTAGAGCGAGTCATTGCTGCTGGAGCCACCACCGTCAATATCCCCGACACGGTGGGATATATGACCCCGGGTGAGTTTGGTGACCTCATTCGCGGCATTAAAGAAAACGTCCCAAACATTGACAAGGCTGTGATTTCTGTACATGGTCACAATGACCTAGGGTTAGCCGTTGCCAACTTTTTAGAAGCGGTCAAAAATGGTGCCCGTCAGTTAGAATGCACCATCAACGGTATTGGTGAACGCGCAGGCAATGCGGCCCTCGAAGAATTGGTGATGGCAATGCACGTTCGCCGTCAGTATTTCAATCCGTTTGTGGGTCGCGCAGCAGACTCTGAAGTGCCGCTTACCAATATCGACACGCGCCAGATCTATAAGACCTCGCGGCTGGTTTCTAACCTCACCAGCATGTTGGTGCAGCCCAATAAGGCGATCGTGGGTTCAAATGCTTTTGCCCATGAGTCTGGCATTCACCAAGACGGCATTCTCAAAAATCGCCTCACCTACGAAATTATGGATGCCCAGTCCATTGGGTTAAGTGACAATCAGTTGGTACTAGGGAAACTCTCCGGTCGCAATGCTTTCCGCTCTCGCCTCAAAGAGCTGGGGTTTGAGCTATCAGACCAGGATCTCAATAAAGCCTTTGTACGTTTCAAAGAACTGGCGGACAAGAAAAAAGAAATCACCGATCGCGACCTAGAGGCGATCGTTCAGGATGAAACCCAGTCGCAGTATGGCAGCGGCTATCAGCTTGAGCGCGTACAGGTATCTTGCGGCGACCACGAGTGCCCCACGGCAACGGTTTCTTTGCGAACCCCCGACGGACAGGAATTAACCGATGCGGCGGTGGGGACTGGCCCTGTCGATGCGGTGTATCGCGCCATTAACCGTCTGGTGGAAATCCCCAATCAGCTCATTGAGTTTTCGGTGCAGTCTGTGACTGCTGGCATTGATGCCATGGGTGAAGTGACGATTCGGATTCAGCACGAAGAGCGCATTTATTCAGGGCATTCTGCTAATACCGATATTATTGTTGCGTCAGCGCAAGCCTACCTTAATGCACTCAATCGGCTATTTAGCTCTTTGAATAATCCTGCAATTCATCCTCAGGGGTTTCAGGAAACTCCGGTTCAGGCTGCGGTTCCTGTTTAGTGTTTGAAGTTTCTAGAAGTTGCGTTTCCTATGAGTGATATGGGGCAAATGTCGTTTGAATCGGTGGAGGCTCTGCGGCAAGAACGCGATCGCGCCCTAGAAGATGCCCTCAAGTGGCGACGACGCTACGAAATAGAAGCCCAACAGCGCCGTACAGAAGCTGAAACCGCAGATCGCACCATTTGTAATCTGCGCGCAGAAGTTCAACAGCTTTGTCAAATGGGTTCAGCCATGGTGCGTCCTGCTTTAACTTCTATTCCCTCAGGCTCTTCTGTTAACGATCAGCAGAATATTACCTTTGAGTTAGCAAAAATAGCTCAATCCCGTGATGAACTGGCTGAAGCTCTCGCACAAGAGCAGCGGCAGCACGCTAAAACCCGTGAAAACCTTATTAGCGCTCTGGGTGAAGCATTACAGCGCGGGAAACCCTAGTACATCTGTAGCCAGTTGGGTCAGGACAACTCCATTCAATCGGTCGGATTCAGTGGAAACGGGGAGTGGGAAACTGTCTCAACAAAACCTGTATGGAATTGGGTTGAGTTCTATACGCCCGATAGATATGTTGCGTCGATTTTTCCAGCTTTCAGCCACTAACATTCTTGCAAATCTGCTGGTGCCCTTAGCCGGACTCATGGATATGGCTTTTTTGGGGCACCTTAGCGAAATTCGCCATCTCGCTGGCGTGGCACTCGCCACCGTTTTGTTCAACTATCTGTACTGGACTTTTGGTTTTTTGCGCATGGGCACCACGGGCATGACGGCTCAGGCGATGGGTCGTCAAGATGCGGATGCAGCTTTATTGGTGGGTCTGCATAATAGCGTAATTGCGCTTGCCCTAGGAATTATTATTATTTTGTTTCAATATCCGTTAAAGATTGCTGGCTTTGCGCTGCTGAGCGCTACACCAGAAATTAAGGCAGCCGGACAAGCTTTTTATGATGCATTAATTTGGGGTGCGCCTGCGACGCTGCTCAATTTTGTGCTGTTGGGATGGTTCTTGGGGCGATCGCAGAGTAGCCGTGTACTGCTGCTGTCTGCGGTGAGTAACTTAAGCAACGTAGGGTTTGACTATCTGTTTATTGTGCGGTGGGGCAGAGAAAGTGCGGGGGCGGGGGCAGCCACGGCGCTGAGTCAACTGCTCATGCTCATCACCGGAATTTGGCTGGTCAGCCGTGAGGTTAACCTTGCCCAGGTGCAGCGGTTAACCCATCAATTGCTGAACTCGACTGCGCTTAAAGCTGCGGTGATGCTCAATGGGGAACTGGTTCTTCGCACCTTTGCGCTGATTACAACCTTTGCGGTGTTTACCAATCTCAGCTCAAATCTGGGATCTGAGATTCTGGCGACCAATGCGGTTTTACTACAGGTCGTGACCTTGGCGGCGTATTTTATTGACGGACTGGCCTTTGCAACAGAAAGCTTAGCCGGAATGCTCAGCGTCCAAGGGAAACTCAATCAGTTGGCGATGCTGCTGCGGGTGGCGGTGGGGACTAGCCTGAGCTTGGGGCTTTTGATTGGGCTATCGTTTACGCTGGCACCCACGGCGTTATTTCAGCTTTTGACCAACCACCGCGAAATTTTAGATCGCATCGCAGACTTTACGCCTTGGCTATTGCCCGTGCTAGGCTTTGGCTCTATTGCTTATCTCCTAGATGGCTACTTTCTCGGCTTAACGGCAGGGCGACTGCTGCGCCGCTCGGCGATTATTGCAGCATTAGTCGGCTTTATGCCCATGGCGATCGCCGCACAGTATTTCCGCAGTGCCCATTTGCTGTGGCTTGCGTTAGCACTCTTTATGATGGCGAGAGCCATCACGCTCAGCGTAAATGTTCCACAAACGCTTCAGGCAAGATCATTTCGCCATTCTTAGAGGCTGCGTACAGTTTCTAAGAATGGCTTTCGCCCACTTGGGTAAACTCGCGATCGCCAAAGATAGCGGATGCATGGCGATAAAACTTAAACTCCAGCAGATTAGAAAACGGATCTTCTAGAAAAAAGGTGCGATGCTCAAGCTTTTGCCCCTCAAAGCGCAGTTTGGGAGAGGTATAAAATTTCAGATTATGGGACTGGGCGCGTGCTAGCAGGGCTTCCCAATCTGCCTCTGCTTCAAAAACCAGGCCAAAATGACGGGGATAGATCCCCTGTTGAGGCGCGACTGGCTCATGGGTAACGTGAGCAACAAGCTGATGACCGTAGAGATTAAGAATGACAGATCTATCGTTTTCTCGCCCCACCCCACAACCGAGCTGGTCAGCATAATACGCTTTAGTCTGAGCAATATCTGTAACAGGAAACGCGAGGTGAAATAGAATCGAACCTATTCTAGGGTGCATTGTAGAATCCATACGACACGCTCCTCTTTGTGGCTTTAGCGCATGACTCAGCATACTGATTATATTTATAGCCTTCCGCTCTTTGGTACTCAGACCTGGAATCCTTGGTTAGTGGGTACGCTCCTCAACCTAGGGTTAGGGCTAATCGCTTGGCCTATTATCAAAAAATTGCTAACCCCCGCCGGACTGTTTCATGCCTGGATTTTGGGGGTAATCGTCTGGGCAACCCTCAACTGGCAGGGCTATGCCGTAGTGGTGTTTTACTTTTTGGTTGGCTCTGCCGTCACCAAAGTCGGGATGGCTCAAAAAGAAGCCGCTGGCATTGCCGAAAAGCGCTCTGGCGCCCGTGGCCCCGAAAATGTCTGGGGTTCTGCGCTGGTGGCGGCACTCTGCGCCCTGGGGACGTTGGTATTAGATCCGACGCTTCATTTTTTGCTAACCCTGGGCTATGTCGCCAGCTTTAGCACCAAGCTCTCGGATACCGCCGCCAGCGAAATTGGGAAAGCCTACGGCAAGCACACCTTTTTAATTACCACCCTCAAACCCGTTCCGCGTGGTACTGAAGGGGCGGTCAGTCTGGAAGGGACTTTGGCTGGGGTGATTGGCTCCGTGGCGATCGCCCTCGTTGCCCTTTTCGTCGGCTTAATCTCTCCTCTGGGCATTGGCATTTGCATCGTGGCGGCCTTTATTGCCACCAACCTAGAGAGCGTCATTGGTGCCACCCTCCAGCATCGGTTCAACTGGCTTACCAATGAGTTGGTAAACGTCATCAATACGCTCATTGGGGCGACAGCAGCCATTAGCCTGGGCTGGCTCATCAATACTCTATAGATCCCCTGTGAAATAAATTCATAAAAGGTTACAATGGCAAGCGTTTGTCATCCTGCATTTGACGCTTCGTGACATGACTGAGGCGTGACCCGTACCAGACGGGGTGCAGGACATACTGTTGCGTCAAAGCGGAACCTGCGTGCATTCAAATACTGTAATAACCTCATCCGTCCCTACGGACTCTGCCTCTCGTAAAGGGGAACTCCCTTTTACCCTTCAAGACCTCAGAAATGCTATTCCCGCTCACTGCTTTGAGCCTTCTACTTTTCGGTCTTTAGCCTATTTCTTTTTAGACCTTGGCCTCATCGCCGGACTTTATGCGATCGCCGCCTATTTAGATTCTTGGCTGTTCTACCCGATCTTCTGGCTGATGCAGGGCACCCTGTTTTGGTCTTTATTTGTGGTAGGGCATGACTGCGGGCATCGCTCTTTTTCTAAGTACAAGTGGCTCAATAACCTAGTGGGTCATTTGTCCCATACGCCCATCCTTGTGCCCTTCCACGGTTGGCGAATCAGTCATCGCACCCATCATGCCAATACGGGCAACATCGACACCGACGAAAGCTGGTACCCCGTCCCAGAGGCCAAGTACAACGAAATGTCTTGGGCCGAAAAACTAGGGCGCTTTTATTTGCCCCTGGTGGCCTATCCTATTTATTTGTTCCGGCGATCGCCTGATCGTAAAGGCTCTCACTTTCATCCTGGTAGCGACTTGTTCAAACCGTCTGAAAAGTGGGATGTGCTGACCAGCTCCTTCCTTTACTTTTCAATGATTGGATTTTTGGCGTACCTAGGGTTTCAGTTTGGTTTTGTATTTCTGCTGAAATTTTACTTAGTGCCTTACCTCATCTTTGTGATGTGGCTAGACTTGGTCACGTTTCTGCACCACACCGAGTCAGACATCCCCTGGTATCGCGGTAATGACTGGTACTTCTTGAAAGGGGCACTCTCGACCATTGATCGAGACTATGGCTTCATTAACCCCATCCATCACGATATTGGCACCCACGTCGCGCATCATATTTTCTTAAATATGCCGCACTACCATCTCAAGACGGCAACAGCAGCCATCAAGCCCATCTTGGGTGACTACTATCGAAAGTCAACCGAGCCAATCTGGAAAAGCTTCGTAAAGTCTTACTGGGCCTGCCACTTTGTGCCCGATCAGGGTTCTAAGGTGTACTACCAGTCTCCGACTCATTCTCAAACGAACGGGTAAAACCGATGTTTGGATAGGTCTAGAGTTGATATTTATGACTAAAAGCGGGTTTCGGCTTCGCTCAACCCTCAAATCCTGTATTGGCGAGGGTTGCGCGACTTGTCCTGAGCTTGTCGAAGGGAGCCGAAACCCAAAACAGTCTAGTAGCTTTGTCTGCATTCATCTACTGATGTTCTAACCCAAGCGTTTTTATCTTTGAGGAGTTGGCGCAATGGGTAACAGTAGTCGGCTCATGGCGCGTCCATCTTCTAGCTGCGCCAACTCAAGTTGACCGCCCAAACGCTCTACTAAAGATTGGCAAACCTTAAAATGCCGTCCCGGCAGCGTTTCTAAAATAGAGGCAGCCAGCGGAATTTGAGCAGAGGGATGCTGAATGGCCTGAATCAGCAGCGGATTTAGGCGACCATTATCGGTAATAGAAATTTCAACCCACTTCTCTGGCAGAGCGCGACACCAAATATCAATGCGATCGCCCGACTTAGAACGGTAGCAGGCCGCCAGCAAAAGCTCTACCAGCATCAGCTCTACCTTGCGAACGGGAATACATAAAGAAACGCTAGGGGTTAAATTATGAACCTGAGTCCATAACTGCCGCGAACGTGCCACATCTTCAATGCACTCTAGCGAACGCCGAAACAGCGTCGCCACAGAAATCGTCTCTGGCACGAGCTGAAGATCCCAGACCTCCCCCTTCAAAATGGTCTCTAGGCTATTGAGGGCAATGTAAAGGGTGCCAACAGAGTTGCTGCTACGGTTACGAGATCCATTCTGACTGGCAGCCAAAACCTTCTCAGAAAATACAGCCTGAAATTTAGACATCTGCTGTGTCCAAAGGCTAGAAACATACTCAAGGTGCCGCTGCTTGTACCAGTTCAGACATTCCAGTGAGACCTGTTTTTGATTAAGACGATCTAATAAATAATGAGCGCGATGCGTTGCCGTCAACTCTCGTGTCAAAAGCTGAATCCCCTCTCGCTTGAGAGCCGTCCAATACTGACGGCGGCTATCTAAGATCAGCACCATTCCTAAGCAAGGATCCTCTGGGTAGATCTTGAGCGGCACTGCCAACAGATCAACACGACCCATCCCGCTCAGCCAGCCGCTATTCTCAATAGAGAATGCTTCAATGGAGCCTTGCTCTGTCCAAAGGTGAGGGAAAACAGCCGCAGACTGCGAACTTACATCGGTCTTTTTAGCATCTGTGGTCTGAACACCTGTTACCTGAGCAATAATCCGTTGCAAAAACCCGTCCGTTTCCCACAGAATCGGCGCTTGCTGATCGACCTGAAACTTAGAGTGATTGATTAACGCGGCAACTGACCCTTCCGGCCGATCGGGCGACCAGCGTAAAATCATGACACATTCCACCTCTAAAAGCGTATGGAGTGCCTGAGCCGTCGCCACAAACAGTGCATCTCCCGCAGGCGTAAGCTGCACAGACTGAAGCCCTTGATTCAGCGCTGTCAAAAACTGCACCTGAAGCGCGTCTTGCTGCCACTGATCTCGCTGGCTAAAGGCTTGTCCTAGCTGTTCTGTGACTAGCGCAATAGACTCTATATCTTGCGGCGTCCAAGTCCGGGACAAATCAGTGGCTAACATTAAGAACGACCCGAGGTTTGTGCTTCTAGCGCTAGGGTCAAGCTTGAGCAACAGTAAAGACTGAACCCCTCGATCGATGAGGGGCTGCCGCCAAGTCATAAGCCTCAGGTCTTCTGCTAATGACTGCACCGCAATCGAGCCAGACATGCGCGCCAACATTTTGGCATCTACATCACTGAGTTCTGGCAGACGGTCTGTTAATGGCTGATACTTTTTTTTATTAAAAAACTGAGCGCGGCACCTAAACTCTTGGCTTTCGGGATGATGGGTCATGACCGCCGCCCAGCGAACCGAGAACTGAACGCTAATTTGCTCTAAACACTGGAGCAAGGTCTGATTCCACGGCTCAGCATCACCGTAGGTATCTTTAAGAACGCTCAGCATTCCGTTAAGACCAAACGACTCACCCTTTTTGGACACCGATGTGTCCCCCAAATTATCCTTTGTCCCCTGCACCATAAGCTGCGCCATGAGCTGAAGGGACTGCCGATCAGCATCAGACCAAAGACGAGGATTATTTTCTTCAACGGCCAACACTGCAATCAGACGACCTCGATCTAAAATGGGCGCACTCAGCCACGCTCGCGATTTTGTCATGGTCATTAGACGCGTCGGTGCATTGGTGCTGTTGACCAAACCCTGCACATCGGCGATCGCCACGGTTTGATTTTGCAAACTGCTTTGGTAAAACGAGGCGATCGCCTGAAGTGGAATTTCAAGCTTCGGCGGCGGGACTTTAGCGGCTAATCGACGCGGCTGTGGACTTGTACTGGTGTAAAGATCGTGGAGACGGCAGGACTGTGTCTCAGCATTAAACCTGTACAGGCAGGTTCGTGCAGGCCCAATTGCGCGGTGGACTTGTTCTAAAACGAGCTGGAGCCTTTCTTCAAAGGCATCCGCTGCCAAAATTTGAGCCAAGATTTCTACAGAGAGGTGCTGCGTGGGGCAGGCAGGTAGCGAAGCGGTGCTGCCCAATTGTAGCTGATGGAATTCTGCGCCCATTGTTGCTGCCAACATTTTAAGCTCAGTCATTGCTTCTGGTCGCGGCAGCCCACCCCATAGAGTAGTGCCGACCAATATCAAGCCAAAGGACCGATGCCGATAACGAATGGGCAAGAGGATGGTACCCTGAATATTTTGACGCTGGGCGATGGTTTGCCAATCGCCCACGCGCTGCTCTTGCTTTAAAGTCGGAATTTCTTGAAGGTTGCCCGTCAATAAAACCTGATCAAACAAGTCCCCTGGCAGCACAGACTGTTTACGGCGCAGTACAGCGGCATCTCGTTCGGTCGGCAAAATACCGTTAATGCCGTTGAGAATCTGATATTGAGCATCATATTGGGCAATCCAGATCAAATCAAACTGGAACCACTCTTTTAAAAAACTTAGCAAAACGCTACCCATGCCCTCAATAGCCTCTTGTTTTTGAAGCTCTTTGAGGTATTGATAAAACGCAAGCTGTCGTTTCTCGTATTCGGTTCTCGCAGATGATTGTGGCATTCTCTTTGGTGTATCAGAAACCTAAAACACTGGAATGGTCAAAGTCATTCACCCCGCATCAGAGCGATGCAGATTTAGCCTAGAACGGCTCTACTACAGCGCCGTTCATATCAAGCTGGAGTGGGCTAACTTGAGCTGTTACGTCTAAATGCTGCCATGCTGAACGCATCTGCGCCGCAACGATGGGAGCAACATCAGCAGCACTTAAGGCCAAAAGAGTTGGTCCTGCCCCACTAATCACAAGTCCCTCGGCTCCTGCCTTAAGGGCTGCTGTCTGAACTTCGGCAAACCCCGAAATTAGAGCAGTCCGAAACGGCTGATGGAGACGATCATGCAGGGCATCCCGAATCCATTGTTTTTGCCCTGTCTCTAAACCTTTTATTAGTAAGCCCAAATGAGCCATATTAAAGATCGCGTCGGCGTAAGAACATTGCTGAGGCAAGACCGCACGGGCGGCCTCGGTAGACAGCTCAAAGTCTGGCATGGCGACAATAGGCACTATCTCTGGCGACCACTGAATGGGGCACAGTGTCCAGGCTTGGGTGGAAGGGTTACGGGCGGCAAGCTGACAACCGCCCAGTAAGGCCGGTGCAACGTTGTCAGGATGGCCTTCGATGGCGATCGCCAAATCCAAAAGCTGCACTTCACTCAATATATTTCCGGCGAGGGCATTGGCTCCCATTAGCCCCCCTACAATTGCCGTCGCCGAACTGCCTAACCCGCGTGCCAAGGGAACCCCCAAACTAATGTTGAGATGCACACTGGGGATAGGGCGCTGAACCTTCTCATAAAAAGCGCAGAACGCTTTGTAAGCAAGATTGCGAGAGTCTGTCTGAACGCGTTTTGCCTCAAGACCATCAACCGTAATCGACAGGGTGGGGCTGCCGTCTACACCGGAATCTGAGAGTGCGGTAAATTGAAAGTGGTTATAGAGCGTTAACGCAGCCCCCAAGCAGTCAAACCCAGGGCCAATATTGGCAGTGGTGGCAGGAACCTGGACACGAACGGACAAAGGGGTAGACATAAAACTCATCTGCTGTTGAAATGCTCCAAAATTTATCCTGACATAACTTGTTGATTCATTCACTTGCTGATTCATTCTTTTAATTCTTGTTTTCGCCGTGGCGAGGTTGATTCTCAATGGATTTAGTGGAAAGCGTCAAAATGGCGACGGCGACCCTCACCAGCAACCGTTTGCGGAGTGCGCTGACCATGCTGGGCATGATTATTGGCAATGCGTCAGTGGTGGCAATGATTGGCATCGGCGAGGGTGCCCAGCGCTTCGCGGCAGATCAGTTTAAGTCTCTTGGCCCTAACGTGCTGTTTGTAGTACCTGGCAACGATAAGGCTCGCAACCGAACCCTGAATATTCCTAAAACGCTGGTCTTAGGTGATGCAAAGGCAATCGCCGAGCAGGTTCCCTCTATTAACGATGTCGCACCCCAGCTCCAGAACCAGGTGCCTGTTGTTTACGGCAGCAAACGCAAATCTACCCTGGTGATTGGCACCACCGAGCGCTTTGCCATTGTGAGAGATTACAATGTGGCGCGAGGTCGATTTATAACGCAGCAGGAGGTTCAGCGGGGCACCCCTGTGGCGGTGATTGGCTCTAAACTCTCCGAGACGTTATTTGGGGCAAAGAATCCCTTGGGGGAACGGGTTCGCGTCAGGGGGCTGTCGTTTAAGATTATTGGTCTGTTGGCGTCTAAGGGTTCATTTTTAGGCAATAATCAAGACGATGTTTTGCTGGTGCCCCTTTCGACGCTTTCCAGTCGGCTCACAGGGCGCACCTCACCCTATGGCGTGGAAGTAACATTTATTTCAATCTCGGCTAAAAATCAGTCCCAGATGGCGGCAGCCAAAACCCAAATTACAAACCTGCTGCGGCTGCGCCACAAAATTGTGACCGAAGATGATTTTACCGTCCGCTCTCAAGATGAAGCCCTGAGCATTATTGGAGCCGTGACGGGGGCGCTGACCATTATGCTGGTGGCGATCGCCGGAATCTCGCTCCTGGTCGGCGGCATTGGCATCATGAACATCATGCTGGTGTCGGTGACAGAACGCACCCAAGAAATTGGCTTGCGCAAAGCAATCGGGGCAACCCAGTCAGATATCTTAATTCAGTTCCTGATTGAGTCCATCATTTTGTCGGCAGCAGGCGGCATTATCGGCATTATGATTGGGGCGGGAACCGTAGTCATGGTGGGGGTTTTAACGCCCCTCAAGAGCAGCGTGTCGATGCCTGCGATCGCCTTAGCCGTATCGGTGTCTGGCGGCATTGGCGTCTTTTTTGGCGTGGTGCCTGCCCAGCGTGCGGCTCGTTTAGACCCTATTGTGGCCTTACGCAGTAACTAGGATTGTGAATCTATGCCATCGGATAGCTCTCATAGTGCGGCAGGTCACAAAGCAGCGGTCATTATTCGCCTGGAAGGGGTTAATAAAGTCTATGGGCTGGGTGAAACGATCGTTAACGCGCTCAGAGACGTTAATCTCACCGTCAATGCGGGGGAATACTGCGCCATTATGGGCGCGTCTGGCTCTGGCAAATCCACCATGATGAATATGATTGGCTGTCTAGATCGCCCAACCACGGGGCATTACTACCTAGACGGTGAAGCGGTGGCAGAAATGGATGACTCGCAGCTTGCCCATGTTCGCAACCGCAAAATTGGGTTTGTATTTCAGCAGTTTCATCTGCTGTCTCAGGTGAGCGCCCTAGAGAACGTAATGCTGCCGATGATTTATGCCAATGTACCTGCCGCAGAGCGCAAAGCACGGGCGATCGCCGCGCTACAGCAGGTGGGGTTGGGCGATCGCCTCAACAACCGTCCCAACCAGTTGTCTGGCGGGCAACAGCAGCGGGTTGCCATTGCGAGGGCGATCGTGAATCGCCCTGTACTGCTGTTAGCCGATGAGCCGACTGGGGCGCTCGATTCTAAAACCACCCAAGAAATTTTAGAGATTTTTGGGAACCTTAATACAGAGGGAATGACCGTCGTCATGGTGACGCACGAAGCAGAAGTAGCTCGCAGTACCCGCCGCGTGATCTGGTTTCGGGATGGGCAGGTCATTCATGAAAACCTAAAGCCCGAAGACCTCATGCAGGCTACATTTT
>JANNDV010000020.1:0-6198 GCA_031387975.1 Acaryochloridaceae cyanobacterium OTE_75_metabat_521 | reverse complement strand
GTGAATGTGAAGCAACATTCCGTTGTCACGGCACCAGTGAGCAAGGGTGGTGTTGGCGGTGAAACCAGCGGTAAAGAAGTCATGCATCACGATAGGCATGTCGAGTTCTTTAGCGAACTCAGCCCGTTTCATCATTTCTTCACAGGTACCAGCCGTCACGTTGAGGTAG
This sequence comes from Acaryochloridaceae cyanobacterium OTE_75_metabat_521, assembly GCA_031387975.1. Classification (GTDB taxonomy): domain Bacteria; phylum Cyanobacteriota; class Cyanobacteriia; order Thermosynechococcales; family Thermosynechococcaceae; genus JAAURS01. The sequence continues at coordinate 6,029 of JANNDV010000020.1, read as the reverse complement.
TGACCTTTGACTTCTCCAGTTTGAGCTTGGGCTTTGTGGATTGCATCAGCCACAAACAAGAAGCGGTCTCTCCAACGTTGGAACGGCTGAGAGTTGATGTTTTCATCATCTTTAGTGAAATCTAGACCACCCCGTAGGCACTCATAGACAGCACGACCATAGTTCTTCGCCGACAGGCCAAGTTTAGGCTTGATGGTGCAGCCCAGCATGGGACGACCATACTTGTTGAGCTTGTCACGCTCAACCTGAATCCCGTGGGGAGGGCCTTGGAAGGTCTTGAGGTACGCAACCGGAATCCGAAGATCTTCTAGACGCAAAGCCTTGAGGGCTTTGAAACCAAACACGTTACCGACCAAAGAGGTCAATAGGTTGGTGACAGATCCTTCTTCAAACAGGTCTAAAGGATAAGCAATAAAAGCAATAAACTGATCGCTTTCACCAGGGGTAGGCTCGATGTCATAGCAACGACCCTTGTAGCGGTCAAGGTCGGTCAGCAAGTCTGTCCAAACCGTTGTCCAAGTACCTGTGGAAGACTCAGCGGCTACCGCAGCAGCAGCTTCTTCAAAGGGCACACCGGGCTGAACCGTGACGCGGAAGGCAGCCAGGATGTCAGTGTCTTTGGGGGTGTAATCGGGAGTGTAGTAGGTCAGCCGATAATCTTGCACACCGGCTTTATAGCCAGACTTTGATTGAGTTTGCGTTTGCGAATAGGACATTTATCTCTTCCTGTAAAATTCGAGCTGGATGGGCATGTCCAGAGGCAAGGGAAGGCTATGGGCTAAAACGCGCAGAAACCTTTCTTTGCTCGTCATTTCAGACACAACAGTATTACCCCCCTCAGAGGGTTTATCCCTGTTTTAAGCCTATGGAAAAGCTTAAAAAACTTAGTGGCTTTGTCTATGCTTATTGTTGACTCTAGTACACAAGGGGATCAAATTCAATAAGTAAGACATCGAATATGATTTGTAGTTTTATAAGTTTTGTTTATCTTTGGCAAGATTGGTAACTTTTATTACAGACACTTGTTTTTTCCTTGAAAGACAAGGCTTTTCAGCCTGATCATGACTGCGCAATTGTACTTATGGCTCCGCAGCAGGGTTAATTAATGCTCCGCAGAGCCAAGTCTTTTTGTGACTCTAGTTGGCGCACCAGTTTGACCTGCTGCTGAATTTGAGTCTTAAACAAACCTGTATTGTGAGGCGGCTGGGTAACGGCAAGCTCTAGGTCAATTCGGAGTTTATTATAGGCCTGCTCTAGCTTTTCAAGAATGCCATAGGCCAAGGCGATCTGAGAGCGACACAGGCTGGACTGTTGTTTTACCCCAACCGATCGCGTTAAGACGCGTTCCACAATAATTTCTGAGTCTAGTAAGGTTTGGCGTTCTTGACCGAGCGCCGTTAGCGTTTCGCTAATTTGGTTAAGGCAAACTTGCAGTCTGCGGCTAGAGAGCGCAACTTGGCGATCGTGGGCTTTGTGTTCGATGGGTGGGTTTTTGATAAAGCCCATAAACGAAACGACACGGCCTGAATTGGCGTTGTAGATGCCTGCAAGCCGATTATCCGGCAGCAAAAAGACGGTCAGACGCTTGAGGGCATGGACTTTGAGCTGAATGAAACAGTGAGGGCAAACAAAATCTTTGGCGAAAGGATAAATTTGACCGTGACACGATGGACAAAACATAGAGCAGTCCTAAAATGAGCTTCACTGGATGGGCGTTAACCCAATCGAAAGAGTAGAAGCTGTCAGTCCCCGCATTATTCTCTGAAGAGAGTTAATTCTCACTATTGCATACGGATTTGAGATTCGCCACTGGTTTGAAGCGGTTAGGGGTTTGCCTTGAGGCGTTGGGCGGACTCTGGGTGCGCAGCTATCGCAGTTCAAGCCCAGAAGAACTAGCATGTTGACAGTACGCCAATGGGCACTAAAACCTTGGAGACATCAGCGCGATGAATCAGGTTGACTACCTTCGGGTCAGTTTAGTAGACCGATGTAATTTTCGGTGTCAGTACTGTATGCCAGAGGGCGAAGACCTGACGTTTTTGGCACGGCCTGAGGTTTTGACCACGGCAGAATTGCTGAAGCTGCTGCGTGAAGTGATGATGCCCGTGGGGTTTACGCGCTTTCGCTTGACGGGGGGTGAGCCGCTGATCCGAACGGATGTGGTGGACATTGTGCGAGAAATTGCCGCGTTCCCCAATCTCCAAGATCTTTCTATGACCACCAACGGATTTTTGCTGGGGGGAATGGCGCAGGATCTTTATGATGCAGGGCTACGGCGCATTAATATTAGTCTCGATTCTTTGGTACCAGAGACCTTTAACCAAATTATTGGCTACCACACCCATACGCCAGCCGCGCGATGGCAAAAAGTCTGGGATGGCATTCAAACGGCCTATCAGGTTGGGTTTAGTCCGCTGAAGCTGAATGTGGTGGTGATTCCTGGGGTGAATGACCATGAAGTGCTGAATTTAGCGGCTTTAAGCCTAGAGAAAGAATGGCACATTCGCTTTATTGAATTTATGCCCATTGGCAATGCCGACCTGTTTGGAGAACGCGGTTGGGTTGCGTCTGAGGAGTTGCGTCAGCAGATTCGCGATCGCTGGGGCTTAGAAACCAGTCAGGTGCGCGGCAATGGCCCAGCAGATGTATTCCGCATCCCTGGGGCAAAGGGAACGCTGGGCTTTATCAGTCAAATGTCGGAGTGTTTTTGCGATCGCTGTAACCGCATGCGCCTGTCTGCTGATGGCTGGCTACGGCCTTGTTTGCTGAATGAAACGGGTCAGATTGACCTCAAAACCATGCTGCGGAATGGGGTGAGCGTTGAGGAGATGCGCGATCGCGTCCAAAACCTGCTGACGCTCAAGCCCGAAATTAACTATAAGGGTCGTGATTCAGGCACCGTGAATCAAACCTATACGCGCACCATGTCTCAGATTGGGGGTTGAGATTGCCATTAGAATCCCGATGAGAATCTGGCGTCAGGACTCTAGACTGGAGAGTGGAGTTAACCCCAGCAAAATGCGCACCATTGCCGAAATTAATGAAAAGATCCAGCGGGGAATCGCGGTCGTTTGGACTGCCGAACAGCTCAAGGCTCGCGTCGCTGAAGTAGGGATTCCCCAGGCGGCGACGGAAGTAGACGTGATTGTGACGGGCACGTTTGAACCGATGGAGTCTTCTGGAGCCATCCTGAACCTAGGCCATACCGACCCGCCAATTAAAATCCGTCAGTGTTGGCTCGATAATGTGGCAGCTTACTCTGGGTTTGGCGCGGTCGATTTATATCTAGGTGCGTCCCAGTCGGCGGAATCGTCGGGGATGTCTGAAGGCGACAATGAAGAAGTTCGTGAGCGGGGTGGTGGACACGTCATTGAAGACTTAATTGCTGGCAAACCTGTGCAGCTTCGCGCCACGGGGCAGAGTACAGACTGCTACCCCCGCGCCACGCTAGATACAGTCATTACCAAAGACACCATCAATCAGTTTTATTTGTTTAACCCGCGCAACCTTTACCAAAACTTTATTGTGGGGGTGAATGGAGGCGATCGCCCCCTCTATACTTACCTTGGCCCCCTTCAGCCGCGCCTGGGTAACGCCGTGTATTCCAACACAGGGGCGTTATCCCCCTTACTCAACGATCCAAACCTGAGGCTGATTGGCATTGGCTCCCGCATTTTTATGGGTGGTGGCATTGGCTATATTACCTGGGAAGGTACCCAGCATTTTCCGCTCCAAAAGCGGCGACCCAACGATACCCCCATTGGTCCGGCGGCAACCCTCGCCCTGATTGGAGATGCCAAGCAAATGAACCCCAAATGGGTGCGCGGCTGCTACTTTAAGCAGTACGGGCCATCTCTCATGCTGGGCGTAGGCATTCCGTTTCCGGTGTTAGATGAAGACGTGGTGCGACGCTGTGCCGTAACCGATGCAGAGCTGGTTGCGCCCATTATTGATTTCTCTATTCCTCGGCGGGTCAGACCTACCTTTGGGCTGGTGAGCTACGCGCAGCTTAAATCTGGCAAAATCAAAATTGAGAATAAGACCGTTCGGGTTGCGCCGTTAGCTAGCATTCCCCTCTCACGGCAGGTGGCCTTAGAGCTAAAGCAGTGGATTGAGGAAGGGAAGTTTTTGCTTACAGAACCCGTTGCGCCGCTTTCGGGCGATCGCACCTTCATCCCTCAAGAGAGTTGGGGTTCACAGATGAACTTAGAGTAATGGGTTCGACGGGGCGCATGCTGAGGTGGTGGATTCTAGTAGAAGTATTGTTTGCCGTATTTAGGCTGAGAAAGGACTGTTAATTCCATGGTAGAATCCGCGCAGATCAAGCCTGCACCCATTGCCCTGCCCATTAGCTTGATTGTGGGGCTGGGCAACCCTGGCACAAAGTATGACCACACGCGCCATAACATTGGCTTTGATTTGATTGATCGACTGGCAAAGCGCTGGCACGTTTCGTTGACCGAGCAGCGGCGCTTTCACGGCGAGTTGGGGGAAGGAATGGCGGCAGGGCAGCGAATTCGGCTGCTGAAGCCCAATACCTTTATGAATAAATCAGGGCAGTCGGTACGGGCGGTGCTGGACTGGTACAAGCTGATGCCCCAACAGGTGTTGGTGCTTTACGACGATATGGATTTACCCGTCGGGAAACTGCGGATTCGCCTGAGCGGTTCGGCGGGGGGGCACAACGGAATGAAATCCCTCATCGCCCATCTGGGCACCCAAGATTTTCCTCGGCTGCGGATTGGCATTAGTAAAGCGTCGGAAGCAGATGCTGCCAAAGACACCATTTCCCACGTTTTAGGCAAATTTGCGCCGCAAGAGCTGCGAATTTTGCCAGAGGTGCTAGATCTATCGGCAGATGCCGTTGAGGTGGCGCTAAAGCAAGGTACCGAGAAATCTATGAGCCTTTATAACGGGAGATCGGCGGGTGCATCGTAATCACTCTGCCAAGTCAAGAACGCTGTATTTCTGAAGAGAGGTGAAAAGCCTTGCGCTCCTACAAAGCTTGGGTGTGCAGCAGCGTTAGAAGCGCCTGTGCCTCGGCGTGACAAAAATGTCCGGTAGATTTGCAGGGGATTGAGAGCAAAATGCGATCAAAGTGCTCTAAAGAATTACACGGCACCGATAGCGTTAAAGCCAATGGATCATCACAGACCATCAGCACAAAGGGGCCACTTTGATACTCATGGTGAGATGCACTACTGTTTTTAAGCGGCTCAAAACAGTAGTGCCCCATAACATATTCTGCGTGGGCAAAGGTAATGTACAGTCCGCTGGTGTTGATGTGGGGCGGTGGGCTGTAGTTTGAAACGTGCGAATTTGGGGGTCGAGATGGCCTCGAATGGGCTTGGGGCGATCGCACTTTTTGACCCTGGGGTTTTTGACCCTGAGGAGCCGTACCCGAAGCCTGTTTGGTATTGACATACCACTGCTTCAGCCCGTCATAGGCTTGATTAAACTGCTTCAGCTTTTCTTCTGCTTTATGATGCAGCCGAACATTATGGACAAAGCGATCTGGATGCCAGACCATGACCAAATCTTTATAGGCTTGCTTGATCTCATCCAGGGTTGCGGTTTGATCTAGCTCTAGGGCATGAAAATATGCTTCAGACTCATGCATTGTCTAACCAATGAGAGTTTTTTGTCCCTACATCCTAGTGACCGTCTTCGTTCAAAATCAACCTAATTTAGATAAATTACATGTACAAAATTCTAAGAATTGCCAACAAAGGTTTCATTTTGCAAAGTCCTGCGGAATTTTTTTCCAAATTTTGGATCCGCTCAGATATCCCTCAGCCTACTTTCAGCTTTGGTGCCTACCATTGAGAATGTCACCTCCCGCAGGATCCTTTGCGCTATGGCTCTACGTCGCCTTCTCTCGACTCGATGGCTTCTTCTTGGTTTACCTGCCGTAGCGCTTCTTGCAGTGCTGATGGGTGGAATCCCTTACGGCCTGTCTAGCTCAAAAACAGTCCAGGCTTTGCCTAACCCTATTGCAGCTTTACCGTCCCTCTCAGGTAGCCAGACGA
>JANNDV010000149.1:0-12343 GCA_031387975.1 Acaryochloridaceae cyanobacterium OTE_75_metabat_521 | reverse complement strand
TTGCTTGATTCCGCTTATCATTGCCAGCATCTAACCCTATGAAAATGGCATTGCTTGAGCTACCTCTAGTATAAATGATAGCCAATTCCACCAACCCACTTTTTCCCAGGGACTAAGTAAGCCAACAGAATACTTAGCGATATCCTAGAGGGTGTCTACCGTCATACCGTCATGGGTTGAGTTGGAATGTTGAATGTTGCTCAGGTTTTAGCGCAGGAGCTGTCTCTCAAAATAACTCAGGTGCAGAGTGCGCTTGAGCTATTTGCAGAAGGAGCCACCGTGCCCTTCATTGCGCGCTACCGCAAAGAGCGCACGGGCGAAATGGACGAAACTCAACTGCGACGGCTCTCAGAGCGCCATACATACCTGACCGAACTCGAAGACCGCAAAACCACCATTCTGGCTGAAATTGAGCAGCAGGGAAAACTCACAGATGCGCTCAGGCAAAAGATTGAAACCTGCTTTCAAAAGACAGAACTCGAAGATCTCTATTTGCCCTACAAGCCTAAGCGCCGCACCCGAGCTGCGATCGCCCGTGAAAAAGGCTTAGAACCCTTGGCAATCTTTATCCAAACCCTCAATCAACCCAAAGCCCAGCCTCAATCCTTAGAAACCGAAGCAGCCAAATATATCAGCTCAGAGATTGCAACCCCTGCCGATGCCCTCAAAGGTGCCGCAGACATTTTGGCAGAGGCGATCGCAGATAAGCCAGAACTTCGCGCCTATCTCCGCAAGCAGATCTTTGGGACGGGTTTATTTACCTCTCGAATCAAAGGCGACCATCCTGAAGGCTCTACAAAATACGAAATGTACCGTGGGTTTCAGGCCAAGATTTCTCAGATTGCCTCCCATAACCTACTGGCGCTGTATCGGGGCGAAGCGGAAGGGATTTTGCAGATGGAAATGGAGTTTGAAGGCGATCGCCTGCTCTCGGATATGGCAGAGGGCGAAATTTACACTCGCATTGCTGAAGTCCGCAGCTTTTACCTAGATGTGCTTAAAGATGCATTTAATCGACTGATTAAGCCCTCCCTTCTCAACGACATTCGCAGCGAGTGCAAACAGCGCGCCGATTTAGCTTCTATTGAAACCTTTGAAGAAAACCTGCGGCATCTGCTGCTCTCTAGCCCAGCCGGAATGAAGCCGACCTTAGGGGTAGATCCTGGCTTTCGCACGGGCTGTAAAGTTGCTGCCCTTGACCCCACGGGCAAGTTTTTAGAGTATCAGGCCGTGTTTCCGCACCAGTCTGCGGCTCAGCGCGAGACTGCGGTTCGCACCCTCAAACGCATGATTGAGCAGCACGGCATTGCGCTAATTGCCATTGGCAACGGCACCGCCAGTCGAGAAACCGATGTATTTGTAGGCGATGTACTCAAAACCTTAGACCGCAAACCCATCAAGGTGATTGTGAGCGAAGCGGGGGCTTCGGTTTATTCTGCGAGTGAAGTGGCGATCGCCGAGTTCCCAGATTTAGACGTGACGGTACGTGGAGCCATCAGCATCGCGCGACGGCTGCAAGACCCATTGGCAGAACTCGTCAAAATTGACCCTAAATCTATTGGCGTGGGGCAATATCAGCACGATGTTGATCAAAAGCTGCTCAAGCGCAAGCTAGAAGATACTGTCGAAAGCTGCGTCAACTTTGTGGGGGTAGATCTGAACACCGCCTCTAAAGAACTGCTGACCTTTGTGTCTGGCATTACGGGGGCGATCGCCAACAATATTGTGGCCTACCGCAATGAGAACGGCGCATTCAAACAGCGCAAAGAGCTGCTGAAGGTGGCAAAGTTAGGGCCAAAAGCCTTTGAGCAAGCGGCGGGGTTTTTACGCATCCGCGATGGCAAAAACCCGCTCGACAATACCGCTGTCCACCCAGAAAGTTACGCCATTGTCGAAAAAATGGCAAAGGATCTGAGCGTTCCCCTGGCGCAGATTGCTCAAATTCCTGCCCAAATTAAAGGGAAGCCGCTTCAGCCTTACACCACCGTAACCGTGGGGGAACCGACCCTTAGAGACATCCTTGCAGAACTCGAAAAACCAGGCCGCGACCCCAGAGAAGAATTTAAGTATGCGACCTTTCAAGACGAAATTACCGACATAAAAGATCTTCAGGTGGGGATGAGTTTAGAGGGCGTTGTTACGAACGTTGCCAACTTTGGCGCGTTTGTAGATATAGGTGTGCATCAAGATGGCTTGGTGCATATCTCTCAATTGGCAGACAAATTTGTCTCTGACCCCAAGCAAATTGTGAAGGTGGGGCAGGTCGTGAAGGTTACGGTGCTGGAGGTGAATGTGGCACTTAAGCGCGTGAGTTTATCGATGCGGACTGGGACGTAAAAGGGTAGACATCAAAAAGTTACAGGCTGGGATTGGGTTTCGACTTCGCTCAAACCGCAATCTCTAATGTCTAGCTGGCTGAGCGGCCTGTCCTGAGCCTGTCGAAGGGAGTCGAAGTCAGCGGTAGATTGTTTTCCAGGAATCACCTAAAAGGAGCGATCGCTCCGCACCAAGAGTCCGCATTAATCTCATCCCTTTTCTCGACGATGCTGGGCAAACCAACCCTGAAGCTGCTGCCGACAGTCTGTTTCTAAAATGCCACCCAAGACCGACAGCCGATGGAAAGATGCCGCACTATCTGGGATATTTAAGACCGTCCGCACAGCTCCTGCTTTGGGGTCATCAGCCCCGTAGATGAGGGTGCCCAGTCGTGCCTGCACAATTGCACCTGCACACATAGGGCATGGCTCTAAAGTCACATAAAGGGTACAGTCCTGGAGCTGCCATCGCTGTAAATGCTGTGCGGCCTGCTGTAATACCAAAATTTCAGCATGGGCAGTGGGGTCATGGTGACGTTCGCGCTGGTTGCCAGCGGCTGCAATACAGTTACCGTCTGGCCCTACGATCAGCGCTCCAACAGGGACTTCCCCTGCGGTGCCTGCCTCGGTGGCAAGGGCGATCGACTGGGACATCCACTTGCAATGCTGTTCGTACTCCATGATAAATCGCCAGTTCAAACAATGAAAAGGGCTTGCTTGGCATTGGAGCGCGTTCCAAAACCTTTAAACATCTAAACCGACTCAAGGGATTAACTACGTTGCCCTCTAGTACATTCTGTCGTATCTTGGACGACTCTTTTTCTTGCGCTTAACGCGCCAATGATGGTTAGAACTGAATTTTTGCAGCAATCACCCCAATCAGAACAATCAGCCCTAATGTTCGGCGGAAGTAGTTAACACCCTCAAACAGCTCTTGCCATGCCCAAGTAAATAAGGAGCCAAAAGCAATGGCATCTAAGCCCAAATAAATATTACCGCTGGTAAATAATAGTTTGAGTAGGGTTGCACCAATCCAGACTAATAGGGGTAGGTTGGGCTTCTGAGCCAGCACGATATTACCCGCACTGTCTCGAAAGGTGCTGTTAAATAAGCTAGATTGAGTCATCACCATCCTCCTTTAATAAATGCCCCAATCTTGGATATTCTGATTGTTGAGTACAGATTCAGCTTTAGATATTTCCTCTTTTGATCCTTCAACAATCATTAAATAATTGCCTTGAGCCAAATGGTCACTATACTGTTTTGCCTGATCCTGTGAGATATCGTCTCCCAGTGCTGCACCCATTAATGTACCTGCCGTAGTTCCATAAAATCCTCCGGTTGCCATTCCCACTAGCGCAGACTTTACGCCTATAACGGCAATTGATCCAATTCCAGGAAGCATCAATGCTCCTAGACCCATTAAAATTCCAGAAATACCCCCTATTGCTCCAGCGGTCATAGCGCCTTTAGCTAAGCCAGAGGTTGATTTGCTCTCAATAAACTCTTCTTTAGAAATAGCAATGTCTTCGTCCTCAGACTCTACATCCTGCATTACAACGGTAATTTGCTTCATTGGAAAGTCTGCTTTTTCAAGTGTTTCAATCGCGGCTTGTACATCATCACGATTTATAAAACTACCAATTCCATATTTAGGCGTTCCCAAAAGCATTTTATAAATCTCCTTTAGTTCTTGAGTTAACAATATTTGAAAAGCACCGAATTTATCTTTACGAATATGCAATAAAGTCAATACTGAATTAAGCTAAATATTTTGTCCAAAAACTGTTTGATTTTGTCACGTTCTTGCTGATTAAGACGAAACTCTCCAGCACCAATGATACCTTCGACTTGTTTTTCATTTCGTCCGCCCACAATTGCGGCTATGACTGCCGAGTCTTCCAAAGTCCATGCGCGATCGCAGTTTCTTCAGTATTACGCTCACAAGGTTAACCAAGCTGTTTAGTTTACATTTTTAGTTTGCATCTGCCAATTGACCTTTCGAATTACTTGACCGTATGACTAGCCTAAGCTGGATATCGTGATTTAACCTACATCTTTAGAGATAATTTTCTAGACATATCCTAATTTTATTACGTTACGCTCTCACCAAATTAACAGAGCAGTACTATTGCTTGATGTTTAGCTTAATTCATAAAGTTCAAAAGAATTCTCTGTAACAGTCCTAAATCATTTCAAAATCTCTATGACTGAAAACTTTATAAGACAGGCATCTAAGGTATAGGCAGAATCTCAATATTTACGATTCATTTAGGATTGTGATATCCTCATCTAACCCAATTCAGATTTAGAACAAGAATTTATCGACTGTTTTTCAAAGTCCTTAATTTTCTGATCGTAATCAGGATGCATTGTTTTCATGATGCGATCCCATACAGAAAAATGAGTTGCATAATTATATCGAAAGCTCTCATGATGCTGATCGTGAAAGGTTACACCCAGAAAAGGAAATGGAAATCTAGATAAATATCCTGCCGAATACTCATAACCAGAGTGACCAATCATACCTGTGATTTGATCATAGATTTTGTGGGCAATGAGAATAACACCCGGCATAGGTAAAACAAACAGAGCAAAGAGAAAGTAAGATTGCAAGATGACGTCATCTATGAAAGTATCGCTATTATTGCTCCAAACCGTAGGTGTCGTAGATCGATGATGCCAAGCATGTACCCAGCGATAAAATAGCTTCGTATGAATGAGGCGATGTCCCCAGTAAAACCATGTGTCAAAAATAAGCATTGACGCCAAAAACCAAAGCACTGCACTCACAGGCGTAAGCCCTTGAGGGCGAATCGTAAATCCAGAATGCTGACAGTAAACCCCCCCTGCTACAAACAAGGAAATAAATACCAAAGACTTCACACTTTGAATAATGTCTCGCTTAGTTTCTTCACCTGAAGCTATTTTTAATTGAATTTTTTTAGAATGAAAAACTCTCTCATTCCAAAAAACAAGAGCAGCACCAACAACAAAATAAATGCCTAAAAGCATTCCATAAAATACAAAAAATACTATAAACAACTCTTCTAATTGTGTTGGCATTTCAATTTTTTTTTAATAATGACGTAAATCTATAGAGAGAATCTTTATCTGTTGGATTCAAAAACAAGTCCCCAGAGAGATTCATTGCCACCCAATGCATGCATTAAAAAACGTAAAAGTCGACCATTTAGATATCGTATTGATAATGCACTTTCCATGCTACAGTGGCCTGGGAATAATGGGACATTTTAGGAGTAACTTTAAATCCTAATTTGTTCGAGTCCCCAAAAACCTGCGGCTTGCCTCCGCGACAACGCACTATCAACACCTTATTATTTGTATAGCAAAGCCCCATGAAAATTGTTGATGTTTCGGAATTCTATGCCGAAGGGGGAGGAGGCATCAGCACCTATACACAAGAAAAGCTCCGGGTTGCGAGACGACTCGGTCATGAAGTAGTGGTCATTGCCCCTGGCCCTAGAGGTGATGAGCGAGACTATGGCAAAGGCTGTCGAATCATTTGGGTCAAAAGTAACCCAGATCCCCTTGACCCCGTGTACTATCTGCTCCGAAACGAAAAAGCGGTACATGAGATCATTGATCGAGAGCATCCAGATGTTGTTGAAGGGTCAAGCTCTTGGGATGGAGCAAGGATTGCAGCACGCTGGCCCGGTCGTGCCCTAAAGGTGCAGATTTTTCATGGTGATGACGTTGCCGCTTATGCACACACCTTTTTAAGCCCCATCTTGAATGCCGATCAGGTTGATCGCCTTTGTTTTCCATTCTGGATGTATTTGCGTCGTCTCAGCCACCAATTTGACTTCACGATGGTGAGTGGTGCATGGCTTGAACGTAGACTGAAGCGTTTTAACGTCCCGAGGGTCAAAACAGTCCCCTTTGGGATTGATAAGGAGTATTTTTCGCCGATTAACCATGACTCAGCCGTTCGTAAAAGTCTTCTCGCCGGTTGCGGTTTACCAGAACAGGCTTCTCTCTTAATTGCCTTAAGCCGTCACCACCCTGAGAAACGGCTCGGGACGCTTATTAAAGCCGTTAAGCGTCTTCATAAGAATCAAGATGTAGGACTGGTGATTTTTGGCGATGGTCCATTTCGGCCACTGCTTGAGTGGCATGTTCGCAAAACCCCCAACATCAAGCTGGCTGGTTTTATTGATGATCGCCAGTATTTGGCAAAAGTGATCGCCAGTGCGGATGCGTTTGTGCATGGCTCGTCAGCAGAAACCTATGGCCTTGCAGTCGGAGAAGCAGTTTGTTCAGGCACTCCCATTGTGGTGCCCAATCAGGGAGGAGCCTTTGATCTTGCCCATCCCAGCTATGCTGAAATTTATCCGCCAGGAGATGTCAGGGCTTGTGCAGCTGCCATTCACCGTCTACTAAGCCGCGATCGCACCGTCCTACAGGCGGCCTGCATTGAAGCAGCTCGTCATCAAATCAGCAGTGTAGATCAACATTTTGAGTCACTTTTTAAGCTCTATGAGCAATTCTTAGGCCAGTAAGCCTCTTATTTATCAGAAAAATCTTGTATCAAATAAGATTAATTCCTTTTCTTTTAAGTTCAATTTGTGTTTCCCAAATTTCCACCAAGTTTTTTACTGCGTAGTCCCAACTGTAGCCCATCACATGGTCTCTGCCCTTTTGACCCATCCGCGTTCGGAGAGAGGGATTTTGAAGCAAGTGCTGAAGCTTTTTCAAAAAATCTCCCTGATCGCCAGGATTGTAGAGAAATCCATTCTCTCCATCTTGAACATTTTCAATCACTCCCCCCTTACGCGGTGCAAGAACGGGAATTCCTGATGCCAAAGCTTCAAGAACCGTTAACCCAAACGTTTCTTTCTCAGAAGTGGTGACATGCAGATCGCAATTTGCAAGAAGACTTGGCACCTGGCTGGGTGCAACCCTCCCCAAAAAATGCACAATGTAGCCCATTGTGCTTAATCGTGACAGAATCTCATTTCCCATGGGGCCCTCTCCAGCTATCACAATCGCAACTTCATCAATATCTATAACTTGTTTCAATTTAACTAAAGCATCAAGGGTAAATTCCCAACCTTTATCGGGTGTCAAACGCCCTAGAAATACAATTTTAGTTTTACTAGCAAGATTTTGAATTCGATAAGTCTTTTCATAGAAATCGTCACTCCGAAGCTCAGGGTAAAATTTATCAGAATTAAACCCGAGTAGACTCCCAAATTCAACATTTTTAAAGCCCATTTCAAGAACTTTTAAATAAACAACCTCACTAGACACTAATGTGACATCATAGGAATCATAAATGTATTTAAAAATCTTTTTAAGAACGGTCTTAATAATTAAATTAACAAGCCGTATTAATGGCAAAAAATCGTCAATATAGTCAATAAAATTTGTATGATAAAAGCTCACACAAGGAATATTTGCAGTTTTTGCATAGGCTACGCCAGGAACTCTTAAAAAGCCTAGATATATTCTTTCTGGCTCATCTACATGAATAATATCAGGCTGAAAAGCTTTTAGCTCCTTTAAAAAATGAGGATGAGAAGAGAAATCCATATTGCAATCGAACCCTAAACCCATTAATCCATTACTTGCAAGGCTCATAACCTTCACGCCGGGGAAAACATCACCCGTATATAGCTCCCAGTCAGGATATAGTGTCGCGAGAGAACGATAGTCGGGACAAAATAGTAATACCTGATGACCCCATTCACTCAATTTTCGCAGTCTTTCTAACCCGCTAATCGTTACCCCATCCACAACAGGCATAAATCCAGAAGAAATAATTGCTATTTTCATTACCCAATCATTATTTTAAGCGTGCGTTACAAATAAATAAGCCTAAGACAAGTCAAGAATAAGAATCTGAGACCGAGGGGTTGCTCAATATATCTCCCGACTTACTTGACTCAATGCTTAATAGTAAGGGGTTACGATAAGCGATAAGCGAAAGAATGATTTTTCCAATCCCCAGCATTATCAAGAAAATACAGATGCCCGTACCTGATTCATTACCAATAATTTGACCGAGACTATTCTTAATAAATATATTATTAACCAAGATCGGTTCAAAAAAGTAATCGACTAAAACCCCCGCGATCAAAAAAGCCGGAATGAGTGCGCCTTCTTGAAACATCAGCTGTAACGAGAACACTCTGCCTTGTCGTTCTAGTGGAACTATATTTTGCCAAATGGTTTTATTTGAACCCATAATAATCGGGTCAGAGAATTGATAAATAAATGCACCTATACTAGCAATAACAAGTGAAAATCTAACACTCAATCCCAGGCAAATAATAACAAACCCTTGAAGAATTGTAAGATTTAATATTCCTGTAACACGTCGCTTAGGTCCACCACTAATACTCATAGCAACACTACCAGCCAGCATTCCAAATCCCGCCGAAGACACCACAATACCAAACTTTGTGGCAGACCCAAATTTAAGAACCAAAAGCCAAAATGAAATATCAAACATGCCAATCGTAAAATAGGTCAGAATAATAAATATCCACAATCTAAATAAGCTAGTACGGGCTTTGATATAGCGCCAAGAAGAGATGGATTCTTGTAAAAGTTTTTGAATGGTTTGAGTAGTTGCCTTTTTAGTGATTAAATGCTGGGGAAGTTGAGGAAAACGGACGCTTAGAAGAATAGCGAGCGCTGGAATAAAGGTAATACAGTCAATCAGTAAAATACCTTCGAGCTTAATAAAGCTAATGAGTAAGGTCGCCAGTAAAGGGGTTACAACACCAGCAACCCCCTCGGGCAAGACTGCCATGCCATTCGCACGGCCTTGATGATGTTTGGGAACAAGTTGGGTGATCGCAGCGGCATAGGCTGGGACTTGAAAAGCTCTGGCAACCGCCAACATAGGGCCGCCCACATAAATATGCCAAAGCTGTAGATGCCCAGACCAAGAGAGAATCAGCGCAATAAAACAGCAGCCTGCGGCAACAGAATCGCTAAGAACCATTGCCCAACGACGATTCCATCGATCGACGAGAGAGCCAGCCAATGGCGCAGCGGCGATCGTCGAGAAGCACATCAGAATAATGAGAAACGCCACCTGGGTAATGGAGCCAATTTGTTGATAGACCCAGATTGTTAAGGCAAAAATGCTTAGGTTAGAACCGAGTATTGAAACAAATTGTCCAATCCAGACAATTAGGAAAGTTCTCATAGAGGTTGATGTTCCACCCAAAGCGTAAAAGAAGCCTCTACAGGATATCCAAAAAGCCCTACAGGCGATTAAGTCTCTAGATTACTCTAGGTAAGCTAAGAGCCAGTGCTCATCTCATGCCTTCAGGCCGTGTATTCAAGCCATATATTCAGGGTCTAGTGCGTCTGCTATTATCTACCTCAGAGGAAAAGCGGAACATCCAATGGCAAAAGTGGTGCGCTACGGATATTTCCTCACAGTAAAAGTCATGACTATGGACGGGGAGTGAAACGGACATGATGAAATCAACGGGAATTGCAGCCCTCAGCCTTTTTGCATTAATAGGCTGGGTCAATCCCGCCTACGCCCAGACCCTTTCGCCTACCGATCAGCTTCGAACAACCCGTATTTGTAAAGGATGCGATCTCAGCAATGCAGATCTCAAGGGGATGGACCTCAGCAATACTGACTTAAGCGGCGCAAACCTTGGCAACGCAGACTTAAGTGGTGCCAACCTCAGTAATGCCAACCTCAGTGGGGCAAGTCTTTATTTAACCAAATTATCTAACGCTAATCTTACGGGCGTAAACTTTAGCGGAGCCAACATCAAGGGTGCGGCCTTAGCAGGGGCAAACCTATCGGGAAGTAATCTGGCTGATGCAAATTTGAGCTATGCAAGGCTCCCAGGGGCAAACTTAAGTGGCGCAGATCTAAGCAAAACCAATTTATCAGATGCCGATCTGAGTCAGGCTAACTTAGAGAAAGCGAAGCTGCTTAATACTAATCTTAAGTATACAAATTTAACCGCAGCAAACCTAAGCGGAGCAGATCTAACAGGATCAAACTTAGAAACCGCTAACCTTAAAGGTGCTGATTTTACCGGTGCTAATTTAGTTCAAACAGCCTCGACAACACAGCCCTCTGGGACAGCACAGGCCAAGGGAAAGACGGATGATTCTATCTTGGACAACACAAAGTTCAAAGCAGAAGATAGCCCCATTGCCAGAATTCCAAATCAGTTGCCAACCGCACAGCAGTTAAAACGCGGTGAAGTCATCGCTCAGTTTAATCAGCGTTATTTTTTCACCAATAATATTCTTTCAAATTCTGCGACCAAAAGTGGTGGCACACCAACTTGGTCAGGGGGAAGTATTCGCTGGGGTATTACAAATAGCTCTGAACTAGCCATCGCCTATCAAAACACTGATCCAGTCACCATTGAACGCCAGGGAGCGTTCAATATTTTTGTGAATGACGCTACACCTACTTGGGATGTTGGCGTAGAGTTCAAACAAAAAATTTGGGAAAACAAATCAAAGACGCAGGCTTTAAGCGGTGTGGTGTCCCTCACAGGCACGACGGAACCCGAATTTTTCTTTACTAGCCCTGCAACCGGAAGAATTGTCAAAAAAGGAAATAGCATTGTTCCAGGGCTTGCCTTTCCCTATACAGCTCAAGTTAATGATCGGCTAAGTTTAACCATCTCTCCCACCATTGCCTTTTTCCCCGCCGATAGCGCTCTATTTTTGAGCCGTCCGCCTACGGCAAATCCTGGTTCCTTTGGCACAACGTTTGGGTTAACCGGTGCAGTCTCTTTCAGGCTTAACCCAAGATTAATACTGTGGGGTGAAGCTTTTTTCCCCTTTGTTGGCAATAACAGCATTAGTCGAAATAGCGGCCTTCCTTCTAAAACGTTGGCGATTAACGCGGGAATTCGCTATCTGGTCAACCCTCGATTAGGGATTGATTTATACGCGACCAATACGTTTGGATCACTAGGGGCGCTCGCCTTAACTGCGGATCGTGAAAATATTGGATTTGGGGCAAATTTAGTATTTATGCCAGGAATCTTTCCTGCAAATCGAAATTATCCCAATACCTTTAAAGGACAGTTCAACCAGAAAGATAGTCCATTAACGACCGATGGTCTAGGATTTTTTGACGGTGGTACGTTACCAGCAGGGAAGCTTCTATTTCAGACACAAATTGGCAGCGGTGGCGTAATGTCGGCGATCCGCTATGGGGTACTGAAAGACTTAGAGCTGGGGATCTATTTTGACTATGTCTTTGGCAAAGTCGATGAGTCTGAGTCGGGCATCGGTGCCAAGGTTCGATTCCTTGATCAGGCAAAGGGTGCGCCATTTACAGCGAGTGGGGTTGTAACCTTTGGTCAGGCTAATGAACCGATTTTTAACTTCACCAATAATCAGGCGAATCGCTTTGCACTTCAGGGCAAAGATAAGTCGATTCCCATTTACTTTTTTGATGACGCTTTAAACAATAATAGAGGGCTAATTGTCGCAACTTTTTCAGTGCCACTTCAGTATCAGATTGGGAAGGGAACTGCGGTGTGGGTAACGCCAACTATTGGCTTTGTACAAAGGGGAGGGGTCTCTATTGCTGGGGTCAACGCAGGTGGGTCGGTACAAATCTTTAAAGATGTGAGTGTTTTAGGTGAGGTTGGTGCTAACTTTGCCGGTGACGGGAATGCCTTTATTGGCAATCGACTGGCGAATCGAATTCCGTGGAACTTTGCGGTGCGATGGACGCCCTCTAAGTTCTTAGGGTTTAAGTTTGGCGACGCACTGGCACGCCCTAGTTTAGAGCTGTTTGTGACTAATCGGGTTGGCGCTTCTGTGTTTCAGCAATTTAGGGTAAGGGAGCAAAATGAGCCAGCCTTTGGGGTTGGCTTATCAATTCCGTTTTAGTAGGTTTATCACCTTTGGCTTAGGATCGTGGATTAAATAACTTACAGAATTGTTTAGAAGCGATACGCTCTGCATTCCCTCATCCCCTAACCCCTTCTCCCAGAGCGGGAGAAGGGGAACAAGAAACTCCGGCTCCCCTCTCCCGCTCTGGGAGAGGG
>JANNDV010000328.1:0-48683 GCA_031387975.1 Acaryochloridaceae cyanobacterium OTE_75_metabat_521 | reverse complement strand
GGATTCGTCTTAGCAATTGGAGCGTATCTGGGAATATCTCACGGATTAACTGCATGGACAGAATATCTCTAACGCTGCTACTTCAGTTTGACAAGGTTTTTGACAAAGTGTGTAATTAATTATGGTCGGCTACTTATCAGTAGCAGTAGAGCAATGTTTGGAAGGCTTCTATGACTGCCATCACCCTCAACTTAGAACCCATTACCCAGCTCACCCACGAACAGTTTTATGAGCTGTGCATGGCGAATAAAGATGTGCCAATGGAGCGAAGCCCTTCTGGAGAATTGATTATTATGACTCCGATTGGTGGGTTAAGTGGTAATAAAGAGGCAGACTACATTACTGACCTTGGTATTTGGAATCGGCAAACGGAGCTTGGAGAGGTTTTTAGTTCTTCAACCGTATTTAATTTGCCAGGTGGTGGCGATCGCTCCCCCGATGCAGCCTGGATTAAGCTAGAGCGCTGGGAAAGTTTGACGCTAGAGCAACAAGAAAAATTTCCGCCGCTCTGTCCCGATTTTGTGATTGAGCTTCGGTCTAGGACAGATCGACTCAAACCTTTACAGCAAAAAATGCAGGAATATTTGCACTGTGGCTTGAAGTTAAGCTGGTTGATTAATCCACAAGATCGGCAGGTTGAAATTTATCGTTCTGGTCAAGAAGCTGAGGTCTTGAACTATCCAGTAACGCTGTCAGGGGAAGATGTGCTGCCTGGATTTGAGCTGATGATTAGTTGATGCTCATATGCAAGTTATAATATTTATTATAACTTGGGGTATACTCTGGGTATAATTAGTCACCATTAAACGAGCATTGGGGAGCACACCATGCAAACAAAGCTTAGAAGAGTTGGAACTTCATTAGGAACAACATTGCCCAAGGACGTTATTGATCGGCTAGGTTTAAGGGAAGGCGATCAGTTAAATATTGTTATCACCTCTGAAGGCATTATGCTCTCGCCTTATAACCCTGATTTTGAGGCATTTCTCGAAGCTGCGGAAGAGACAACGGCTGAATATCGAGATGCCTTAAAAGCTTTAGCCTAATGAACCAGCCAAAGTGGGTCAGACGCGATGGCGTATTGGTGGTTCATGACCGCCAAATACAGCTGTTTGGCGGTCAGTATGGGTTGCGAGATGAGAGTTTGCTGGAATCGGCGATTGCACAATCCAAAAATTTTTATGCCTATGAAGATGCGGATATGATTCGGTTAGCGGCTGCCTATGGCTATGGGATCTGTCAAAATCATCCATTTGTGGATGGCAACAAAAGAACGGCGTTTGTCGTTATGGTTGCTTTCTTGAAAATCAATGATTGTCGATTCCATGCGGCTCAAGTCGAAGTAGTCGGCACCATGGAAAAATTGGCGGATAGCAAAATTTCAGAGGCAGAATTTACAGACTGGGTGAGAGCCAAAACCGAAGTCAATCTTTGATGCCTTTGCTTCAATAGGCTCCATTCGCAAACAAAACAATCCGCAGGGTTTCGACCAAAATTTCAAAGTCGAGATTGAGTGTCCAGTTGTCGATGTAGTAGAGATCGAGACGGGCGGCTTGGTCAAAGTCGTCGAGGTGCGATCGCCCCGAAATCTGCCACAATCCCGTAATGCCAGGTAAAACCTGATGACGGATATGGTGCCATGAGTTAAAGCGCTCAACATCCCTGATCGGTAAAGGGCGTGGCCCCACAAGGCTCATTTGCCCCATCGCAACGTTAATAAGCTGGGGCAGCTCATCAATGCTGGTGCGGCGCAGAAAACTGCCAATTTTAGTGCGGCGCGGGTCGTCTTTGATCTTAAACAGAATGCCGTCTTGAGATTCGTTTTGCTGCTCTAGAGCAGCTTGCATCACTTCGGCATTGACCACCATTGTCCGAAATTTCCACATTTGAAAGATATTGCCATGCAGCCCAACCCGCTCCTGACGATAGAACACAGGGCCAGGGGAAGTGAGTTTGATGGCGATCGCAATGCCAATCAAAAAGGGTGCTAGCCCCAATAGCCCCAAAGCCGCTGCCGTCACATCAATGATGCGCTTGGTGCGGTAGTCTAGCCCCAGCAACATCGGGGGTGCAGCGCGAAAGGTCGGCATCCCTGCAAAAATTTCGGGAATGCCCCGACGGTGCAGCACCTCTACGCTAGAAGGAATCAGCCGCAGGGTAATGCCCAACCGCCGGAGCTGCCAGTAGAGCGTGGAAGCGAGTTCGGTCGGTGGCAAGCCTTCGACAATGACTTCCTGGGCGTTAGATTTGAGAATGGTATTGAGCGTGTTATGGGCAGTGGCGGTGGAGGCCAAGGCTGCACCCACAACGCGATAGTGCGATCGCTGCTCTAGCACCTTAGACAGACGCGGTAAACGTTCTGCGGTCGCAATCAGAAAAACCCCAACGCTAGGCTGACGCTGCTCGAGTTGCTGAAGCAGCAGCGTAGAGATGAGCCGGAACCCGATGATAAAGGCAACGCTGAGGAACCAAGCGCTAAAGAACAGCGATCGTGGGGCATCTAGCTTGGGGTCGTAAAAATAGCTGGCGACCAGAGAAAACAGGTATGCGAGGCTTACCAACTGAGCAGAGCGAACGTAGTCTTTCCAGGCGGTAGCGCGGTTGTACAATCCCCCAGCCGCCAAAATCAAAAGAGTAATGAAGGAAAAGATCCAAAAAAGGCTGGGTAATCCAAACCAACTCCACCACACAAGCTGAGACGGAATGGGCGAGTAAAACTGATTAAGCTGCGCTGCAATTTTCCAAGCACAACCAAGGGCTACTAAATCAGCTACTGCAAGAACACCCACATTGCGCCATTGTTGAAGACCTTTATGCCCCATGCGAGCTGGACGAATCGCTCGAATATCTTCACGATTTTTAGGTTTTTGAGTAGGTTGATTCACAGCAGACCGATTAGGTGAATGCATGGGCACTATGCATATCGTACCCAGGGATGCCCAGATGATTGACTTCGCTTAAGCTGGGATATTTCCAAGGTTACAATGGAAGCTGAAGTTAGGCTGGGCGATATTTTCCATGACGCGCTCAATCCATTCCCCATCCCCTCTAGTTGAAGAACAACGTGTTCTTTTATCTAGCGTAACTTGGCTCCAGTACGAGAGCTTACTAGAAACGCTGGGAGATTATCCTGGGCTACGACTACTCTATTGCGAGGGGATGCTAGAAATCTTTATGCCCTCTCCTGAGCATGAAATGTTTAAAAAGGTCATTGCACGGCTTCTAGAGCGCTATGCGGAAGAAGCTGACATTGTGCTTCATGGCTATGGATCGACGACTTTTCGGAGTGAGGCAAAGACTCAAGGACTAGAACCAGATGAGTGCTACTGCGTGGATACGCTTAAGGATCGACCGGATTTTGCGATTGAGATCAATTTGATGAGTGGGGGTATCAATAAACTATCTATCTATAAGGGTTTGGGGGTTCCAGAAGTGTTGATTTGGCAGAATAATCAACTTATGCTCTACGATTTGCGAGGTGCAATGTATCAAGAGGTATCCTACAGTCAATTTTTCCCTGGCTTGGATTTTGGGTTATTGGCTCAATATGTGCAGCCATACAATCAGCCTCAAGCTGTGAAGGCATTTCTAGAGGCGATTCGTTCACGTTAGAAGTGCAAATGTGGAGATGTCGAAAGTTAAGTCGTATTCAATTCAAACGACAAAAGGCGATCGCCGTATCATCGCATCCATTAGATAATGCGTTCTCTTTGCCAAACAGGACAAGATTCGGTGCGGATACTTAAGCCTGGAAGTATAGGCAGCAGATATTTACGGGTATAGCGAACCATACTCTTAAAATGTATCCACATATAGCGACTCCAAAGTTTTTTGTCGCTGACGGCAATGTGATGGTGGATGATTTGAGCGGTGGGCACATAGTAAACTTGCCAGTTTGCGTCATGCATTCGGCGTGCCCAGTCGATATCTTCGACGTATAAAAAGTAGCCTTCATCAAGAGGGCCAACGGTTTCTAATACTTCTCGGCGAATAAACATACAGGCTCCTAAGAGCCAATCGACAGATTGGGTTTTGCCGTGGTCTAAGTCGCCCATTAAGTGATGCTGGTTGAGAACGGATTGACGCAAAAATATCCGTAGGGGGGTGCGTCGGGCAATGACTGACCCAAGGGTGGGAAACCGACGGGGGGAGGGTTGAATGGTGCCATCAGGGAATAAGAGCTGTGCGCCACACATCCCTACTTGCGGATGGGCATCCATGAACGCAATAAGGGTTTCTAAGGCTCTTGGCTGCACTTCCGTGTCGGGGTTCAGCAGCAGTAGGTAGCGACCTTTTGCTAAGGCCATGCCATAGTTATTGTTGGCTGAAAAGCCCCGCCGCTTGTTGTTGATGTGGAGCTTAACGGAGGGGTATTGTTGGGTGATCGCCGCACTTTCATCATCCGATCGGTTATCAACAACAATTACTTCACCATCAAGTCTTTCTAATTCTGGCACTAGGGCATCTAGGCACTTCTCAATATAGTTGGCGTGGTTGTGGGTGACTGTAATGACGGAGAGAGACGGTACGGACATAGCTATATTTGAGGAGTTGGCTTTAGAGAGTTGGCGATCGCAATATTGTAAATCTCCATCAGGCGCTGATAGGTTGCGGTTGAAGAGAACTGCTCTTCATATACTTTCCGAGCCTGAAGCCCCCAGCAGTTGAGCTGTTCTAGATTGGTCATTGCTTGTCGAACGGCGACTGTGATTGCAGTAGGGTTATTGGGTTCAAATAATAGACCAGTATTTTGATCGTGAACCAATTCAGCCATTGCGCCTGAGCTGCTAACTAAAGCAGGTGTTCCTGTTGCAAATGCTTCCATAATTGCTCGACCAAATGTTTCATAAGCAATAGAAGGTTGAATTAAGAAATAAGCTTGCCTGAGAAGATTTAAGACTTCTATCAAGGGCTTAAAACCTACAACTTCAACTTGAGTCATATCATGAATTCCAACATAGTTTTTAACCCATTCTTCTAAAGGACCATCTCCAACGATTTTTAAGGGGATATCTTTTAAGTTCCGCCATGCTTCTAGTAATGGGACAATACCTTTTTCAGGACTTAAACGCCCAGCATACAGAGCATAGCTTCGTTGAAGAGGAATATATTCAGGATCTGATGCTAACAAATTTGACTTTACTAAGATTTTATTTTCAGGAAGACCACCTGCCACAAACTGCTGCTTTGCAAATTCTGTAGGAGTGGTAAAAACTGCTATTTTACGAG
This sequence comes from Acaryochloridaceae cyanobacterium OTE_75_metabat_521, assembly GCA_031387975.1. Lineage (GTDB taxonomy): Bacteria > Cyanobacteriota > Cyanobacteriia > Thermosynechococcales > Thermosynechococcaceae > JAAURS01. The sequence continues at coordinate 43,454 of JANNDV010000328.1, read as the reverse complement.
TCCAGGTTTTGAAGGCTTTATGGATGCCTAGCATCATTGCTACAGGCAATGTTTGTAGTGAAGAATTCCGATAGCAGCCATGTTGAATGCTAGACAAAAGTGAGTACTTTGTACAGTCATGACAAGGCCGTTCTGCTCGCAAAAGCCATCCACTAGGACAAATTAGCCGATACTCGTGCAAGGTCTGAACAACAGGGACTCCTGACTGACCTGAAGCATAATAAATTGCAGGAGACACTAAGGGGAAAAAACTTTGACAATGTAAAATATCTGGTTTAAACATTTTGATTGCTTCTTGAATTTGATGGTAACTTTTCCATGACCAGGTAGGCTCAAAAGCAAGATTAATTTTCTCTAGAAAAGAATAGTTTTTTATGTCTTGGTTGTCTCGACCATAACGATGAACTACATGACCGTTATTTTCTAATAGCTTACATTCTTGTGCTGTGGCCTCATCTGCCCCTCCCCATTGTTGAGTGTAGTTATGAACCATTAATATCTTCATGGATAATTATCGTTTTGAAAAATAGTTTATTGAAAATAAATAAATATTTTAAGATTTAAATATAAAAACATATTGACGTAACCAATTTATACTTTTTCCTAAAAAAATTACTGCACCTATCCATCCATATTTTTCGATATGGTAAAAAAACTGGCTTAGTAAATAGTATCGAGATTTCTTGGTTAAAAAAATGTTTTCTAAAGTTGGATATTTCGCAAATCGTGTCTGAACATATGAAATAAATCCATGCTCAGGTTCTACGAGATTAGCAAGGATAACTTTTGCCTCCCCAAGGATATAGGCTTTAAATCCTGAGCGCGTTGCCTTAAGAATGTAAGTGTCATCTCCACAATATTGTGGAAATCTTTTGGCATTAGGAAGTCCAACTGTAGTGTAGACCTGTTTTGGTAAGCCCACACAATAGCCGCTCAAGGTTTGGACTTCTGCAATTTCTCCTGGTTGGGCGGTAAGTCGTTTCTGATTTTGGCAACCATTTTCAATCAACATTTGTCGATCTTCTGTGTAGCAGGCTGGGGCAACTATCACCCCTGGATGCCTCTGCATATAATTTACTAGTATTTCAAGTGCCTGCGGATCTGGCAAACAATCATCGTTGAGCCAAATTACATACTCTGCACCTTGCTCAAAGGCATACTGCATACCGAGGGCGATCGAACCTGTCCACCAGAGGTTTCCGTCTCCTTCAAGAAGGATTATTTCTGGATAAGATTGCTGAATTGCTATATTAGTACCATCGGTTGATCCATCATCAATAACAATAACTTGAAACCGATCCAAAATATCAAGATGCCTCAGGTGCCTAAGGCATTCAAGCGTGATCTGTTTACGATTGTGGACTGGAATAATAATAGAGACTTGCACGATGAGAAGACTAATGACAGGGGTTCAAGAATAAATTAAATTTGAATTTAGTGGCTCTTTCAAGAAAATGTAGGTCTATGCAAAATAGCTATCAATCTCTAATGTGAATCTGAGATGCGATCTTCAAAAATTCTTGTGCATAGACACAATTTTTTTCCCCCTGAATTAGTGACCCTTGAGATTCGTCTACACAAGAATCTATTCCAGATAATACTTGATTAATTCCTTGAGCTAATTCCATTTCAGAATTAGGCGAAAAATATAATGCAGAGGGAGGATTTTGCTCAAGATGAACTGGTAGATTTGAGAGTAATATAACTTTCCCTAGGGTTCGTGCATCTTCAACTACGGTGCTCCATCCTTCAAATAATGAAGGTTGTATCACAGCCAAGGAGCAACGCATTAGATGAATTTGATCGATTCGAGGTATTAAGCCTAAGAATAAAACTTGTGATTGAAGTTCATACTTTTCAATTGTACTTAGCAGTTCTTTGACGTGAATCGAATGCTTTTTTTTGCCTAATGTGCCAGTGCAAACAACGACTGGCCTAATAGACATTTTTTTAAGATAGTTAAGTGCTTCAATAACAACGATATGATTTTTATGCCTCCAAAATTGGTTGCTAATCATAAAAAAATTATCGGGAATATTATATTTCTTTTGAGTCTCTTTAAAATTTTCGTTAAACCAAGATTTTTCTGGTGTAGTGCAGAATTTTAAAACAAATAATTTAATATTTGATTCCGGATAAAACTTCTCGAAATCATTTAATGCAGTTTGACTGCTAAAAACAATTGAGTTGGAATCCTGAATCATTTTTTGGTGCAGCTTATCTCGGCGCATTCGTTCATGCTCAGAGAAAAACTCTGGTAAATATTTATGTTGAAAATCTGGAATCCAAGAAACACATGTCACAGGAAAATTCCAGAAAATTTCACGCTCTCCTATAAGTGGATAAAAAAAATCTATTTCTTTTTTGATTTTATTTATTTCATAGTCAGACAATAATGAATTTTTCAAGGAAGGAATAAATTTTTCTAGTAAACGGCTGATTCTACTAAGAGGCTTCGTACTTAGAAAATCTATTTTCTGATATGTATCTACCAGTGGGAGTAAGTCTTGATAGAACTTTGACGATGTTTTTGAACTCGTGATGAGATGAACCTTAATGGTGGCTCGATCATCTTGTGGCAAAGTGGCGATCGCCTTCACCAGATTTTGAATGTAAACCACACCGCCCATCCATGCTGGAGAAGCGTGCATTAATAATCCAACGTTAATAGGTCTTACCATCCCCGAATCTCCGCACGACACCACTGCGTAAAGACCTGAAGCCCACGCTCTAGAGGAACCTCTGACTGAAAACCTAGTGATTGAATCCTTTTAATATCAGCACACCAGTTAAGCGGAGTACCTATAGGTACCTGTCCATCAAATTCTAAAGGAATGGTCAAATCAAGTTCATGGAGTATTTGAGTCACTAATATTTGTATGGTTGTCTCCACTCCACTTGCCAGATTGTAAACCTCTGCCTCAAAGGGTGCCCAATTAGCAATCAAATATAACGCATGTGCAATATCACTGGCATGGATAAAGTCTCGACTCTCTTGTCCTGTACCCCGAAGCTTTAGTACAGGCTGTGTTAGTGCTTTCTGGCAAACATCCCAGAGTACCTGTCGGCGCAAACCTGGCCCATACGCTGAGAAGACACGCACAATTGCAGCGGGCAACTGGTACAGCTTAAAAAACTCTTTACAAAGCTGCTCTGACATCGACTTATGGAAACCATAAGGAGATATTGGCTCTGAGACTTGAGATTCGGAAATAGGAACGATAGTGGGATTGCCATAAACAGCGGCGCTAGAGAGATAAATAAGACGACAAGTAGGTGCATATAAACGCAGGGTATCTAAAAGATGAAATGTTATCGATACACTGGCTTGAAAATCTGAAGCAGGATCGCTGACCGAAAGTTCTACAGAAGCTCTGCCAGCGCAATGTATACAGACCTGTGGCTGCACCTGTTGTACGATCATCGCTAAATCTGGTGAAGGCAGAACAAGTCGATAATAATGCGATAAGTCTTGCTGAGGCGCATTTTCGAGAGGGCGAGTACCAATACCTACTACTTCCCATCCTGTTTGGGTAAATTGACGAGCGATATAGCGTCCAAGAAAACCTGTAACACCTGTAATAAGAACAATTTTCATAAATCCTTAACTCTAATTAAGGTATCTAGTTCAATATCATATAAAGGCATTTCTGAAATTTGCTTTAAACGATCATCAAAATCAAGATAAGAGAGTTTGCCATTTATATCACGAGACTCTCTAAACTTCGATCTTATATATGCTGCCTCAGGTGAACATATAGAAGAATCTTCCACTAAATCTTCTCTAAGAAAAAATAGATTATTTCCAGCACTGTTGGATCCAATCAATGCATAGCCTTTCTTTTCAGCTAGATGGCTCAAAGCGGCTATAGAAGAACCATAGTAAAGACTTGAAAAGTGAAACTTATCTCTGTCAAATAATTTTTCATAAGGAATAGTAACTTTCCTATGATAGCCAAATAAACTATTGTATTCACATATCACAATTCTTGGCGATATACAGTCAATTGCTTCCCAAACCCAGTAGTCATTGCCATCAATATCTACAGAAAGTAAGCCAATATCGCCTGTCACTCCATTATCCGTTAGTAATTTATTGATATTATCTTTATCAATAAAGGCACACTCAACCTTAAGATTAAATTTCCAATATATCTGGTCTTTCTTTATATAGTTGGCATTATCTGAAGAGCTATCTATGACTAAACCAGACCAATTATTATTGATCAATAAAAATCTAGTATTAGATTCCGTATAGTTCTGCACTCCAAATTCAACAAATACTTTGTTTTTAATTTCAATTGAATTAACTAATGATTGAATAATCCCATCTTCTCCCCATTGAGAAAAGACTTGAAATTCATTTGTACGTAATTTCGATTTTTCTAAGGGCAACAATTGCCTAGATTCAATCCTACCTAAAGATTGCTGGATTTTTATCAAAGAATCTGAAATTATGGCGAATTGACTAAATACATAACGTAATAGATAAATCTTATTTTTAAGCTTAGCTAGAATTTTCATGTTTTCACTACTTCAAAATACACTCATAGCCCATAAAGACATAATCATCATTAATCCACTCAAGTAACCCTGAATGAAACAAAAAATTATCTATATATCTTGATAAAGGCAAAACAATTTGGCTAAAGTGCTTATGCAATTCTTTGTTGTCATACATAGCTGCAATCTGCCCAATTCTTATCGAAGAGTAATTGCAAAGATAACGATTATTAATCGTACAGTATTTTTTTAAGGTTTCTAATAGTTCTAATTCTTCAAAAACAATCTCTTTTGGTGAAAGAACCCAGTTGTTTTTACTAGCTTCTGTAGCAATATAATCAAGTTTGTTTGCTAAATTTTTGTTGTACGATTCGTTGAATATACGAGTGTAAATCTTACCCAAAATATATGGAAAGCCAAAAATAATTTTTATGCTCTTTCTAAGAATACGCCAGAGAAAACTATTGCTACGATACTGCTTCGATAAGTAAACTGGCTCATAAATAAATATTTTTGTCCCACTCTCTAGCATAGTAATCTGATTAAATATAGTATGAATCTCCTGCCAAGATAGATGATGTAAAATCGCATGAATTAATACAGAGTTATATCTAGATTCTTCGCTCAGGACAAAATCTGCTAAGTTCTGACAATAATATTGACAAGTCTCAGATACATTAGCTTTAATTGCTTCTTCATTAGCTATTTGAATTTGCTGCTCTGATAGATCAAGACCAACGATACTTATAACAGTAGGTTCTGCGATAATGCGGCCTACCCAACCACTACCACATCCAATTTCTATGACCTTTAATGCTTCAGTGCTTTTACTGTCACAGAGAAAAAATGACTTAACTTTCTTAAGATAATGCTCTCTTACTGCTAAGCGGATACTTTCAGGAAAAGTCCAAATTGCTTCAATTACTTTAGCATTTTTATCCCACCATTCGGCCTCAAGCTTATTTGTCTCTTCATCTGAAAGAATACTTCTTGTTCTATGAATATACATAATCTTTAATCTAATTCAATTTAAAAAGATAGTGGATTTAATACAGATTAAATTTTAGATTTTATTATCAAATTAGAAATTACTTGAAAAATATATTTTTTTAGGTTGACAAACTTTGCAAAAATGGTGGGATAACTTATTTTTTTTAGATACTTAATCATAAGTTGAAAATTTGCATTATCTGCTTTGAGTGAACTTGGAAATAGAAATATTTGTCTCTGAATCAATGACGTATTAAAATCACTTACACTAACGCTATAATGAGTGCCAGAGCCATCAAATCCGATATTTTTGACAAGTGATTGAACTGGATAAAGTGTTAATCCTTGGAGCATGAAAGTATTTAAGTACCAACGAATTGCCCAAGAGTCTATTTCCCCTTTCATCTGTGATTCGAGCATATCAAAGTATGGATAAGAATCATTTAGATTAAATTTATATTTTAACTTTTTATTTACTTTCAGTTCTTGATAAGCTGTTGCTTCTGGATCAAAATAATTCCATGCTCGTAGCCAAGTTGCCCATCCCCAAGAGTTAACTAAAGGAAAAAATATTGCATCTGTTTCAACTGGGTCTAAATTAGCAGGAAACATATAGCCTGAAATCTGTATGACATGAGCTTCATTTTTATATAATTCTAAAGCAGTATTCATATATTTGAGAAAATATGGGGAAAGAATTAAATCATCCTCAAGAACAATAACTTTACCATGCCGACCACATATTTCTGTGACACCACTAATCACTGAATTAGCTAAACCGATATTCTGTTCTCTTTCAACAATATGGACAGTTCCACACCATAGCTTACTTCTAACAATTTGTTTTACCAGTTCAACTGATTGTCGATCTTCTATATGTTTAGCTCCATCACAATAAATAAATAGTTCACTATCTTTAGCACCTATATTTTGTGATAGAGACTCCAGCGATCGTCGTGTATGTTCAGGACGCTTATAGGCAAAAAAAACTATGGGTGCCTTTGACATAGCGGAACTTATATTTTACTATATGGCATAACAAGAATTCAAGATTTTGCTCGTATGTTGTATTGAGTAGAATCAAGGGTTTCTCCATCTTTACTAATAACAATGTAATTGAATTTATCTTCCCATAACATCATATTTACAAAAAGATCGCGAGTATTCCATACTAAATCCTGAAAAGGATTCTGCCATTTAGAATGATATTGATGAAAGAAATAGTCAGTGCCTAGATCTCTTCTTTCGCTAGGGTTCCATTCCATAAAAATCAAAGTGTTTCCGAGTACTTGAGTATGCCATTTATGGTGGTTGGGGATTTTTGTAAAGTTAAACATGATATCCGAGATCTTTGAAGGTGTTTCAATATAACCACGTTTACCAATCCTCATTAATTCTTCACATGCTTGGGCAGGGTCATCTATATGCTCTAAGACATGAGAACAATACACAAAATCAAACTCCTTATCTGCAAACTGAGTTTTTTCTAAGTTGCATATAGTAAAGGGTCTATCATCTCGTTGAAGTTCCTCAGTTCTATGAGTTGTTTTACCTTCATAGAAATCTGCTAAGTGAGTAGCTAAAGGAAAGGGATGCCCTCCACTACCAATATCTAAAACCTTATCTTCATCTTTAATTTGGAAATCTATATACTCTTTTTGATAAAAATAGCGACCTTTGTGAAGTCCCATTCCTTTTTTGAGAAATCTAATATCTAAGTGGAATATATTTTGCAAATAAATTCTTATCTTTCGTTGAATTTTATTTATCATAGAATCAGCTTTACTTCATGCTCTTTATACAACACAAACCTTTGAAATATATGGACCTATGCCACTAATCTTTTAGCCCTTATACAAGTTCAAATCAAAAACTATGAAATAGACAAAAATTGTAATAGTAGGATAGATTTATACAAAACTAGGTGGAGATTTGACCCAAAGCGCAATAAATTACTATTCACGAACTATTTTTTTGAATAGTTTTTCTTTGATATTAGATAGAGCAGAATTAGGATCGGTAAATAATAACTTAAGGTTGCATCTCACAAAGAGTAATCCCCGTTTGAGAACATTCATGACCTCAACTTTCTTGTTGTAATTAGAGTAGATGGGATAATTAATAATAGAGTTAATAGGGTTATTAATGTTGATGTAATTTTTTACCTTAGAATCACATTCATAGAATAAATTTGGCTCTATTGAGACTCCAGTAAATCGAGCTAAATGCCATAGGTCATCGATCTCTTTGTTCCAACCACGATATGTGTGAGTTACTTCTTCAAAACCATATTTAGAGAATAATTGATTGAGAGATTTATCAGTAAACATCGAGTAATGAGCAGCATTCATCCACTGTAGAGATAAGTTCGAGCGATTTTTATAGTAGGTGGGGATAGCAGTGAACACATAACCCCCAGGTTTAAGTATTTTCTGAATGCCTAGCATTACCTGGTCTAAGTCAGCAAAATGTTCAAATGAATGGTTACTAAACACTAAATCAACCTGATCGTCAATCTCAATATTGCCATCAAGTATTGTATTTTGGATGGAATTAAGTCCAAGATAATTCGTGGCATAATCAAAAAGATATGAATCAGGCTCAACACCGTAAACTTGCCAACCTAGGTCTTGAGAAAAAATCTTTAATACCCCTCCATATCCAGCACCAATATCAAATACTTTTCCTGCTTTTTCTAAGTTAGACATCGAGATCGCATATTTGATTTTATCTAAGTAATACCATCTTGCAAACTCAATATAGTATTTTCCATTTTCCAAAAGATAGGATTCAGGAATTTCACGATGATAGCTTGAGTTTAAATAGAATAGGTTTAAATCTTTTATAGATGGACGTGGGTTTTGATGAACAAAGCCGCAATTAGAGCAGACTTTCCATTCACTTTTTGTTATCCCTTCATATAGGATTCCATATTGAGAAATATGTTGATCTTGATCGGTAATATTTACTGTCTTAAAGTTACTTCGATTTTCACAAAGAGGGCAAGCAACTACTTTTAATTTACTCATTATTCTGGTCTATAATAAACTTAAGAAAAATACGTCTGTAATTTTTTATGGATTCCAATAAATTACTATTGCAAATATTTTTTAAGTTTGATTTTTGATAACTTCCGCCAAATAGACTATTTGTAAATTCTAGTTGTAATATAAGCCGATCGGCTTTCTTAAGAGGCTTACCTTTATGAAAGCATAAAGTATCACCAGCAATTATGGTTCCTTTGGGGGCAGCGATCTCAACAAAATTTTCTTTTGGATAAAACATTGCAATGTCTTTATCAGGTATCCTTGCGTAACCAAGGTTTAAAAGTTCTTTAGGTTTATTGCCTAGTTGATGTGAACCTGCAATATAGCAATGTGGGCCGTTATCAATAGTTATATCAGTAAGATAAACAAAAAACTTGAGCCATTTAATTCTATCCATATCAAAGTGATAAAGTTGGGCAGATTTAGTACAGGCAGTCTTTGAAAAGGCAGTGCTCCACCATAAGGCTACGATATCTAAAATTGGTTGAGTTTCAAGGTAAGCCTGGGCGATCGCCAAAATTGACAAATCTCCCATCAGCATTTGGATATCAGGATTAGCGATTAAATCTTCTTCTTGTAAATGGTATGTAACTGCAACTGGATTCTCGCGATTGTAAATAGATAACTGTAGCGTTGAGTCTGAAGCACCTCCTAAACTACATTCTTTAGTTAATGCAAGAGACATAAGTTTGTTGCATACATCTACTGCCAAGAGTTTATCAAAGATATAATACCCATCTTTCCTGATTTCTTGAACAATCCTGTTTATTTCTACACTATCTAGATCTCCTAAGACACCATTGGCATGAGGAAGTATGTAGGGATGCCGATATAGCTTTAAAAGCCATGCTAGAAAGGCATTAGAGTAGCCATTAGTTTGGCAGTACAAGTCGATCAAGCTGTAGTATGCTCTTTCAGGGGTTACGCCTGTTTTACTGTAGGCAAACGCACCTTTAAGAATGGATATGATACTGCCTACAGCTTTTAGTGGTTTTAGCCATTGTTTAAGCTTCTTAAGTTTTCTCTCTAATAACATCACGATTCCTCGATCAGTGTGAGTAGCTTTTCTCTTAAAGTGTTAGGGATTACTGAAGGAGGATAATGCTTGTAAAGAGCCTCAATCAAACGTCTCACTTCTTCTTTTATATATATTGTTTCTTGCTCAGAAGAAACAAATTCATCATCAATTTGAGGTGAATCAAGCAATGTGTTTTTACTTTCTGTAATCAATGAATTTAGCTGACTTCTGACTTGTAGAGATTTAGAACGATTTTCACAGTCATTAGTTCGCAGATAATAGTTACGTTTCTCTTTATAGGCTGGCGATAATTTTCTCATCACCTTAGTATAAAATTTTCTAGCTATACTTAATAGAGATTTTGTTTGCTTGTTTTTACTTTCGATACTAGTTTCTTCAGATGTAAAACTTTCAGAGATATTGAATGCACAGCGTTCAAATTTTAATACATGCCAGCGATATCCCTTTCGCATTCGTTCAAAACTCCAGCCATCGGTCAAAGCTTCGTCAATCTTAGAAAAAAAGTCAGTTTTGCTAGTAGCAACATAGTGTAAATTAGGTGGGTAGAAGACTAGTTCTGGCGAATATATAACCACTGGAATCCCCAAGAAACTCATTTCTTCGCCAGCCGTAGACCATGCATTCAAGAATAGGTCAGTATGTTCAGCTAAGTCATAAAGAGATATATTGTCATTTGGGTAATTGCCAGCAACATTTTTAGGTAAGTTTTGCAACAACTCTTGTATGGCTGTACTATGTTCTGACTTGACTGAATCTCTACGGTTCGGGAATTCTCTGGGATGTAATCGAATAATCAAAAACAAATCTGACCGAGTTTGCAAAAAATCAATCAATGATTTTATCCAATCAATTTGTTTAGCAAAGATTAAGCTATAGTCGTTTTGCATAACTCCAACTGTCTCGGCTGCGAATATTTCGTCATAGCTACTCATAGTCGCTACAAGAATTTTCTGGTTTTCTTGAATTCCGAAAAATAATCTTGGATCTGTAACTTTTTCTGTTCTAGGCAAGGAATAAACTAAAAAGTGTTGACCATCTAATAAACTTAAAAAATGATTGGTTGCTTTTTTTAATAGTTTCCTTGAACAAGGTTGATTTTGATATGAAGACCAATGAAACTGCAATTCTCTAAAAAAATCAAAAGCAGAATTTTTGCCAACTAAAATAGTTTCTAATCGATCGGATAGATTTGAACCAGCATGCAAAAAATAGGCTGGAATGTCTTTAAGTTTTGCTAACTCAATGCAAGCCCGATTTACTGAGTAAAGTGAATTATACGCGATCACTCGATCTGGTTGCTCTTTCTCTAATATGCGACGACAGGCAAGAAATGAAGCTAAGGTGTTTCTCAAAGCTATAATGTAACTTTCCCATTCATTTTTGGAAAAGATTAAATTGGTTTTTTTGTATTTTAACAAAACTTCATAAAGAGCAAATTTACCGACTTCTAAATTATCTATGGATAAATCTAAAAAATTTTCTTTTGTAACTTTTTTAATGGTATTTTCGATTGAATTTATATCATCTAAAGTTAATCTATCTGTTAGGTCATATCCTGAGAGATTAAAGTTTTGTCGGATAATTGATTTGTTTGTGTTACAGGTTATGCAAATATCTTCTTTGTCCGTAGCGGGAGAATCTTGCGATAGCCCGTTTACACTCATACAAATACAATAGTTCTTAAACAATTTACCACAAGTGACGTAGATGACTTCATGTCCTTCTTGTATTAATGCTTCAGCTATGAGGGCTTCCGGAAAAGCGTGAACCCAAATCGCAGTGTGTGGAGCAAAAAAGATAATTTTGAGCCTGTTTTTTATCATTTCAACAACTTCTATATTGCCTATTGAGCCATTGCTTGAAATTCTTTATTTCGGGAAAGTAGATCGCTGTATGTTCCTGTATCTACTACTGTGCCATTTTGCATAAAGTAGAGGCGATCGCAACTTTTTACCGTACTTAAACGATGCGCAATGGTAATCATCGTTTTATGTTCGCTCATAGATTCTAAAGCCTGCATAAACTCTCGTTCGGTTGTGTTATCCAAAGCCGCTGTAGCTTCATCCATCACAATCACCTCTGGGTTGTGATACAACGCCCTAGCGATACCTATACGTTGACGTTGTCCTCCAGATAGGCGAATACCCCGTTCGCCTACTAAAGTATCGAGTTGATCTGGCAGGCCATACACTAGCTCTTCTAACTGAGCCGCTTTGACTGCTGACCACACCTGTTCTTCATTAACCTGATCGGTTGCTAAACCAAAGGCAATATTTCTCCGAATTGTGTCATCCGAAAGATAGATACTTTGAGGAATATACCCAATTTGCCGTTGCCAACGATCAAGATTGGTGAAAATATTTTCACCATCCACTAGAATTTCTCCTTTAGTCGGTTTTAGTAAACCCAAAATCATATCAACTATTGTAGTTTTGCCTGCACCTGAGGAGCCGATAAACGCAATTGATTCGCCTTTCGTAACTGCTAAAGAGATGCCTGAAAGAGATGGCTTTGTAGCGTTAGGGTATAAGTAGTGAATGTTTCGCAGTTCAATTAACTGCTTAAGCTGAACTGTTGAAGATTCAGAGTGCTTTACAGTTGGGAGTGAACTTGATGTTGTTTCTAAAGACACTAGATCTTGGTAGATTAGATCGACAGCATGTTTGAGGTAACGAATGGTCGTTATTGTAGAGACAATGCGTTTGGCAGACGGCATAAGCCGTAGAGCCGCGATCGCAAATAGAGACAACATCGGTAAAATAGACTGAATTGCCCTGCCTTGCATTAAGCTAAAAATCACAATCAGCAGGACAGCAGCAATTAATACCGTATCAATAAATAGGTTAGGTAATTGGGTGGCAAGTCCCACAAATAAATTTGCTTTTCCAAAAGCTTGCGCACTTCTAGTAAATGCATCCAGAAAAAATGTTTCCCTACCTAATACTTTAGTTTCTTTAACGCCACCCAAACTTTGATTGACCCATTGGATCATCTGTCCACCTTCCTTTTGGCGGATCAATCCTTGTCCACTCATCTGTTTACGAATAGTTCTATTAAGCCAAAGTATAGATATTCCTAAAAATATAGCCGCGATTGCTGATGATACTGGTTCTATAATTACGAGTAAAAGTGCAATACAACTCATTACCATAATCTCGGTAGCTAAGATCAGAGCTGGCACAAGTACACTTGCAAAAAATTGTGGTATTTCAGAAGTAATATTACGAACTAATTCCGCAGAATTGCGCTGGAGATGAAATGTGTAGGGGCTATAAAGATATGCCTGCAACAATCGAGTAGATAGAGAAATCTGTTTTTTGTACAGAAAGTAATATTGCCAGTAGGTCAAGATAGCAAGATAAGCATTTTTTAGCAAATAAATGCCTAAGAGTATGATACTCATCCATAACAGAAATGTTTGATTAGAACTTACCCTTAATGTAGTGTAAAGCCAACTTAAAATTTGCTGTTTTTGAATGATTTCAGGATTTCCTAATAAAGCCACATAGGGAGGAATAAGACCAACTCCCAGCGTTTCTAAACCTGCACCCACAAGCATGAGCAAGAAAATTAGCCCAATCTGAATTTTTTCGCTATCGCTAAACAGATAGAGAATTTTTCTAAATAAGTCACCCATACTCAAATTATTATTTCCCAACTAACAGGAGTTCCTCTTCTCACATCTTGTTTTACTACTTTGCCTAATATGTTGTCATAGTACTTTGGGGGTAAGCCTAATCCAGGACGCACAGTTCTTAAGTTTTTTGTTGTAAATACTTCTCCTGCTTTCATGTCTTGTGCAATATACAATGATCGCCGAAACTTAAGCGATCCTTTTTCTGCCTCAGTGGCTCCATAGGTTATCTTGCCCAAAGCCTGCCATGCTCTTTCAGACTCAACCACTAATTGCCTCATTTCTTCAGGCTCCATTGAGAAGGCTGAGTCTACCCCGCCCTCGGCTCGGCTTAGGGTGAAGTGTTTTTCAATGACAGTTGCTCCTAACGCTACGCTGGCTATGGCAGCACCAATGCCCATCGTGTGGTCAGATAAACCGACCTGAACCTTAAACAGATCGCGTAGATGGGGAATCGTGAGTAAGTTGGTATTTTCTGGATTGGCTGGATAGGTACTGGTACATTTCAGCAAAATCACATCTTGGCAACCTGCTTCTCTTGCCGTGCGGACGGTTTCGTCTAGCTCTGCAATGGTAGCCATCCCCGTTGAGATGATTATGGGTTTGCCTGTCTGGGCTACTTTACGGATGAGAGGGAGATGAGTATTTTCAAATGAGGCGATTTTATAGAGAGACACCTGTAAAGATTCCAAAAAATCTACGGCACTTTCATCAAAAGGGGTACTGAATCCAATCATGCCCAGTTCTTGACAGCGATCAAAAATGGGTTTGTGCCATTCCCAAGGCGTATAGGCTTCTTGGTAAAGCTTATAGAGAGAATTCCCTACCCATAAGCTACTGGGGTCTGAAATATGGAATTCACCCTGATTGATATCTAGGGTCATTATATCAGCAGTATAGGTTTGAATTTTTAAGGCATGAGCGCCAGCTTTAGCTGCGGATTCAACGATTTCTAGGGCACGTTCTAAAGATTGATTATGATTGCCCGACATTTCCGCAATGATAAAAGGTTGATACTGAGAACCTATCGATTGATTTAAGATGTGAATATCTTGAACTTGTACTGTCACGTTGTCTCTCTCAAACTCACGGCTCGAAAACTTTAAGTTGTTCTTAAATAATGAAGTGCTGGTTGACCTTTCATAATTTCTTCAGAAAGTCTTTTAAATTGAGCTTTCTCAAATACTTTACAGGAGGCTAGATTATATGGCTTAATCCAAGCGTGAATGGCTTTGATAGGCGTTTGTCGCAGAAGTTCTTCAACCCCTAAATTAATTAAAACATTGCCATACCCGCGCCCGCGATAATTGCAGTCTAAACTAATACTAATTTCAGCATTTTCATTATCCCAAGTGTCGAAACGGACTTGGCCTATAGGCTTATCTTTCTCGTTAATTCCAATAAAGAGGTGATGCCTGGAATCTTTCAACTGTTTTGAAAACCACGATCTGTGAGTATCCCAAAGGATTAATTCAGTTGAGAATGAGTAAGCCCTGGCCTCTAGATCATTAGCCCATTTCCAAAGTAATTCACAATCTTCTGGATAAGCTTTTCGTAGCCTTAAGGCGTTGCCTTTCAAAATCATCAGTACTCTGTCACATCCTTGCCCATCTACAAGAGCTTGTCCGCGTTGGGTCATTCCGGTTCGTATCTCTTCGGACAGAAGTATTTTGATGATTTGTTGTGCGATGGTATCGGCGGTTAGTCTCATAGACCAGCCTAATGTCTGAACGATGCCTGCTTGGTTAAGTTTTTCGGAGATCGCCCGTTGATTCTCGGCCAAAATCAGAGTCAAGTTTGGTAGTCCCATAAAGGCCAGTTCCCAGCAGGTGCTGCCTCCGCCTGCGATCGCAATATCAGCCCAAGCCATAAATTCTGGCATATTGGTTACATTTTGTTCTAGGCGTATCGAATGCCGAGAACTTTGTACCGCTTCCTTTAAAACTTCAAAATGTGGATTACTAGCCCCCACCACTACAACAACCTGTAAGTCATCAATTTGAACTTGCTTTAGTGCCTGAATGACCTTGAGCGTAACATTGTCGGGATCAGATCCACCTAGGGTAACTAAAATCTTTCTAGCAATTGCGGGTGTTTGCCTTTGCCACCCCTGCCAGTCCCAGAATTCCTGGCGTAACAATGCAAATCGCGGCCCTAGTAGCAGTTGAGTATAAGGCTCCCGATTTGAATACAAACTAATATCAGCAGAAATATTTTGATTGAGAACGATATCTGCCCAATAGTGTTTGGCGTGCCCGTAATCGTCAAGAACCAAGAGTTGAAGACCATTCTCCTTGAGGATACGTTGATACTCCGCACTGAATTGATAGCCATCTACGATCGCCCAGGTCGCTCCCACCTGTTGAGCCGCCTGAACTGTTTCCAGTGCATCCTCTTGACTCCCAGCATCACTCTTCAAGTGCAGAACCTGGATACTCTCTGAGTTTAGGCGGAATTCTAACGAGGGGCTTGTCTCTGTCATCAGTGCGATCGCGTGTCCCCCTTGTTGCATCCAAGCTTGCGCTAGCGCTAAACAGCGCATTACATGACCTGTCCCAATATGAACTGAAGCATCTGCCCGAATCAATAAGTTCATCGCCTTAATTCAATCGTTTGAATCCACCATGACAAACTGGCCCGTTTATTAGTGAGAGTACATCACGTCCCTCCTCACACTCCTTAATCAACGGAAAGACTGAATCGAGCGCGTCTAAATATTCCGCAACAATCTCTGAAGTATGCTCCGTACAGGCATAAACACTGGTCGCGGCAAGATACCCCTTAGCCAGCATTTCTTGGGTAATCAAAGTCTTGTAGGCTAAATGATTCTGACTCGTAAAGCTAAAGCCAATCAGTGAGGGAAGACCTGCAACCTGGATATCCAGACCATGCTTCACTGCCAACTTACGCCAACCCTCTCCAATCACTTTTCCCGTTTCGGTAATCTGGTCATAGGATCGAGTTCGTTCCATCACTTCCAGTGTTTTGAGTCCGGCAGTCGGTCCAATGCGCTCCGTCCAGAACGTGCTGCTAATAAATGTACTCTGGGCTGCTTCCATAACCTCCCGTCGTCCAATTGTTGCCGTAATCCCGTAGCCATTGCCCAAAGCCTTGCCAAACATAGCCATGTCTGGTTCTACGCCATAGAGTTTATGCAGCCCGCCTAGCGTTTGGCGAAACCCTGATGTGCACTCATCGAAAATAAGTACAATTCCTCGATCACTGGCGAGTTGTCTAACCTGTTCCAAAAAACCGTCCCGTGGCCCTTCATTGCGAGACACCTCCATTTTGATTGCACCAATATCTTGGGCTTGTACCAACGCCTCTAGCTCATCGAAACGATTGTAGAGAAAGGGATAGACTGTATCGCGAAGGGCATTAGGCACACCATTTGGCTCTAAACCAGGCAGTAAATGACCTGCCAAATTACTTTCGCTACCCAAGTTAGCCGCTAGATACCAATCATGCCAGCCGTGGTATCCGCAAATGGCGACTTTATCTCGACCTGAAGCAGCACGGGCAATCCGAATGGCGATCGCATTGGCCTCTCCCCCCGTTCGGGCAAACCGTACCATATCCGCCCAAGGGTGTAACTCTATCAGTCGTTCCGCCAGATAGACTTCCTCTGGACAGTTCAACGTAGACATATTGCCTGCATCAACGGTTTGGCGTACAGCCTCGTCCACCTCTGGGTGTCCATAGCCTAATGTGTTGGTACCGATACCCATGATGGACATATCGATGTACTCTCGCCCATCAAGATCCCAAACGCGGCAACCCTTCGCCTTACTAAAATAAGCGGGCCACTGTTCGGGCAAAAACATCTCTGCACGCTTGGACAACAACATATTGCCCCCCGGAATGACCCGTTTGGCTCGTTTCCAAAGCTTTTGCCCTTTACCAAGGGTGGCTCCCTCATTACGGATTAAATGCTGATTGGCAGTAAACAATTCTGGGTGATCATTTTGTAGCGCTAAAACTGACTGCCAGCTAAAATTATGGCGCGGCGCGAAATGCTTAAAAACGTTCTCAATCACCTCAAAATCTTCGGGTTCGTCCACTGTCCAACGTTTACAAGAATTATCTTCATGATGGGTAATATTCGACAGCCGAAACTTGCCCGATTCTCTCAAGTAAGGCGTAACATGCTCTCGTTCATGCAATTGATGAGCTTCTTGCCAAGATTGTGCTAACGCATCAAAGGTAAAAACCTCGATATCCAACCCATCTGGATAGGTTGGTGGGCTAGTGTTGCTCAGGTAGTCTACTTTGGACTGCTGAAATGTCGCGATCGCCCGATCCACTACTTCAGCATCGATTAATGGGCAATCTCCAGTCACACGAACAACCGTTTTGGGTTGATACACGCTGGCTGCTTGATAGTATCGATCAAGGACATCATCTTCACTCCCCTGATAGACCTCGTAACCCAATCCTCGGACGTGATCTACCAAAGGTTGGTTACGGACGTCTTGGGACGTTGCCAAAACAATCTGATTGATTTGCTTAGATCTTGACAGTCGAGCAAGTAACAACTCAATCATAGGCACACCCAAAATTGTGCGCATCACCTTATTGGGTAAGCGAGTCGATCCCATTCGAGCTTGTACAATTGCTAGCGTTGTCATATCAACTGCCACCGTGCAGGGTTAATTAAATCTGGATCGTCACAGCACAGTTTGTCAGATGGGTTTTTCCATTCTCCTGCTGTGGCTGCCAAAATTTCTTGGAGTTGCGATAGGCAATCAACACCGACCACCACGCGGTCAATCTCAGTTTTAGAGAGAACATAACCTAGACATGCTTGCAGTGAAGTCAAACCAGTGTCGGTCAGCCATTGTTCCCATTGTTCCCAAAAAGGATGCCAACGCTCAAAGTAGATGGGTCGAGCTGACGGACTCATCATCAACAATCCTTGCAAGAAAATTGAGCGAACGTGAATTTCAATCCCTTTCTCTTTAAGACGAGTTAGCCATCCTGATCGCTCCAAACGCCGATCCAACACATTAAATGGAGTCTGGACTAAGTCGAAAGAAAAGCGAGCGCATAATGCTTCTAGTTCATTGGGTTCATAGATAGACACACCAATTTTATCAACCAGTCCTTTTTTTTTAAGAGCGTTCAGCGCATCATAAAGCGCCCGTCCTTCAGAACCTAGTAACTGCTGGGGACGATGCAGTAGCAAGCCATATAGTCGGGGAATTTGAAGTCGCTGAAGGGAGCCATCTACCGATTTCTCAACCCAATTCAACACATTCGTGGTTCCTATGGGAAGTTCGGGCAGTTTAGAAATGACTTGCCAAGACTCTACGCCAATCTTGCCGAGGCGGTCTTCGCTGTTACCATAGGCGATCGCGGTATCTAGCGTATTAACTCCAGCCGCCCAAGCATATTTTAAGATCTCGGTCGCCATCCCAAGGCTGGCCTGTCCTTGCTGATTAGAGACACCATAAGGTATTCCAAATTGGACGGTACCTAATGCTAAGCGACTCATATTTATGACTCAAAGTTACTTTTGCGAAATATAGATAAGCCAACCCATTCCTGGAGCTTATCAGTGTATGTGTTGTCGTCATGATGACGAACTTTATGTGTCATACAAATATAGTTAGAATTCCAATCAAACAAGGTTCGGTAATCCATCTTGTAAGTAGAAATTTCTGGCAGATGGTGATAGGAACGAGACATAGGAACAGGCGTAAAAAAGTCAAGAATTGCTAGCCAACCAGGGTTTTTCAAGACCCGATCAGCTTCTTGAACGATGCGAAATAAGTCATTGCGATCGCAGAGATAGAGGCAAAAACCAAAAATGACTAGATCGAAACCTGTACTTTCAAAAGGTAAATTATCAGCGGTTCCTTGATATGCCTGTATTCCTTGAGAGCGAGCAATCTCTACAGCTTGTTCTGAAGGGTCAACGCCACTGCATTCTATACCTAAATTTTCTTTTAACCACACGAGTCTGTCACCACTGCTGCAACCAATTTCTAGAACTTTCATTCCAGATGCCAAAGGTAGCTCAATCAGTTCAGTTAATAATCGATCCTGATCTGGAAGAAATCTTTTCGAGCCAACTTTTTGATTTCGATTAAACCATGCATCTCCTTCAGACTCCAAAAATGCAGTTTTCTGTTCGTTCATGGTTGCATAATCTTTTGAAGAGTTTCTACCACCTTATCCTGATCTGCATCTGTCAATCCAGGATAAACTGGCAAGCTAATCGCCTCTTGATAATAGTTCTCGGCTTCTGGAAAAGCCCCCCATTGAAAACCGAGGCTTTGATAGTAAGGTTGCGTATGGACGGGAATATAATGCAAGTTCACACCAATTCCTGCCTGACGCAGTGATTCAAATATCTGACGATGAGTTTTGCCGACCTTACGCAAATTTAGACGGATCACATACAAGTGCCAACTAGAGTTTGTGTCTGGATGTTGCCAAGGTAAAGTAAGTGGTAAATCTTGCAATAAGCGATCATAGCGCTGTGCCAAAAATTGCCGTCGTGTGACAAATTCATCCAATCGTTTTATTTGACTTACGCCCAATGCAGCTTGGATATCAGTCATCCTGTAATTAAAACCTAGTTCTAATTGCTGGTAATACCAATCACCGTGAGATTCCCCTTCCATTAAATCTGGATTTCGGGTAATACCATGAGATCGGAGCCGAATCAATTTTTCGTATAAATCTGCTCGATTGGTCATCACCATACCGCCCTCACCCGTAGTGATAATTTTCACCGGATGGAAGCTAAAAACAGCCATATCAGCAAACTGACATGAACCAATGGCCTTTCCCTGATAATGCCCTCCAATTGCATGAGAAGCATCCTCAAGTACAGTAAAACCGTATTGTTGAGCGAGTGCTGCAATCTTATCCATCTCGCAAGACTGACCAGCCAAATGAACTGGCACAACCACCTTAGGCAGACATCCCTGTCGTTCTGCCCAGATCAGCTTAGACTCTAACGCTTCAACACTCAAATTATAAGTATTAGGGTTAATATCGACAAAATCGACACTAGCCCCACAATACAACCCACAGTTTGCCGAAGCGACAAAAGTATTAGGCGAAGTCCAGAGTGAATCTCCTGCAACCAATCCAGCCGCCAAGCAAGCGATATGTAAAGCAGCCGTTGCACTAGAAACAGCAACAGCATACCGAACATCAGAGTAGGTCGCCACTTCTTGCTCAAACCGATCAATCGCTGGGCCCTGAGTCAACCAATCTGATTGCAGAACCTTAACGACTGCATTAATATCCTGTTCAGAAATCTCCTGCCGTCCGTAGGGAATAAAATTCATGATGCTGCGACAAAAGATGGATCAACATGCACTTGAATTAGTGCTTGCAGCTCTTCAATTGACAAAAAATGTTCATTGTCGCCTGAATTATAGTTAAATCCAGGCTCAACAGGCGTAGCCAATGTTTTACTACAATATTCACTGATGGTATAGTCACAACTTGTTGGCAAAATTGCGTAGTAATTCCCCAGATCAACGGTCGAATAAGAATCTGAGCTGGTAATCATTTCTTCGTGAATTTTTTCTCCAGGACGGATACCCGAAATTGGATACTCGCTGTTTGGCGCGATCGCCTTTGCTACATCTGTAATTCGGTAAGATGGAATTTTAGGGACAAAAATCTCTCCTCCCCAGGCATTTTCTAAAGCCCAAAGCACCATCTCAACGCCTTCTTGAAGAGAAATATTAAATCGAGTCATCCGTGGATCTGTAATAGGCAAAATGCCTTCATGTTGCTTCTTAAGGAAAAAAGGAATAACCGAGCCACGAGATCCCATGACATTGCCATAACGAACAATGCTGAAGCATAAATCTCGGTTGCCCCGAATATTATTAGCGGCAATAAAAAGCTTGTCGCTACACAATTTGGTAGCACCATACAGATTAATGGGAGCAGCCGCTTTATCCGTAGAGAGGGCAACTACCTTCTTCACTCCTGTATCTAGGCAAGCTTGAATAACATTTTCAGCACCAAGAACATTTGTATGAATAAATTCAATAGGGTTATATTCCGCTGCTGGCACCTGCTTTAAAGCAGCAGCATGAATAACTGTATCGATCCCCTCCAATGCTCGGCGAAGACGATTTTGATCTCGCACATCTCCAAGAAAATATCGAAGACCAGGATAATCTGCTTCACTAAATTCTTGAGCCATCTCAAACTGCTTTAGTTCATCTCGACTAAAAATAACAAGACGAGCAATATTGGGAAAGCGTTTCAGAACTTCTCTAACGAAAGACTTACCAAAGGATCCAGTGCCACCTGTAATTAGAATTTTTGAACTTTCAATCATAAGTAACTAAACATAACGGTTCGTAGATGCATAGAGTACACATACAATGAGAAAAAATTTTATTTAACAGAAGGTAATAAGCTTTTAAGTGTGATAACTAAAATTGTTTATTGCCCGTTTAATAAACTTCCTAGAAATCATACTTAGAAGGACTTTTAAATAAATTCTTACAAAATACTAAAAGCTTTAATAAAATCAGTTCTATCCTAGAACCCGACCAAGCCTATTGGTTTCAAAATCATATGCTTCAGTATCCAACCAATCGTCATTGTGTAGAGTCTCCGTGACTATGAATACACCCTCAACTCTAGTATGCCCAAACAACTCCCTATCGCGATCTTTTTGATGGAGCTATATACTGCTACTCAGGGTTCCCGCCAAAATCAGGACTCAAGATCTGATCGACAGAAAAGGGGCATATCTCAGGAAACTGTTCATCGAGTAAGTCTGTCTCTGCTATTGCCAAATCCTTCGCTTCTTTCCAGCTTTCAACCATTGCCTCATCTAGGCGAGGCTTTAGTCCCGGATTGCGCCGTAGGAGCTTTAGAATTGTGGCTCGCTGCACTCGAACTGTTGTCCTCAAGACCTTGTTGGAATTTATCGCTCAGGGGGTTGAGAAACGGTTTCCGCCGAAACGGGATGATTCGCTGAGATCGCTTCCATTCCCCCTTTCGCAAACCCTTGCCAAAATCTGCCATATTATCTCGTAGTGCGTGATGAGGCTTTCTCTCCCCCGTCTGGATTCGGTAAGACTTTCTAGCTCTCGTACTGAAATAATCAGTTCCATCCTGTGAACCCCGCTAAGCACATTTGCTTTAAGGCCATTTGCTTCAGTATTCAACCAATCGTCAATATATAGAGAAAGCGTATAGAGTCTCCGTAAGATATGAATACACTCTATGCTTTAGTGTGCCCCAATAGCGGCCTGTGGCGATCTTTTATAGGTTATGGAAATACAAAGGCTTAAACATGCAGAGCCTTTGCAAAACATTAAGAGTTTGTAGAAAGATCCCCCTTCTCTCATTCGTCATTCAATCGTGATCTCTGACCATGCACCTCACCCTAGCCCAGAGTCAACCCCTAACTCTTGAAGCCGAGCCGTCAATCGGCGCACCTCATCTTGAGCAGTGTCTGCCCGTTGATATTCCTGCTCTGCCCGTTGATACTCTTGCTCTGCTCTTTGATATTCTTGCTCTGCCCGTTCATGCAGCTCAACCGAAGTCAGAAATCTAGCCCCATCAGGGCGATACACCGTTAAATCCTCCTCCATCAACTCAAACCGAATGCTTAGTAAAGGGCTAACCCATCCCTGCATCTGCGCAATCTCTTCGAGACCATTGCCGCCCTCTGTCCGAATATATCCTGCTAGATTCAACCGATCAGGATCAAAAACGTAATACTCTAAAACCCCATAACGTTGGTAAAACAAAAGCTTGCGGCTCATCTCCAGCACCGTATTGCCAGGAGACAAAATTTCAAAAACCACCTGGGGCGCAATATTATCCTCTTGCCATTGTTTATAAGACCCCCGATCGCCTTTAGCACGCCCTAAAACAACCATCGTATCGGGAGCCACCCTTATCTCTGGACGCCCCTCTACTGCATACCACAGCAGATCGCCCGCTACAAAAACATCAGAACGATCCGCGAATAAGATTTCTAGATTTTCTTTGAGGACAACAATCCATCGGAATTGTTTGGTGTTGTCAGACATTGGTTGTCCGTCACTATCAGGATAGAGCAGATCCGAATCAGTTGAGACTAAGGTTGTCATGGAAGTTCCCGTCCTCAGCAACGCTTTAATACCACTGTAGCGCCCTTAAACTACATGCTTAACGTTCAAATAAACCCACCCTTGTATGTAGGAGGTGTACCAGAAAACCTTATTTTGAAGGTATACCTCTAAGGAGAAGTGACTCTGAACCCAGCCTCAAGCCACCAAGCTTGCATCGTAGATTCTATAGAGCCTTCTCCCCTCATTTCAGCGATCGCCCCAAGCAGACTGGACAGTATACCAGGTTCGCCTGACACCCTGGATTTCGCAAGGATAGCGCTTGTTCCGGCGACCCTCACCCCCGACTAGGAGAAGGCTTATGAGTGCATCAAACCCTTTGCCTTTAGGCATTGATATTAGCAAAGCAAGTTTCGACGTAGCGCTGCTCAAAGGTGACAAACTCCCTAAAACCGCCAAGTTTAACAATACTCCAACTGGATTTGAAGAATTAAAGCAATGGCTGAGCGCTCAAGGCATTGAGCAAGTTCACGCCTGCCTAGAAGCGACTAATATTTATGGACATGCATTAGCCACCTATCTGTATCATCAGCATCACCCCGTCAGCATAGTGAATCCGGCGCGGGTTAAAGGCTATGCCAAAAGCCAACTGAGTCGAACCAAAAATGACCGTGCGGATGCGGGTTTAATTGCTCGATTTTGCCGAGACCTCCACCCCAATCTCTGGCAACCGTCGCCTGTCGAAGTCGCTCAGTTGCAAGGGTTCTCTCGCCGTCTCGAAGCCCTCGAACAGATGATTGCTCAGGAACACAATCGGCTACAGGTCTGTGATGAAGCCTTTAGAGCAGACATTGAAGCCCATATTGCATTTCTCGATGAACAGGTGGAATCGATAAAAAAGCGGTTGCACGAGCATATCCAGACCCATGAGAATTTAGCGCACCAGCAGGCGTTGTTGGTTTCGATTGCTGGCATTGGCGAAAAGACGGCTGCCATCGTGTTGGCGGAAGTCGGGTCACTGGCGTTATTTAATTCGGCTCGTCAGTTGGCGGCATTTGCTGGGTTGACCCCCCAGGAGTTCACGTCTGGAAGCTCTGTTAAGGGCAAAACCCGATTGTGTAAGATTGGCAATCCTCGCTTACGCAAGGCTTTGTATTTCCCCGCCCTCACCTCTATTCGACATTGTCCTCAAATCCGTGCTTTTAGAGAACGGCTATTAAAAGCAGGCAAAACTAAAATGCAGGTGGTGGGAGCAGTGATGCACAAATTGATTCGGGTTATTTATGGTGTACTTAAGTCTGGGCAACCTTTTGACCCAGATAAATTGATGCCTACGAATCAATCGCTTGAGAGCACCGAGAAATCTTTGGCAACACCTATTGCATCTTAGCTGACAACACAGTATCTACATTTTAATGTTCCCAAACAATGCCCTGTCTACTCAGGGTTCTGGCCAAAAATCAGGACTTAAAACCTGATCTACAGAGAAAGGGCACATCTCAGGAAACTGTTCATCGGGTAAGTCTGTTTCTGCTATTGCCAAGTCTTTCGCTTCTTGCCAGCTTTCAGCCATCGCCTCATCCAGGCGAGGCTTTAGCCCAGGATTGCGCCGTAAGAGCTTTAGAATTGCGGTTCGCTGCACTCGAATCGTCGCCCGCCAGCTATTCGTTCGTTTCCAATGCTGAACCTGCCATTTGAGTAAATGAGCCGTTAACTGCATTAGGCGAGATTCTAATTGGTCATAATGGCGATTGCCCAAATCATCTAGCTCCTCAGCTAAATGCGCTAAATCTAACTGATCGAATTGGCCTTGACGCAGCAGGCTAGACTGTTGCAGCACCCAAGTATAAAAGTCTTGCTCATAAAGCGTGTCCCTCATAGCTTACCCTCCGTCGGTGTACACATAAGTCTAGGAAAAATCCCCTCCTGGGAGGGGTAGGGGTGGGTTAGTCAGTTGCGGCATGACTAACCCACCCCACCCTACGGGCACCCCTCCCAGGAGGGGATTTATGAATCGGTTTATGGCACAAGCCTTTATAGAAGGAAAACTTTAAGACTTGTGCGTCTCTCATAGCTTGCACTCAGTCGGTCACATCACTCATCTATGTCTTTAGCCTAACAGCACATCACTCCGCCCTTTCGCCCACTGACGGACAGCCTTCGCCCAAATGGTTTCGCCTATCTCCTGAGCCTGAGCCAAAAATTCCTGAACAACCCCTGCCGTTACCATCGGCAGCGCTTGAGATTGATTCTGGGCGACGTACTCTTCAGCAACCAGTTTTAGAAGCCTGACACTTTCTCCATCAAATTGCCAAACCTCCGGTACGCCAAGGGCTGCGTAAATGGGCAGCCTAGGTAAAGAAGGACTGCTGATATCAATTTCGATGGCTAAATCCGGCGGCGGGTCTACCGCCAAATCAATCTTCATCTTGCCCCGCACCGCCGCTTCGTTTTGAATGTAGTAACATTCATCCGCCTCAACACCCTTGAGCAGATCCTTACGACTCCAAGTCGAAGCACTCAAACTGCGGATCTCCAGATTCATCTCCTCCGTCACAATTTCTACTAAACGCCCCAGTAAACGCTTATAGGTTTCGTGAGGCGGTAAAGGCATAAAAATTTCCAACATCCCGTTGTCATAAGTCAAACGCTTTGCTGGCTGAGATTCTAGCTCCTGCACCAAAGACTGATAGGTCTGCCAAGTGATGCCTTGCAGCGTAACCCCAGAATGATGCTTGGGATGATGAAGATGAATGGTAGGCATGGGTGCTACGTTCCCCAATAAAACGGTGCCTGTAGGCTAGTTTACTGTTCTCAAGAATCTTGCATAGGTCGTATCATAATTCTCGCTCTATTGCGTTCTCTAGATGAAGTCGGCAAAACTGCGCTCAACCCAGCGAAATACCGTCGAGCCGAGGAAAAATAGGGCGATCGCCACCACCGCAGAAATCCCCAACCCCTGCCCATGAATGGCACCCTGTCCCGTGATGGCAAACCGAGATAGCTCAATTAACCCCACCATCGGATTGAGATAATAAAACGGACGCAGATGAGGCGGCACAATCTCGCTGGAATACACCACAGGCGACGCATAGAGCCAAACCTGCATCAAAAACGGAATTGTGTATTGAAAATCGCGGTAGCGCACATTCAGCGCCGCCATCATCATCCCCACTCCAGAGGCAAGCAACATCGTCAGCACCATTGCAACGGGCAGCAGCAGCAAACTCCAGGTGGGTCGTAGGCCATAGAAAAAAGTGAGCGGAAACAATACAAACAAAGACACCGCAAAATCAATCCAGGCCGAACCCACCGCCGAAAGCGGAATAATCAGACGCGGAAAATAAACCTTCGTAATTAGCTTCTCATCCGCAATCAAGCTAGTGCCAGCTCTCGATAACCCCTCAGAGAATAGATTCCACAGCACCAGTGCTGAGTAGGCAAACACAGGGTAGGGCAACCCATTGCTCGAGAGTTTGGCAAAATAGCCAAAAATTACCGTAAAAATTGCCATTGCCACTAAAGGCTGAAGCAGCACCCAAGCCACACCAATCACCGTCTGCTTATAGCGCACACTCACCTGACGCACTGTGAGGAGCCACAGTAAATCTCGATACTCCCATAGCTCCTGAAGCGATTCTGCAAGCCCTTGCCGCTGGGGTCGAATAATAATGGGCTTGACGCTATGCATAGATTCTACAGAGAAACATCAATACAGTTTATATAGAGTATGCCCTGTCTCTGCTTGTCAGCGATCTGGTGTCATTAAATGCGATCGCCTCAAAAAATTAGAACAAAAACAAAGTCCATCCCCAAAACGGGAATGGACTCAAAAATAGCGTAGATAAGCTGATTTAGGCGGTTTTGGATTTTACAAAATTTTCAAGCCCCTCAACCACCTTAGCCGACACAATCTTGTCGCCCTGCTTCAGTTGACCTAACACCTCTTGCCCCGACACCACATAGCCAAACACGGCATAGCGTCCATCCAAGAGATTACGTCCTGCTGGGGTAAGTTCTGGCTCAAACAAAAAGAAGAAAAACTGAGAAGACGCCCCATTCGCATCCGTATCTGGCGGAGCCATTGCAACCGCGCCGTAAGCCGAGAACGGCAGTACCGGATTATCTACATATCGCCCTGCATCTTCTAATGTAGAACCGTAAAACGGTACCTTATCGCCCTGCACCAAAATTTCCATGGGGATAGCGCGATACTTGCCGCTGGTGGGGTCTACAAAACCGACTTCAGCACCCTGAGGATCACCCGTTTGAAGCACGTAAGACTCTTCAGAGCGGGTAAAGGGAAGCCCATTATAGAAACCCCGCTGAACCAAATCGACAAAGTTACCTGCCGTAACCGGAGCGCTGTAGCCATCCACAACGACGGTTAGATTGCCTTGAGTTGTCTCTACTGCAATCGTCGCTCTACCTTTAAGCTGCGGGTAGCTGGCATAGGCTGCGGGAACTTCGTAAGGGAATTTGTCTACCATCGAAGCTTCTAAAATCCCGATGTTATCGAGCAACGCATTTTTCTGAGCCACAAGCTGTTCGCCATCTTTCGCTTCGGCGGTTGTTTTTAGCGCGACTAACCCTGTCGAAATTTTGTCAGCTATTTCTGTTGCCTGTTGTCGCCAAGACTCCGGTACGCTGGCAATAATCTCATCTTTATGACGACTTAGAATCGTTTCTGCCTTTTTCACATCACTATTGATAGCAGACCATCGCCTTGCCCGTACCTGAGGGGCAATGTCTTCAAGGCTGCTCTGGACTTGACGAATAGAATCGTTGTCAAAAGGTAATGCAAGGCGCAGCAGCGATCGCGGATCGGTGACGGCATTTCCAGGCGGTAATGACGCGACCAAACTGACCGCTTGAGCTGGCAGACATGGCATAAAGCAAAGTCCAATAACCAGACAGGCGTAAGCGCTGAACCGCATGGCTCGGCGGCTAAATCCGTTCAAAAGACTAATCATGATGTCAGGCAATTCTCTCGTTAGCATTATTTAGTGTGCATCAAGCGCCCCAGCAGAACTTGTCGCCGCTTCATCCCACTCTAAACCATCGAGTTACCCAGCTCACCACTAATCCTTAGCGCTGCAAAACAGCCGCACTTAGATCCTGCGTTGCTACCTTAGCAGGGATTCCTGGCAGAGAGACAGCCTCGACTTCAGGCATAAACCCAAGGCAACTCCGAGAAGATTTGGCAAATTGCCCAGGGCTGCCGCTCACAAAAAACTGAGTGCAAGGGTTAAGCTGGCTACTTTTAAGGTTGAGCAGTTCTAGCTCTTGAGCCGCTGCCTTTGCCATGTGGATGGCAGGGTCTACCAATATAATGTGAACTGGCAATAGCGTCTGAATCACAGGAGCCAAGTGAGGATAGTGGGTGCAGCCATAAACCAGGGTATCAATGCCTGCTTCAACCAAAGGCTGGAGCCGATTCCAGACAATGCTGCGCGTTTGAGGATGGGCGATGTGATTGGCTTCAATGAGGGGTACAAACTCAGGACAGGCCACCTGAAAGACCTCTATCTCAGGATTAATCTCTAAAACAGCGCGGCGGTAGCAGTCACTGGCGACCGTTGCGGGGGTGGCAATAATGCCAATGCGTTTGCCGTGCTTTACGGCAGCTTTTGCGCCAGGTAAAATCACGCCCAAAATGGGGATACTAAATTCGTTGCGCACGGCATCTAGCGCGAGGGCTGAACTGGTGTTACAGGCCATAATTGCCATTTTGACGGGCTGCTGAACCATCCAGTCCAAAATCTGACGGCCTAGACTTTGAATTTCGTGGGGGGGGCGATCGCCATAGGGCACATGGGCGGTATCACCAAAATATAGAAATGATTCGTGGGGTAACTTCTCCTGAAGTGCCTTTAAGACGGTCAAACCGCCGACGCCACTATCAAAAACACCAATCGGCAAGTTTTGAGATGAAGAAATGGTCTGAAGATTTAACGGATAAACAGGTCTAACACTAGGCTCAGGGCGGCTTGGCACAGCTAACAGTTCCCTACACACTCACACTGAACCGTATTATTACTGATCTCTCTTCAAAAGTCTGCTTTTCGTGGGTAAAATTTTAGATTTTGCCGATCTCGCCCTCAAATCCATTGGCTTCAGTGGATGAAAAAATTGAAAGCAAAGAATCTCTCGTTGCGTTGACAGAGCTTGCAACAAGAGACAGGGAAACATCGAAGAAAACTTAATTAATCTTCGTGATCGTCGTAGGGATCGTCTAGCTGCGCCGCAGGAGGGCCAAAGGCCATGTAAATGGCGGCAACCGTCACAGCCACAAAGGCGAGACCAAGACTAATGCTAAGAACTGTTGCGGGGTCAGATAGAGACATAATTTTGAATAGACGCTTCCCTATATAATATTACGGAAAGTTAAAAACTTCTGTTGTTGCTCCAGTATTAACAGGTGACGTATGGCAAAGCAGACCTGGCTTGGTAATGTGCTCAGGCCCTTGAATTCGGAATATGGCAAAGTAGTACCAGGGTGGGGAACTACTCCGGTTATGGCCGTCTTTATGGCACTATTCTTGGTTTTTCTACTAATTATTCTGCAAATCTTCAATTCTGAGCTAATTCTGGATGGTGTTGACGTTGATTGGGCACGTCTCACCAACTAAAGCATGTCCCTGATCTAGGGCTTCATGTATTGCTGATTTCAACTTCCTGATTTCAGTTCGCTGATTTCAGAAAAACTAAGTTAACTCCAAGCCCGGTCTTTTCCGGGCTTTTTTGTGTGCGCGGTCTGCTTAAGCTCAATAGACCTCTTGCATCAATCCTATCCCCCTCATCCCTTTCTTATAGCCAAAGGCTTTACCCTTCTCCCACCAGGGGAAAAGAGCTAATTTGAGGGGCTGGGGGCTTCGGCGTGAGCGCTCAGCCGAACGGTGAGGGTCATATTCGTGCAAGAGGTCTAATAGATAGAGCATCTTACGGCAAGATATTAAAGAGCCGAGCAACATTCACCCACGCTGGGGCAAGACAGGTCACGGAGAAAGCTCCACCGCAAACCTGATGAAACCCCTTCCATCGCTGTCGACATCACACTTCAGAGGAAAACGATGAATATTTTTGGGATTGGTTTACCTGAAATGGCCGTCATTCTGGTCATCGCGCTGTTGGTTTTTGGTCCTAAGAAGTTGCCAGAAATTGGTCGCAGCTTGGGCAAAGCACTCAAAAGCTTTCAGGATGCATCTAAAGAATTTGAGTCTGAGTTAAAGCGCGGTGCGGCTGAACTCGAGAAAATTGACGAAAAACCAATGGAAGCACGTCTGGAGCCGTCTGAGCCAGCCCAACTGGTAGAGGTGGAAGAAGTAACCCCAAAAAAGGATGAACTTCTGCATTTTCCTGAAAATTAGGCTATGGATTAGGCTACAAATCCGGCCTAATTCTGATTAAAATAGGTAGAATCAATAATCATCGTAAAAAGACTGTTCGACACGTCGTATTTTCACCAAAGCTTGAGTGGCTTAAATTATGGATATCGCGCGGTACTTAGCCAATTACAAAAAACTGAGCGTTGGAAGCCCTGAGTACAACGATTTCATGAGTAAGCTAGAGTCATTAGGAATAGTAGGAATCCCGCTGCCCACACAAAAAATGCCTAGGTTTACCCCCAAAAACTACACTGCTCAATTTGTCGAAGAAAGACAAGAAGAGCTAGGAGAAGACATTCTGAAGGCGTACTTGGCGATCGCCATTCAGACCCTAATCCTCAATCGTAAAACCGAACAGCCCCAGTTTGAAGTGCTCGAAGGTTCCATCGTCGAGGAGTACCTCAAAACCCTCGAAAGTGAGTTTGACCCCATTGACGACAAAACATTAAGAAAGCTCTACATTGAGCTCACCAGAAAACCGAGAAAATCAACTGACAACGAAGAAGATGTTATTTCTACCTCAGCATCTTTGAGTAAGGAGAAATAACGTCTCTATAGAATTTACGCTCAGGCCGTCAATGACAGTTCGCTGAAATTAGCGTCCGATTCCTACGTATAAAAATCCAACCTGCTCTAGCTGGGCTTTATCTAGGAAATTGCGCGCATCAATCATCACCGGATGCTCCATGCGCTGGGCTAACATCGCGTAGTCAAGCGATAGGAACTGAGACCATTCCGTCACCAAAACAAGCGCATCACAGCCATCCGCCAAATGGCCTGCATCCATCTCGACGATGAGATTAGATAAACCCTGTCCGACTCCATTTTGAGCCACAAGCGGGTCATAGGCTTTAACCCTAGCCCCCAGTCTGGTAAGTTGCTCAACCAGAGTAAGCGCAGGCGCATCCCGCATGTCGTCTGTATCAGGCTTGAAGGTTAAGCCCAGTAGCCCAATGGTCTTACCCTTCAGCACCTTCAGCGTCTTCTGAAGTTTTTCAATCACCACAACCCGCTGATGTTCGTTGACACTAACTGCCGCCTTGAGCAGCTCAGCCGTATACCCATAATCTGAAGCGGTATGGATTAAGGCCGAAACGTCTTTCGGGAAGCAAGATCCACCCCAGCCAATGCCTGCATTTAAAAACTTAGTCCCAATGCGGGAATCTAGGCCGATGCCTTTGGCGACTTCGACAACATTGGCCCCCACGCGATCGCAGATATTGGCAACCTCATTAATAAAGCTAATCTTGGTTGCCAAAAATGCATTAGAGGCATACTTCACCATCTCTGCTGAGCTGAGGTCTGTTACCACAACGGGAACAGGTGGAAGTTCCTGATTCTGGGCGTACTTGCGCGCCACAATGGGTGCATAAAGCGCCTGCATCATATCAACCGCTCTAGATGAATTGCTGCCTAGCACAATCCGATCGGGGTTAAACGTATCGTAAACCGCCGAACCCTCCCGCAAAAATTCGGGATTGCTCACCACATCAAACTGAGCTTCAGCCGCAGCCATCGACTGCTCTGCAACGCCGTCTAGAACCAACATTCGTACCCAGTCACCAGAACCAATAGGTACCGTTGACTTGTTCACAATCACTTTGTAACCCGAGGTCAGGTGATTGCCAATACCGCGAGCCACCGCCTCGATATAGCGGGTATCGCTTTCTCCATTGGGCAGCGCAGGGGTACCTACTGCAATAAACAAAATCTCACCATGGGCAACCCCTGCTGCCAAATTTGTCGTAAATTCAATGGTCTGATTTTGAATAGCCGCCTGTAAAACCTCCGGCAACCCCGGCTCATAAATGGGGGACTGCCCCTGCTGCATCAGCTTCACTTTCTCTTCGTTATTGTCTACACAAATAACAGAGTGACCAATATGAGCCAAGGACGCACCCGTGACTAAGCCAACATATCCCGTTCCAATAACGCATACTTTCATATCAATAAAACCTTAGGTTAAAAAGAAGTCAAATTCAGCTTCAGCAAAATGACTAAAAATTGAATGCTATAAACCCAAATCTGGTGCTTATACTCTAACGATTTGGATCACGAATGGGAGATGCAACTACGCCTCTTTCATCCGAGCCTTAAAATCACTAATAGTTCGCTCTAACCCTTCAGTGAGTGGGATGGTAGGCTGCCAACCAAGGTGCTGCTTCGCAAAAGAGATATCCGGCTGACGACGGCGGGGATCATCTTGAGGCAAGGGCTTGAAGTGAATTTCTGAGCCGGATTGAACCATCGACTGAATTTTTTGAGCCAACTGCAAGACCGTATATTCTTCAGGATTACCCAGGTTTATGGGGCCAATCGCATCACCATTCATCAGTCGAATTAAACCTTCTACCAGATCAGACACATAGCAAAAGCTACGGGTCTGAGATCCATCTCCATAAATAGTGACAGGTTCTTGCTTAAGGGCCTGGACAACAAAATTGCTAACCACGCGACCGTCGTTTTCGAGCATGCGAGGGCCATAGGTGTTAAAAATTCGGGCCACGCGAATGTCTACATGATTTTGACGGTGATAGTCAAAGGCTAAGGTTTCAGCGACGCGCTTGCCTTCGTCGTAGCAGCTTCGTGGCCCAATCGGGTTGACGTTGCCACGATAGCTTTCGGACTGAGGATGAACATCAGGATCTCCATACACTTCAGAGGTGGAGGTGAGGAGAAACCGAGCTTTGATTCGCTTGGCTAGCCCCAGCATGTTCATGGTTCCCATCACATTGGTTTTGATGGTTTTAACGGGGTTGTACTGATAATGCACCGGAGAGGCAGGACAGGCAAGGTGATAAATCTGATCGACTTCTAGACGAATCGGCTCAGTCACATCATGACGAATTAGCTCAAACTTTGGTGAATCAAACCAGCGCAGTAAATTATCCTTGCGCCCTGTAAAGAAATTATCTAGACAAATTACTTCATTGCCCGATTCCATCAGCCGATCAATAAGATGGGATCCAATAAATCCAGCGCCACCTGTCACTAGAATTCTCATTGTTAATGGGTGTGAGTAGGGTTAATGATCTTTGATTTAAGTTGCAATGCTGCTAAAAAGCCTTGATTTTGTAAAACCAAGGCTTTTTTGAGCTAGACAATAGCATTACTATAAATCAAACAAAACTTTTTCTACAGTATGTATTGCTTTGTTATTCACACATCAGTCAGAAAATTTACTTAACCAGCTCTGCATTCACTTCATTAAGGGGACGGCGCTTTAGCTCAACGGATTCTGTACGAGGCAGCAGGTTAAAAATGTCTCGAAGGGCGTCATCGAACTCATTAAACGTTCCTTTGCCCATGACTTCTAGCGTTTTTTTGCCTTTGGCATCAAACAAGAGGGTTTGGGGAACTTTACCTTTGTAGTAAAACCCAGGATCTTGTGGCGTATAGCTTGCCTGAGTGGGGATAGAATCTACATTGACAGGGATAAAATCAATCACCCTGCCGTAGTAAGCCTGAAGCTGAGACACAACGTTAGAAAATTGCTTACAGTCTTTACTGTCTTCAATGTAAAACGTGAGTAGCGTGGGGCGTTCTCCACTAAAAGATTGCGCTAGGGTAACGCGGGGTGGCACCAAAGAGCCATTGCCTGCGTACAGAGCAAAAATGTTGCCGTCAAAGTGGTCGTCCTCTATGTTGGCGTTGGCAATGTTGGGAAACGAAAAGCCCAAGGACACCCAAATCATTAGGGTGGCGGCAGCCGTTACAGCGAAGAAGCGAGGAAAGGTTGCTTTAGATCGCAGATGCTGTATTTTGATAATTTTATAGACTATTGCTGAAAAATACCGAAAAGCCCGAGTCAGCATAAGTTTAGTTTAATAATATAAAAAGACTGCAAAACTGATTTTTTAGGATAAAACTTAGCCTCTAATTTCTTTTGAACATTAATGAACGCCTAGATTTCTTTAATGTCTTGAAATTAAAACGACAATGGCTAAAGAATACAAGGCGATCGCGGCAAGGCTTTGAAGCCTAATCATCTTATCAAAGATAAGCATGGCAAGGACGCTGAGACGAATGCCTTGATGGGGCATTCGTCTGGTGACGCTAGATTAACCGGTGACTTTTTAGCGCTGTGTTGGCAAACAAATGGTAAAGACACTGCCGTGATCTGGCTGGGATTCTACGGTAATGGTACCCTGATGCGCCTGCACAATGCGCGAAACGAGGTGAAGCCCCAAGCCGCTACCCGACTGCTGGTGAGCGCCTTTACGAAAGCGCCCAAAGAGCTGCGCTAGCTCTTGGGAGGAGATGCCTGGCCCCGTATCGCGGATTTTTATGATCGCCATGTCTTGAGGGGCTGGCACGGTGATGCAGATGTCAATGGAGCCTTGCTCTGTAAATTTAATGGCGTTGCCGACCAAATTGGTGATCATCCGGCGCAGTTCTAGGTAGTCTCCTGAGACTTTTACGGCTGCGGACTGTGGGTTAAAGGTATTTACGGTCAGCGTTAGCCCTTTACTTTGGGCAAGATGCTTGAGTTCTTGAACGACTTCTGTGGCAATTTCTGCGAGATTGCACTGCATCAAGGTCAGGGTTTTGGCTCCTGCTTCATAGCACTGCACCTCAAGCAGGGTATCGACAATTTGCATGAGGTGATAGTTACTGCGGATCATGGCGGCGATCGCCTCATGCATCTCTGCCGACAGCGGGCAAAATGCCTCTTGCCCAAACAGCTTTAGCATATTGTCTGCGGCGACCAGCGGGGTTCGCAGATCGTGGGTGAGGTGGGCAATAAAGTCTTGGCGCTGAAGCGAAAGCTGCTCGCGCGCGTCAATGCTGTGCTTAAGCCGGAGGAGCGATCGCACCCGTGCCGCCAGTTCATCTACATCCACAGGCTTACGGACAAAATCATCGGCTCCAGACTCTAGCCCTTGCACCACATCTGAAGCATGGTGCGCCGTCAGCAGCAAAATAGGGATGTAGGGCAGCTTTGGGTTTTGACGGATGCGGCGCGTAACCTCATAGCCATCCATCTCCGGCATCATAATATCGAGCAAAATCAGGTCGGGGGGCGGCGACTGCTCCACTTGGGCTAACGCAGCAGCACCACTGGAAACCAGGATGATCTCATACCCCTCATCTTCTAGGATGGTTTCAATGAGGGCAAGGTTATCGGGGGTGTCATCAACGGCCAAAATTCGATCCATGGGCTGCACTGCGAAAGGGTTGAAATATTGGGCGTAGGGTTAGAGGCTGTTTGGAAAGTCTCATTTATCCCTGCATTCGCCCCCCAACCCCCAAAAATTGGGGGGCGAAATCCGAAAACTAGGGTCAGTTCCCCCCAGTATTGGGGGGCTAGGGGGGCGAATGTAATGGCTAAGAAACTTTTCAAATCCCTTCTTAGCCCATCAATGCTTGCGCTGGCTCAGAAAGCGTTGGTAAACTTTGCTCTTCTGGCTGCCCTATATCGACTTCCACTCGTCTCGGTAGGTCAATTTGGAACCTGGAGCCTTCTCCTGACTGACTTGTAACCGTAATAGTGCCCCCCATCATTTGCACCAGGGTTTGAGTAATCGCTAAGCCCAAACCCGTACCGGAATGTTTACGGGTATCGGTTTGATCAACCTGACGGAATGCTTCAAAAATATAGGCAATATGCTCCGGCGCAATGCCCATACCTGTGTCGTGAACGGTAATAGATAAGCAGTCTGGTGAAATTTCGCGTGCTTCAACCCAGACTTTGCCAGTCTCTGTAAACTTAATGGCGTTGGAGAGCAGATTAACTAAGACTTGACGGAGCCGAATGGGGTCGTTAAACATGACTTCATTTTGCAGATTGACCTCAGTAGCAAGCGTCAACTGCTTTAGAACCGCCAAAGAATGTACCTCATCTACGGTGGTCGTAATGAGCGTTGCTAAATTAAAAGGCTCTAGCTTTAAGTCGAGGCGATTGGCTTCAATGCGAGAGAAATCTAAAACCTCATTGAGCATTTCTAAGAGGTTTTTGCCGTTGGTAAAAATGCGCTGCACCATTTCGGTTTGCTTGTCGCTTAAGGCACCTTTACTCGGGCGCATCAGCATCTGAGAAAAGCCCAGAATGGCATTGAGGGGTGTGCGCAGTTCGTGGGAGATGGTGGCTAAAAAGCGAGACTTGAGTTCTGCGGCCTGGATGAGCTGAAGGTTTTGCTTATAAATTCGCTGGCGCTGCTGCTCTAACTCTTGATGTTGCTCAACGAGGAGTTCATAGCTTTCTTTGAGGCGCTGGTTGACGAGGCTGGCCTGCTGTTCGGCTTGATGGACGCGCAGGGCATTTCGCAGCATCTGGGCGAGGCGACCTGGCGAAATTTTAGACTTAGCCAGGTAGTCACTCGCTCCGGCCTTCATTAGGTCTACGGCAATTTGTTCATCCCCTTGACCCGTTAGTACAATGAGGGGCGATAAAATCCCCTCCGCTCGGATGGACTGAACGAGTGCTAGTCCATCTTGGTCGGGGAGGCGGTAGTCTAAAAAAACACAGTCGAAGGGCTGAGTTTTGAGGATAGTCACTGCACCGACGCAGGTATCCGCCTCATGAACCTCAGCCTGAACCTTTGCTGTTTTGATTGCACGACGCACCGCCATCCGGTCTACTTCATCGTCATCTACAATCAAAATTTTGAGCAGGGCGCTATCCTTATCCACAGGCACCTACGGCATCTCACATAAAGACCAGTAGTGATTAAGCGTTGTCATGGTCTGTACAAACGGCTCAAAGGTGACAGGCTTGAGCAGATAGCCCGCCACATTGAGGTTGTATGCCTGGACGCGATCGCGGTCTTCTCCAGAGGTTGTCAGCACCACCACGGGGGTAGATTTAAGAGCGGGGTCAGCGCGCAGCACCTGCAAAAACTCAATGCCGCCCATTTTGGGCATGTTGAGGTCTAGCAAAATTAAGCGGCGCTCTAACGGCACCACAGGGGTTTGACCTCGCTGGCTCTTCAGCATGTCTAGTGCCTCTAAGCCATTGCTGGCAATAAATAGAGGGTTGCTAACGCCACCTTTTTTAAAGGCGCGTCGGACGTTCATTACGTCCACTTCATCATCCTCAACCAGCAGTATGTTAATCACTCGCTCTTGCATCTTAGGTGAATTTAATTTTGGGTATTCGCGTTGAAGCATTTGTGAATACATCAGACTACTGTGATGCCCCCTACTAATTTCTTCTACTAAAGCCGTTTTTTAAAATCTCTTAACGTAAATTTTACAAAACGGTTTAGTTACTGAGTTCCCTCTAAAGCTAGAGGTTTAGAGAGATTATTGTACTGAAGGGGAGATTTAAGCCAGGTAAATCGAAAGGTGGCGCCTTCACCTTCTTTTGACTCCACGCGGATGCTACCGCCTTCGGTTTCGAGAATTTTTTTAATAATGGCTAAGCCGATGCCCGTTCCTTCTTGAGCATCACGAGATTGAAGTGTCTGAAAGATAGTAAAAATTTTCTCGTGATACTGCGGGTGAATGCCGCCACCATCATCTTTAATAACAAATTCATACCACCGTCCTCGATCCGTCACGGAAACATCAACATTGCCATTAAGGCGAGGATGATGTTTATGAGCGTTGTCTAGTAAGTTTGAAAGAACCTGCTGGAGTGCCAGTCGCCGTGTTTTAATGATCGGCATCTCTACCCCAATCGTCACGGTGAAGGTGGGGGGTGGCGCGAGAGTATCAATAATTTCTTCTAGAAGTTCTTGAACATTTACGGTTTCTATTGGGACGTTCAGTCTGCCGATGCGGGAGTATTTTAGCAGCCCATTGATGAGTGCTTCCATGCGGTACACACGGCCTCGCAAGAGATGGATCTGACGCTTGTTTTCTTCAGGCAGCTGTCCGGCAAGGTCTTCTTCTACCCATTCTGAAAGGCTGGCGATCGCCCTCAACGGTGCCTTAAGATCGTGGGAAGCCACATAGGCAAACTGATCTAGCTCTTGGTTACGCGACTGAAGCTCGGCATTGGTTAACGCTAAGGTTGCGTTAAGCTGAGTTAACTCCTCTGCACGAGCCTGAACGTTAGCAGCGGTTCGCTCCCGCTCGGTAATATCTCGAATAATGACAATCCTTCGCTGGTCAAACGCAATTTGGCTAATGGAAACTTCTACCGGAAAAAACTTGCCACTACTGTGTCGCCCCATTGCCTGCCACTGCTGCTCGCGGCTTAGCAGCTTCTGCTGCCAGTATTCTTGACCGCGTTGGCTTTCTATCAAAGGTAGTTCGTTCAGCATTAGTGAGAGGTCTTCACCCATCACCTGAGCAAGCGTGTAGCCAAAAATTGAGGCCGCAGCGGTATTGATGCTCTCAATACGAGCCTCTCGGTCTAAAATCACCACGGCATCCACCACATTAGAAACGATTGTTTCAATCAGGTTTTTGCTCTCTAATAGCCGCCGCTCTCGCTCAGATAAATTGCGGTCGAGCCGACTAAATAAAATTAAGGTAAATACTGACCCTATGGCACTAACAAGCGCCACAGCCCACAGTAAAGTCTCATTGAGATTGCGCTGAAAATTTAGCTCATCTCGACGAACTTTTAGCAGTTCACGCTCTTGTTGGTCAAACTGATTTAGACTCAGGCGCAGCTTATCCATCTCAAACTTGCCCTGCACGACTAATCGATTCAGATCGGTTTTTTTCAACGTTTTTGAGTCTGACCGATCAATCAAGTCAATGATTTCAAGCAGCGTACCCACTCGCTGCTGCATGTTTTGGGTAATGTTTTGCACCCTTAGGCTCTGCGGGGGATTATCGCCAACAAGCACCTTTAATTGATCTAAACACTTTGGTATATCAGACTGAGCCATATAGTACGGCTCTAAAAATTCAGAATTAAGGGTGAGGGCATAACCACGTACGCCAGTCTCGGCGTTAAGTACACCTGTCAACAGTTGATTGCTTTTTAGTAAAACTTGGTTGGTGTGGTCAACCCACTGCTGCGATCGATCAATGCCGTACCTAAGCCAGCTAAATGCCCCTAAGGAGACAATGAGACACAGTAACGGAACGACGATTACAATAAAGCCCTGCCGACGGACTGAAAGTCTCTGCCAAGGTTTGATTAGATTTTTGAGTGAAAGGCGCTTCGGCATTTTGGGCTAGGGTGATTGAAGAATAGCGGTTTTTGCTTAGGATTGTGGTTTGAAACTTAGAGAATTGGTAAGAGACTTTACACCTTGCACGCCCTCATCCCCTAGCCCCTTCTTCTCCCTAGAGAGAAGGGGGACAAGATTCTTACTCCCCTCTCCCTAGGGAGAGGGACTGGGGGTGAGGGTCTTAAGTTGGAGACGATTAAATCCATAATTCTTACTGCTGTTTAGGCCAAGTGAAGTAAAAAGCGGTTCCCTTACCCACCTCAGAGGTTAGACGGATAGTGCCTTCTTCGGTTTCAACAATCTTTTTAACAATGCTCAGACCAATCCCAGAACTGTCTTGGCTTTTCTGAGGATTGACGGCCTGAAAAATCATAAAAATCTTGTCGTGATGCTCTGGGGCAATGCCGGGTCCATCATCGGCTACCTCAAACTCATAGAAATTACCCTTATCTTGACTTGAAATCTGAATTAGCCCATCGGGTCGGTTGTGGTGCTTGATGCCGTTGCTGATGAGGTTAGCAAACACTTGAGACAGCAGCAGCCGCTTGGTCAACAGCGTCGGCATGTCTGGCACAATCTCAACTCTGAAGGGCTGAGGTGGGTCTAAGGAGTCAATCACCTCCGCCAATAGCGCTGCTACGGCTACTGGCTCAATGTCTGCTTCCGTTCGCCCCGCCCGTGCATACTCCAGCAGCCCGTCAATCATGGCCTGCATCCGGTGGACGCGATCGCGCAGGAGCTTCATCTGCTGTTGGCTATCGGGGGGGAGTGCTCCTTCTAGATCTTCTTCTATCCACTCAGAGAGGTTAGAAATAGCGCGTAGCGGCGCTTTGAGGTCATGGGACACAATATGCACAAACTGGTCTAGCTCTTGGTTGCGCTCATCTAACAGCACTGCTGCCTGTGCCAGTAGCCCATTGAAATTAGACAGTTCACGGGAGCGAGCCTGTAGTTCTGCTTGAGATTGCTTTCGGTCATTAATTTCTTCAATCACCGAAATAAAGTACCGAGGTTCTTCGACAATATCCTCCAAATTCTGACGATTCTCCGGTTCTAAACACACCAAAGATACCGTCAGCTCAATCCAAACCGCTTCCCCCGATTTGTGGAAATAGCGTTTTTCAATTGAATAGGTCTGAATTTCCCCCGCCAGAAGCTGATGCATGTAGGATAAATCCGCTGCCAAATCATCGGGATGGGTGATGTCTTGAAAGGTGAGTTCTGTCAGTTCTGCGACTGAATACCCCACAATCTCGCAGAGCTTCTGGTTAACCCGCAGCCAGCGACCGTCTAGACCGACATGGGCAATGCCCACTGCGGCCTGTTCAAAGGTGGCTTTACACTGTGCTTGGCTTTGACGTAATGCCTCTTCATACTGCTTGCGATCGGTGATGTCTAGAGCGGTACTAATAACCAAGCGTCTGCCGTCTATCAGTTGGCCTAAGGGAGCCGAGGAGAAATCCCAAATCCGCCTTTCGCCACTGCGGGTTCTGATGGTAAATTCGCCTTCTCTGACCCGTGTATCAATTCTGTAGAGGTTTTCAATGCTTGTCTTAACAGGCTCCTTTCGTTCGCCGTAGGCTTTTTCTAGCCATGTGTTGATGGTGGGGATATCCGTTGGCGCGTACCCCGAAAGTTCAGTCCAGGCTGCGTTAATTAAGACAATTTCTCCATCTTCTGCATGGAGAATAATGGGCAGCGGCGAATCTAGAATGGCGCGACGAAAGCGGTCTTCACTTTCGCGCAGGGCATCTTCGGTGTGCTTTTGCTCCGTAATGTCTCTGACCACGCCAATCATGCGAATGGGGCTGCCTGCTGCGTCGTACAGAAATCGCCCTTGGGCATCAATCCAGTGCAGGCTGCCGTCTGGCCACACAATGCGGTACTGAAGGGCGAGGGGCTGATGGTGATCCATTGCCGCGCGGGTGGCTTCATGAATCCACGCTAGGTCTTCAGAATGAACGCGACGCTCCCAATTAATGTAATCTCGACTGGGTGTGCCTGGCTCGTAGCCAAAAATGACCTCATGACGCAGATCCCAAAGGGTTTGATTGCTCATAATATCCCAGTCCCAAGTCCCCATCTGCACTGCTTCTAGCACTAAAGTAAGGCGCTCGGTGTAGGTGGCAGTTTGGGTGATCGCCACTTCAGCCTCAGCCCTCGCCTGCTGCTCGCGCTCTAGTAGCTCTTCGTACTGGCAGTTGATGATCTCTAACTGGGCGATCGCCGCTTCTGCCTCTGCCCTTGCTTCCTGTTCACTCACCAACAGCAGCTCATTTTGGTGATTTTTAGTCTCCAGTTCCGCCGTGCGCTGGGCAACTTGCTCACTGAGGGACGTATTGAGCCGATGAACCTCAGCTTCTGCCTGCTCCTGCTCTGTGATATCTCGCATGGCAACCACCGCCCCAAGCTGA
The DNA here is from genome assembly GCA_031387975.1 of Acaryochloridaceae cyanobacterium OTE_75_metabat_521. Lineage (GTDB taxonomy): Bacteria > Cyanobacteriota > Cyanobacteriia > Thermosynechococcales > Thermosynechococcaceae > JAAURS01. The sequence continues at coordinate 1,316 of JANNDV010000328.1, read as the reverse complement.
TGCCCATCGGGATGCAAAATAGGCGCACCACTAGAAATCAAAATGCGAGCTTGCCCCTGCTTCGGCACAATGCGCATCTTAGTGCCCCGCACCCGTTCACCTTTAAGGGCGCGAAACAGCGGAATATCCTCTTGCTGCATGGGGACGTTGCGATCTGCGTCGTAAAGGTCATAATATTCAGCCCAACGCTCGGCGGGGAGTGGTTCTGCTGGCAGCCCATGAAACCTTTGGCTGGCAGCATTAAAGAGGGTCAGGGTTCCGCTGGCATCACAGGCGACAATGCCGTCAGACAGGTTTTCGAGTAGCGCTTCTAGAAACTGCTGCTTGTGAACTAAATCGTCTTTGCAGTACACAATGCTTTCAATATTGGTGAAGGTTCCCACCCACTCCACCGATGAGGAATCTTGCGCATGCTCAATCTGGGCATGGGCGATCACGCGACAGTATTCGCCACTGGCCCGATGCAGCCGAAATTTTGCCTCGTAGGGCTGGCTCGACTCGACGGCCTGCTGCCAAGCAGCTTGGATGCGATCGCGATCTTCTGGATGAATGGCCTGTAAAAACGCCCAGCCTAACCCCTGGGCAACACCTAGCCCCGTCACTTCAGTCCATCGTCGATTTAAGAACGTCATGGCTCCCGTCTCAGACGCAGTCCAGACAATATGCGGAATCGCGTCGATTAGGGCGTGGGAATTTACATGGTTAGCCACAGAGTGCAGTCTCACAAAAGGCCGTTGGCATAGCGGTCGTTCTTAACGCGTATATTCTGAAAACATAACTCACCCATTAGGATCAAAATGAGGGAGCCTAAGTAGATATACTTGAACCGTATCTCTGCATCATTCTGAGCGTCAATCTTCCCAAAGATACATCTTTGCTTAAACCAACGGTTAGATTGTAGCGGTCATCGCCCCGCAATCATTGCTGCTTTAGGTAGAGGCGGTTTCTAAGATGTTCTGGCACTATCTTAGAATGTTCTGCTTTGACTCAATGCATCTATGAAGCGCCTTTGAGAAAAGCGCCTAAAAAGAGTTTTAGATAGTCGTTTTAGCCGTTGAGTGCTGATTTTAATGAAACCTATTTCTGTTGCCTTAATTGAAGATCATGATGTCGTTCGCATCGGCATCCGTACTGCGTTACAGCAACAGGCTGGCATTCAGGTAATCGGCGAAGCGGCGAGTGGGCTGCAAGGGCTGCAAGTGCTTGAGAAAATGAAGCCCGATGTAGCCCTAGTAGATGTAGGGCTACCAGGGATGGACGGCATTGAGCTAACCCGACGGTTTCGCGCCTACCAAGCAGAGCAGCCCGGCAGCACG
>JANNDV010000320.1:0-5217 GCA_031387975.1 Acaryochloridaceae cyanobacterium OTE_75_metabat_521 | reverse complement strand
CAATTTTGGTTGCGTTTGTTTCGCTGTTGCTTCCACATTTTGGACTACAGGTGCTGCTGTGGATGGTGGTGTCTTTGGTGAGCGTTCTTCTGGTGCGCCGCTATCTGCCGCGCAAAGTGCCCAAAATTTTACAAGAGTCTGTGGAGGCCACCACCTTAACGGCGATCACCCCTGGAGAAAAAGGACGGGTGCTGTATGAGGGTAGCCCGTGGGCGGCAACCTGCGCAGACCCAGCCTTAGAAATTGCGCCTAACATCAAGGTGATGGTGGTGGGTCGTGAAGGGACAACGCTGGTGGTGATGCCGGAGTGGTGAAGTGTTTACGTTGAGGAGAGACGGATATGGGACAGTTTTTGCTTCTGCTGATTTTGGGGCTAAGCGGTGCGGGTTTGGCCTCTTCTGTGCGGATTGTGAATCAGGGGAATTCTGCGCTGGTGGAGCGGGTGGGCAGCTTCCGTAAGCGTTTGGATCCGGGATTAAATGTGATAGTGCCAGGGCTAGATCGCATCGTTTTTCAAGAGACGCTGCGCTTGAAGGTGCTGGATATTGCGCCCCAGTCCTGCATCACGGCAGATAACGTCAGCATTACGGTAGATGCGGTGGTCTACTGGCAGATCATTGATATGGAACGGGCGTACTACAAGGTGCAAAACCTTGAGTCTGCAATGGTGAATCTAGTGCAAACCCAAATTCGTGGCGAAATTGGTAAGCTGCAACTTGACCAAACCTTTACCGCGCGTAGCCAGATTAGCGACATCTTACTAGAAGAGCTAGACACCGCCACTGACCCGTGGGGCGTAAAGGTAACGCGGGTAGAAATTCGAGACATTACGCCCTCTAAGGCTGTTCAAGATTCGATGGAGCTGCAAATGTCTGCCGAGCGGCGCAAGCGAGCCTCGATTTTGACCTCGGAGGGCGATCGCGAGGCGGCGGTGAACTCGGCACGGGGGAATGCGGATGCTCAGGTTTTGGCGGCAGAGGCAAGAAAGCAGGCGGTGATTTTAGATGCAGAGGCGCAGCAGCAATCTGTATTGCTACGGGCAGAAGCCGATCGGCAGTCGCGGCTGTTGCGCGCCCAGGCGATCGCAGAGTCGATGCAGCTTTTAAGCAGCACCCTAGAAGCTGACGCTCAAGCTTACGCGGCCCTTCAGTTTTTGCTGGCGCAAAATTACTTAGATATGGGGACTGCGATCGGGCAAAGCGAAAGCAGTAAGGTGCTGTTTTTGGATCCGCGATCTGTCTTAGGCACCATTGAAGGCATGAAAGAAGTATTGGATCAAAGCCGACCTTCTTGAGGCGATATGACCTAAGTAGGAATTCAATGACTTTTATCGCTCGTAAGCCATAATCACCATAGGTTCTGGCTTGAATCAGCCTACCCAGCCTTGTTTTTATAACAAATGTTAGATATAAATAAAGTTAAGTAGAGAAAATTTCATGCCAAAAGTTGTTGACCATCTTCAGTATCGTCGCGACTTGTTGAGACAAAGTCTGGATTTATTTGCTGAGAAAGGGTATGGTTCGCTGACGATGCGCCAACTGGCAGAAGCCTTAGGGGTCTCGACCGGAACGCTCTATCACTACTTCCCCAGCAAAGAAAGTCTGTTCATCCAACTAATTGAGGAGCTGACCGAACAGGATATTAGTAATTTTTTGTCCCAGGCACCCATGCCTGCCTCAATGCTGGCGCGAGTAGAAGCGGTTATGGACTTTGTGCTGGAGAATCTGGATTACTTTACCAAACAGCAGCTGCTCTGGATGGATTTTTACCAACACACCCATCGCTCCCTTCTTGAATATCCTGAAATTTTAGAAAAACTCTGTTGTAAGACGCGAAGGGCGTTGTCCGATTATCTTCAGACCCAGAACGAAGCCGCGCTAGAATTTATGCTCGTTTACATTGATGGCCTACTGATGCAGCGAATCTACGGGAAAGAAGATATGGACTGGTTTAAAACCCAATCAAGTCTTCTCTGCTCCATGATTGCCAGCCAACTGAGCAGTTGAATCATTAGCCTTAATTTTTGTGAAACTTTGGGATTTATTGACCCGTCAAGTCTACTTCCTGCCAACCCTATTTCACGATGAGTCAGTAATTTAAGCCTTAACCCTTTTGGCACTAGAACCATGCTTTCAGAACCCACGCCCAACCCATCACCCGAAAATAGCCCATCAACATTGCCTCGCCGCATAGCCCCCCGTGGACTTGGCGTTGTGGTTGGTATTGGCGTTGGCATTGCCATGACCCTCGGCGGCATGACCTTGATGGCTCGTTCAGATAAGCAAGCCCCAGCAGCATCTTCTACCCCAGCAAAGGTTGCCAAAGGTTCTCAGCAGAGCGTGAGTGTTGCTGTCGCCCAGTGGATGCCCATGTCGCAAACCTTCGCGGTGCAGGGCAGTGTTGAGGCACGCAACTGGGTTTCGATTATTCCTAAGGTGGCAGGGGTACAGATTAAGTTGATCGCAGTTCAAGAAGGGCAATCTGTCCAAAAGGGCGAGGTGATTGCGGTGTTAGATAATGCGGTGCAGCGAGACCAGCTGAACCAGGCCAAGGCTCAAGTTGCGGCTGCCCAAGCGCAGCAGATCGCCGCTCAAACTCAGCTCAATTCTACTAAAGCTCAGGTTTTGGGTGCTCAGGCTCAGTTGGCTTCAGCCGAGAGTGCCGTCACCCAGCAGCAGGCAAAGCTGACCCAGCAACAGGCCACGCTGAGTGAAGCCGAAAGTAATCGGCGACGCTACGTTACTTTGGCTCAGCAGGGGGCGATTAGTGCCCAAGAACTAGAGTCTCGCAAGACCGCTGCTGCCTCAGCCAGAGCTGGCATCAATGTTTCTCAATCAGATATTGGCAGCGCGAATGCTGGGGTTAGAAATGCGATCGCCCAAATCGCCCAATCTAATGCGGCGGTCAATAATGCCCGTGCTGGGGTTCAACAAGCCCAGGCCAATGTCCAAAATGCGATCGCCCGTCAGCAAGAGCTAGAAACGCAGCTCGATCAGGCTTCGCTTGTGCTGGCACCGGAGAGCGGCATTATTACTAAAAAGAATGCCAACGTAGGCGATTTGACCGGAACCACGCCGCTGTTTTCAATGATTCAAAATGCTGCGGTGGAGCTACAGGCGAAGGTGCCTCAGACGCTGCTGTCTAAAATTAAGATTGGTGCATCTGCCACCGTCACCTCTGCCTCTGATCGGCGCATTCGCCTTGAAGGTACCGTGCGTGAGATTAATCCGGTGGTGGATGGCAAGACCCGTCAGGCTATCGTCAAAATCGACCTGCTCCCCAATGCGGCGCTCAAGCCTGGGATGTTTTTCCAGGCGGCGATCGCCTTTAGTACAGCCAGGGCACTCGCCATTCCGGCTGAGGCGATCGTGCCCCAGGCCAATGGGCAAATCATGGTCTATGTTTTGGGTGCCGACAATACGATTAAGGCACAGCCCATTCAAGTCGGCGATCCATCTAAGGGATATCTCGCGGTTAAGTCAGGGCTAAAGGCAGGCGATCGCGTGGTGGTTGCGGGTGCAGGCTTTGTGAAGGATGGCGATCGGGTCAACGTGGTTCAGTAAATTTATTTAGTTTGCAGTTTGTTCATTTGAGATCTGTGTCATAGCGTTTGGAGTAGCCCTGCGATGTCCTTTAATATTTCGGCTTGGTCCATTCGCAACCCGATCCCAACGCTGGTTTTATTTTTGATTCTCACCCTGGGGGGGCTGGTGGCCTATCCCACCTTGGGCATTGACGAAAACCCCAATATTGATGTGCCCACGGTACTGGTGACGGTGACACAGCTCGGCGCGGATCCTGCCGAACTGGAAACCCAAATTACCAAAAAAATTGAGGACTCTGTAGCGGGGCTGGGTAACATTGACCAGATCACCTCCACCATTAACGATGGCGCTTCGACGACTGCTGTCACCTTTAGCTTAGGGACGGACAGCGATCGCGCCACCAATGACGTTCGCAACGCCGTCGCGCAGATTCGCCAAAACCTACCCCAAGATGCCAACGACCCCATTGTGCAACGCCTAGACTTTTCCGGTGGGCCCATTGCTACCTACAGCGTCTCTTCAGAAACGCGATCGCCAGAATACTTAAGCAACCTAGTCGATCAGCAGATCAGCCGCGCCATTCTTGCGGTGCCAGGGGTTGCCAAGGTAGATCGTGCGGGTGGCATTAACCGAGAGGTGCGGGTCAATCTTAATCCTGAACGGCTGCAATCTTTGGGGTTAACCGCGACCACGGTAAACGACCAAATCCGTAGCTTCAATATCAACTTGCCAGGGGGGCGAGGCGAGGTCGGTCGTCAAGAACAGAGCATCCGTACCCTAGGCAGCGCCGTTCGGCTAGAAGACTTACAAAACTACCAAATCACCCTACCTGATGGCGCTGGCTTTGTGCCCTTATCGAGCTTAGGGGACGTAACTGATGGCGCTGGCGACATCCGCAGTATTGCGCGCATTAACAATAAGTCTGCCGTTGTGTTTTCGATTACCCGCAGTACGGGGGCGGTGGTGGTTGGGGTAGAAGAAGCGGTAGCAAAAGCCGTTGCAGAGTATAAAAAAACGCTGCCCTCCGATATCAAAATTGAGCTGATCAACAGCCTTCGGGCGGACTACATTCGTGAATCTTACTTAGCCTCGGTGGAGTCTATTTTGCTGGGTGCCGTGCTGGCAATTGTGACCATCTGGCTGTTTTTACGGGACTGGCGCGCGACCCTCATTACCTCGGTTGCCTTGCCCCTGTCGATGATTCCCACGTTTATTGTGTTCTTGTGGTTTCACTACACCCTCAACTTTATGACCCTGCTGGCGCTGGCGCTGGTGGTGGGGATTTTGGTAGACGATGCGATCGTTGAAATTGAAAACATTGAGCGCCACCAGGCGATGGGCAAAAAGCCCTACCATGCGGCCTTAGATGCCTCGGATGAAATTGGACTGGCGGTGGTTGCCACAACCTTCAGCATTGTGGCGGTTTTTGGCCCTGTGGCGTTGATGAGTGGCGTGACAGGGCAGTTCTTTAGACCTTTTGGCGTGGCAGTCGCCGCTTCAGTTTTGTTCTCGCTGCTGGTGGCACGGACTATTACCCCATTAATGGCAGCCTATATTCTCAAAGATAAACCCCACGGGCAAGAGGCGCTGAAGCAAGATCGACTGTCTTATCAATACAGGCGCTTTTTGTCTTGGGCGCTGGGTCATCGCATTCTCGCGCTGGGTGCAGCCG
>JANNDV010000147.1:0-24758 GCA_031387975.1 Acaryochloridaceae cyanobacterium OTE_75_metabat_521 | reverse complement strand
CCCTCTCCCAGAGCGGGAGAGGGGAGCCGGAGTTTCTTGTTCCCCTTCTCCCGCTCTGGGAGAAGGGGTTAGGGGATGAGGGAATGCAGAGCGTATCGCTTCTAAACAATTCTGTAAGTTATTTAATCCACGATCCTTAGTGTATTAAACCAAGACTTTACTTTTCTGGCCTTTTTAACCCCTGCAAATTGTGAATGCCAGTAGACAGGGCTACATCGTGCAGTAGAAAATTAAGGCAAAGCGTACAGGGTGCAAAGGTTGGTGCAGGATTTGAGCAGGTCTATGGAGCGCGCTGAAGTTTTAGGGGTTCAACATGCCTATGAATTGACGCCTCCCGTCGGGTCAGGCCCTGTTTTAGTATTTATTCATGGGTGGCTACTGAGTCGCCACTACTGGGAGCCACTGGTTGCAGATCTTGCGCCATCTTTTCAATGTTTAACTTACGATTTGCGTGGATTCGGTGAGTCTGGGACTGATGCCGAATTATCTCTAGAGACCGTTGATGTCAGAGCAGCAATCGCTCTAGGACAACAGCCGTCTTTAGTGAAGTCTTACTTATCCAAAAGTGTTCAAACGCCCTACACGCCAGCCGCCTATGCCCAAGATTTAATTTTGCTGCTGAAACAGCTTAATCTCTCGCGGGTATGGCTGGTGGGACATTCCCTGGGCGGCAGTATTGGGCTATGGGCGGCAGCGCTGGCACCACCTCACCTTGTCGAGGGCACAATCTGCCTAAACTCAGGCGGCGGAATTTACCTCAAAGAAGCCTTTGACCGTTTCCGTAATGCAGGAAAACAAATGCTGGGGTTTCGCCCCAGTTGGCTCCCCTGTGTGCCCTGTTTAGACTTGGTGTTCAGCCACGTTATGGTGTCCCAACCCTTAGCACGGCACTGGGGCAAGCAGCGTGTGATTGACTTTGTCGCAGCTAATTACGATGCTGCGCTGCGATCGCTCCTTGACTCTACGCTGCCAGAAGAAGTTCACCTTCTGCCCCAGATTGTGACCCAGATTCGTCAGCCCGTATACTTTTTGGCAGGTCAACAAGATCGAGTGATGGAGCTGAAATACGTGTATCACTTGGCAAGCTTTCACCATACTTTTCGAGAAGGCTGCCAAAATGTGATTGAAGTTCCTGAGTGTGGGCACATGGGGATGCTAGAGCAGCGGGAGGCGATCGCCCACAGCATTCTCACCATTCTGCGATCGGCTGCCCCTATGGCTCACTCGACAGTTTCATCGGTTGCTTCTCTAGTTGCAGCCGACGACTCCAACGCGTTAGAGACCAAATATAGATAAAGCAAAAGCCTGAAATAAGAGCGCCCAAAAACGTCTTAAGTGCGGTCTTCAATAGCTTTAAGCGCTGCGCTGCCCCAGTGGCTTCAGCCTGCTTCCGAATATCTGGTTTTCCCTTCTCGATGGTGGTTGACAAATCTCGTTTGAGTTCAGGTAATTCTTTCTCTGCAAGGGTTGGCGGAAGTGCCTGACCACTGAATCGAGTAAACAAGGCATTTACCTCGGCTTTAGACCTAGCCTGCTGCAAGCGCTGCTGAATCTGCTCCGTTTGGGTCATGCGCTGGTCTACATAGGTATTGGCTTGCCCCATCAGCGTTGCATCAAGGCGAAAGCTATTCACAACGACCAGTGGCAGCAGCAGCAGGTAAGCGACCCCTACCCCCAATGCTGCCCGCGAAAATCCTTTGAGCAGAACAATCTCTAGCTTGACCCGTAGGCGAATATCTTGGTAAAAAACCAACGCTAAACCAATCAGCGGAACGGCAACGCGCTCGACCAGCTCTGTCATGACCTGAAATTCCCACTCAGGATTCATAAAATGTGGGGGAATAAAAAGGCTCATGATGTCAAAGCAAGAGAGCAACAGCAAAACATACCCAACCAGCCTCAGCAGTCTAATGGTTAAAAGTTGGGGCTGAGAATCAGATTTGTCAAGCATAATGCAGGATTCCTTCGGTAGCGCAGCAATAATAACTCAAAACGGCAAAGATTCCTTAAAGTTCAGCATCAGCGAGAATGCTCATACGCTATGGCTGGGAAATCAGAGGCACGTCCACTTTATTTTGCCCATAAAGAGTCATGACCTGGGCGATCGCCAATCTAGACTGCGCCCCTAACCCTAAAGATGACCGATGCCCCAAGCTCAAATGCTCAGATGCCGCACAGGCCACCATAGCGGCATTGTCTGTACATAAAGCCAATCGAGGGAAAATGACCGTAAGTCCCTGGGCTTCAGCGGCAGTGCGTAGATGCGATCGCAGGCCACTATTTGCCGCCACCCCACCCCCAATCACAATGGTCTTTAGCCCGTAGCTCAACGCACAATTCACCGTGCGACGGGTCAAAGACTTAGCGACTGTGTACTGAAAGCTCGCCGCTAAATCTTCAATAGGCAGCAGAGGAGACTCTGCCTTGAGCTGGTTCACCAGCCGCAGCATGGCTGTCTTGAGTCCGCTAAAGCTGGTGTCGTAGGGATGATATCCGCCTTCTGGCAGCGAAATATTGCCCTCTGGCAACCTGAATGCAAGCGGATTACCCTGCTGAGCCGCCTGATCGATCGCAGGCCCACCCGGATACCCTAGCCCCATCAGGCGCGCAACCTTATCAAATGCTTCCCCCACTGCATCATCTCGAGTTTGCCCAACGGTTTCATAAACCCCGCACTCTTTTACCAAAATGAGGCTGGTATGACCGCCAGACACTAAAAGACACAAAAATGGAGGCTCCAAGTTAGGCTGCTCTAGGTAAGACGCATAAATATGCCCTTCGAGGTGATGCACCCCTAAAAACGGCTTATCGTAGAGCATTGCCAAGGTTTTTGCCGCCGTTAGCCCCACCAGTAGCGAACCCATTAAGCCAGGCGCACAGGTAGAAGCAACACCATCAATCTCGTCCCAGCTCAGGCCAGACTGCAAGACAGCCGCCTCCACAGTGGCGTTAATGGTCTCTACATGCTGGCGAGAGGCCACCTCTGGCATAACACCGCCAAACGGCTGATGCGTCAGAATTTGAGATGATACGACATCACTTAAAATGTGACGTTTTTTTACAACCGCCGCCGCAGTTTCGTCACAACTCGTTTCAATTGCTAAAACGGTGGTCATTAGCTGGTAGTTTTTTTAAAGGGTCTTTGTTAGTAAGTATGCCTATTCTCTCAAACCTTCAGCCTTTACAAATATTTTGTAAAGCGTTCTGGAGCTTATGAGTATATAGGTTAGGCAACCTATAGCGAAAAATCTTTTTTTGCTTTTATGACTAGCTTGTTGTGTAATTTGTTGTCTAAATTAAGGGAAACAACTCTATGCGTCGATTGTTTGCTCTAGTCTTAGTTTTTACCCTGTGGGTTGGCTTTGCACCATCAGCATCCGCAGATGTTGCAGGTCTTACCCGATGCAGCGACACGCCTGCGTTTCAGGCACGGGCTAAAAATGCTCGCCCAACCACCGCAGATCCAGAGTCTGGAGCTAAGCGGTTTGAGCGTTATGGTCAAGCCCTATGTGGTCCTGAAGGGCTACCTCATCTCATTGTGGATGGTCGCCTTAGCCATGCTGGTGACTTTACGATTCCAAGCATCATGTTTCTGTACATCACGGGATGTATTGGCTGGGCTGGTCGTTCTTATCTAATTGCGATTCGCAAAGAAAAGAATCCGGCAATGTCAGAAATTATTCTTAATCTTCCGCTAGCTTTTAGCTGCACCGTGGCTGCTGCTCTATGGCCTCTATTGGCTTTCAAGGAATTCACATCCGGTGAGCTGTTAGTCAAAGATAGCGAAGTTACGGTTTCCCCCCGTTAGAACCCCTGAGTTCATTCGTTAATTTCTAAATCTTAACCGTCTATTTGGAGAACACGATGGCAAAATTTTTAGCCTCTGCCCCTGTTGTCGCCGCACTTTGGTTTACCGCAACAGCGGGAATCATGATCGAATTCAACCGTTTCTACCCTGATTTGCTCTTTCACCCACTTTAATAAAGTTCTTTCTGAGCTTGGCTTGATTTTTCGGTGGGAAATACCGTTTTTTTCTCAAAAACTTGATTTTCTAGAAGAGCCACCTTGTTTTATCAACTTCAGCAGTTGTTAGAATAAGGTGGCTCTTCTATTATTGTTACCTAAATTTTAAAGTAGAGAAATTCATGGCAGTAGATGTGATTAAAGCTCCAGGCGACGCGCAAATCGGGAATTTAGCCACACCCATCAATTCTTCTGCCTTGACCAAGGCTTGGCTCCAAAACCTACCTGCCTATCGAGTAGGTCTAAAACCGTTTCGTCGTGCCCTTGAAATTGGTATGGCTCATGGTTATCTGCTTTATGGGCCCTTTGCGAAGCTAGGACCTCTGCGGAACACAGAAATTGGCAGTCTTGCTGGTGTGTTGGGTGCCGCTGGGCTGGTTGTGATTTTGAGCATTTGCCTATCGCTTTATGCTGCCAGCAAACCTGATGCGCCCATCAACAATTTGGCTGCACCTGCCCCCAAAGATTTAGCTGGCGCTGAAGGCTGGAGTGAGTTTGCAGGCGGCTTTTTGATTGGTGGGCTTGGCGGTGCCGTATTCGCAGGGGTCATGACTTGGCTCATTGAAGCAACGGGTCTGATCTAGTTTAGTTCGCGCACCAGAAGGGATGAGTCCACGGCGGATGAATCACTTATCACAGCGGTTTGTGCAAATCCAGAAGCCGATTGTATCGGCTCAGCAGATGCGAGACATTGAGTCTTGTATTTTTGCAGGGGGAATGCCCATTGCCGCGCTGATGGAAAAAGTGGGGGGTCTGATTGCGAGTCGCATTCAGACCCTTTTTCCGTTGAAAACTTTCCCCTCTATTGGCATTTTGGCTGGGCCAGGGCATAACGGGGGCGATGCCCTAGTCGTGGCGCGTGAGCTATTTTTGCGGGGCTATCAAGTACGCATTTATCAACCCTTTGAGCGCTGTAAAGAATTGACCGCAGCCCATGCTCAGGTTGCGCGATCGCTCCTTTCTATCCCCTTCTGTACAACCGTCGAAGATTTGCACGACTGTGATGTTTGGGTGGATGGGCTGTTTGGGTTTGGCTTAGAGCGAGAGCTGGAAGGGGAGATCGCCAACACAATCCACACCCTCAACTCATGGGCAAAACCCACGGTCAGTATTGATTTACCCTCCGGCATTCATACCGATACAGGTGAAGTTTTAGGCGTAGCGGCACGCGCCACCAACACCCTTTGCCTAGGACTTTGGAAACTGGGCTTAGTCCAAGATTCTGCCCTCGAATGGATGGGACAAGCTGAACTGGTTGATTTTGATATTCCGTGGGCTTGCATCGAGACCGTGCTGGGAGATCCTCTCCCCGTTCAGCGACTCGTTGCCCAAGAAATGATGCAAACGCTGCCGTTAGTGCGATCACCCACCACCCACAAATATAAACAAGGCCATCTGCTGCTGATTGGCGGCTCCGAGACCTATCCAGGCAGCATGATTTTGGCAGGGTTAGGCGCACGCGCCTCGGGCGTAGGAATGTTGACCATTGCGGTTCCAGCCAGCCTCAAGCCCCTAGTAGTGGCGCGGCTGCCCGATGCGGTGGTCGTGGGCTGCGATGAGACAGCCCGTAGGGCGATCGCCCATCTCCCGCAAACTTTAGATTTGGGACGGTTTGATGCGATCGCCTATGGCCCTGGCGTGACAACCGAATCAGCGGCGGTGTTAGCGCAGTTGCTGGGGTGCGATCGCTCGTTGATTTTAGATGCAGACGGACTCAATTTGCTGGCAAACCTTGGGATTGATTGCCTGCAAACTCGAACCAATACAACCGTTTTAACGCCCCACACCGGAGAATTTCGACGGCTATTTCCATCGTTAGCCAATGCTTTACCGATGATGGCAGCACAGCAGGCCGCTCAAAATGCTAAGGCTATCATTGTGATGAAAGGAGCCTGCACCACGATTGCCGACCCCAACGGACAGGTATGGGTCAACACAAAAAGTACGCCTGCCTTAGCGCGGGGCGGCAGTGGAGACGTTTTGACGGGGCTGATGGGTGGGCTAATGGCGCAGGCGCAAAAACAAAACCGATCTAAAGAATCAGCAGTACAGGCTGCGGTGTGGTGGCATTCCCAGGCGGGGTGCTGGGCGGCGCAGCGCCATACCGTCATGGGTGTAAATGCAGAAATCCTGGCAAACTCTCTACTGCCCTGTATTGCGGAGATGCCTGACTTGCCCCTAGGCAGCAGCGACACTTTGCGGCATTCTTAGAGACGATAGAAGAATAGGCTTGAGGGTTTGATATGAGCACTGGGGCAGACGCCGTTAAAGTTATGAAACAGCAGGTTGGTAAAGCCGCCGCCGACCGTGTGCAGTCCGGTTCTATTGTAGGTCTGGGGACTGGCTCTACGACCGCTTTTGCCATTCAGCATTTGGGCGATCGCCTCAAGTCGGGTGAACTTACCGATATCAAAGGCATTCCCACCTCCTTTCAAGCCTCTGTCCTTGCTAAGCAGTACGGCATCCCCCTCACGACGCTGGATGAAGTCGATCGGATTCATATTGCGATCGATGGAGCCGATGAGGTCGATCCGCAAAAAAACCTGATTAAGGGGGGTGGCGCGGCTCACACCCGCGAGAAAGTGGTGGATTCCCTGGCTGAGCTCTTTATTGTAGTGGTGGATCAGTCCAAAATCGTGACGGCGCTGGGTTCTACCTTTCCGGTGCCCGTTGAGGTGTTGCCCATGGCGATCGCCCCTGTCACCCGCGCGTTAGAAAAACTCGGCGGCAAACCAGAGCTACGCATGGGCATCAAAAAAGATGGCCCTGTCATTACTGACCAAGGCAACATGGTGTTAGATGTCACCTTTGCGTCCATTCCTAATCCTGCCGAACTCGAAAAGATCCTCAATAACATTCCAGGCGTTCTAGAAAACGGCATTTTTGTGGGCATTACCGATATTGTTCTGATTGGAGAAATTCAAGACGGTCAGCCGATTGTTCGAGAAATGTAGACGTGTATTTAGCTGATTGAGTGGAGAGGGGTATACCCCTCTCCACTTTTTGTAAATAAATAAAATGATTGCCTTGGATTTCATTTCTGCTAAGTAGGGCATCCTAGCAAAAGTTCCTCCAAGATCCCTATCCAAAATTTCTACAATGTCACCTAAACTATCAATTGAGCAGATGTACGAGCTTTTTTACATTGCGGGTTACAAGCCTCCAATTCATACTCGCGAAATGCAGATTCCTTGCGATGTACCGGACTGGGCAATCGTCTTATTTGGACATTTTTATCTAAAGTCTAAAAACTATGATGCTGCGGTCGTAGATTTTGACGCACTGGTGGAACAATTCATCAGCGGAACTCCAACTTCTCCTGCCCTTGAACCCAGTCTTGTTGCCGAAAAGAACGGTCTTTTAATCTGAGGGTGCATGAGAGGCATCAGGGGTGGGGACAAAGTAGCTGGTGACAATTGCCACCATCAGCCACCACAGGGTAAATACCTGAGGACGGTACCACACCGTATCGACGGCACCGTGCGCTAAAAGACCGACGATCCCTGACAGCGCAGCAATGAGCCAAAACCCCTGAACCAGGCGCTCTTGCCTCATTCGCTGAACCTGTACCCACCCCTGCTGAAGTACCGTCACAATCAGGGCAATAAAGCAGGTAAAGCCAAAAATACCAAACTCAACTAGGTGTTCTAGGTAAATCGAGTAGGCGCTGAGCGCGCTAAATTTGGGGCGTTGGTAGAGGGGATAAATTTTGTTAAAAGTGCCGTGACCTGGACCAATCCCCGTCAAAGGGCGGGCGCGAATCATCTCCTTAACTGCTTCCCAAACATTGATACGGAAGTTGTTGCTGCTGTCTTTACGGCTGGCAAACATACTAAAGACGCGATCGCGCAAGGGCTGTACCGCAATGACCCCCACTAGTAATATCGCCCCACCTCCTCCGAGCAAAATCGGAAACGCCCATCTCCGCCAGAAGATCGGGAGCTGTGGCAAAACCCAATACAGCAGCAGCAGTGCCGAGATAGCAAGCGACAGCACCAATGCAATCCAGCCGCCTCTGCTAAAGGTCAATACAATGCAGACCGCATTGGCAACAAACATCACCGTCGCCAGCAGCTTTGGCCCCCAATGCGGCCAAGCAAAAATGGCAGATAGGCTCAAGGGTACGGCAGGAATGAGGTAGGCTGCCGCTAAGTTAGGGTTGCCCAGGTAACTATAGACCCGCGTTGTGTTGGCTAAAGATGATTCTTGATCGACCCAGGTAGCCAGCGGCGGTGCGCCAAAAAACCACTGCGAGAACCCAAACAGCGTTACGATGAATGCTGCAAATAAGTAAATCGTAATCATCCAAGTGCGCCATTTGGGCGATCGCAACGTTCGCTCCATTAGCGCAAACACAATGAGATAGAGCGTAAGTTCTGCTAGCCCACCAAACGCCTCCCGTTTAACGGGGGATAAAATAGTGGTAATTCCAGCCCACACCCAATACAGCGTGAGTACCGCATACACAGGCGAAATCTTTTTCGGCTGGGGTGCATCTTCTGAAAGGGTGAGCAAAAACCATAGGCCAGCACAGACAATTTGCAGCAGGCCAATTTGAGTAGTAGAGACAAAAGGGGCAACGGCAAACAGAATCGTCAGTAAACAAACCGATAGTTCAGTGCCCCACTGCATCAAAGCGCTGTACTGCCGCCAATGCCTAAATGGGTTAAATGCTTTCCAGAGCAAACTATGACGCACCCACTCCGTAGCAGACTGTTGGGCGTAGGCTAATTTTTGCAAAACTAAACTCATAACGTACTCTGAGCAGCAAGGACGGTTTGAACTGTAGCCATTATGCTTAATTCTGTTCCCCATTGCGTAAAAACCTATTCTTGTCGGGGGCAAAATCGGTACAGACACAACAGGCACAGATAAAATCAGTACAGACAAAACCCAAAGGATTCTGTAGGATGGATGCCTTACCATAATTCACAGATAGGCTGGTCGTAAACGCTACATAGCGCCTATTCATCGTATTGACTCAGAGGGTCTTGGCAAAATGTCTGATAAGCAAAATTTTCTATTTCCCCATAGTCAGTACCGTGGCGCGGTTAAACCAGAGAACCTGGTTTTTAACGCAAACCTACAGGAGTTTGCCCAACGGATCAGCTACATTACAGGTCTAGAAACCAACGGCAAAATGAGTGCCGAAGCGTCTTACCGCCAAATCAAGGCACTTTGGAAAGAATTAAAGCAGTCTAAAAAAGCGCTTCATATTGGTGAAGATCCCTTTGATTCTCAAGAAGGCTCAGCTTAGGGATAGATGCTTTAGCCTTTCAAAATCCATAGCCCTGAATGGGTTACACCGCTGTCATCTGGCTGAATGAGTAAAAAATGGATGCCTTTGCTTTGCATTTTGCGAGCTTCAAAGGCTAGCCCCGCTGCTCTAACGGCTTCATCTTGATAGGTCGCTAAAATCCATCGCGCTTGCTGAGCCGTGTTTAAAATAATGGCTCCTAACTCAAGGTTCACCGCAGTGATTTGCCTAGGCTGAAGCTCAGAGAGCCATCGAGACAGCTTCATGGCCTGTCGCCCTGCATTAATCAAAATGCCTGGAATGATCATTTCACCCTCCAGGGCTTGCTGACTGGGCAGTAAACTAGGCAACTCAATTTCCCGAATGGGAATGGGGCGTTCCCACAGGCTAAATTCTAGGTCTTCAGCGGATAGGCTCACAAACTGCCAAAGGTCGCCCCACAGATGTTCTGGGAGTGGTTGAGGGGGGCGTAGGGGTTCCGGTGGCATCACCATGATTACCCTGCCCTGCAAGTGCGCTGTCGTTTTGCTTCGTATAGCATGACTGCTGTGGCAACTGCCGCATTCAGTGACTCTACCCCAGCGCTGGTCGGGATTGAAACCTGCACATCTGAGGCATTTAGCAGCGTTTCTGATAGCCCTGCACCTTCATTACCCATCACAATCAAAGTGGGCTGGGTATAGTCAACCGACCAATACTCAAGCGCTGCTCGTGGTGCGGTTGCAACCACCTGAAACCCCTGAGATTGATAGTGCTGAACCTGATTCAGGATATTGCTACATTGCGCTGCTGCCACTCTAAACCAGGCTCCTGCTGAAGCCCGCAAAACTTTAGGGCTTTCTAGGTCGGCTGAATCTTCGCTCAGTAAAACCCCCTCAACACCCGCAGCAGCGGCAGTTCTGAGCATTGTGCCTACGTTGCCAGGATCTTGAAGGGTTTCTAGCACTAGCCCTAAACTTTGAATCGAGACAGACTGCGGCGGTGCCGACTGTGCCACGGCAACCACCCCATCTGGATTTATGGTGGTGGCGATCGCCCCTAATACCTCAGCGCTCACCAGCTCACAACGTGGCACTTTACCCTGTAAGGCACTGAGCAAACTACTTTCTTTAAGCTGCCAACGCTCAGTGTAAAACAGCGTCTGTAGAGGCCACTGCGCCAAAGCTGCCTCTTGGAGTAAGTGTGTCCCCTCTAGCAAAAAGCAGCCGTCTAGGCGACGGTGCTTTGAGGTGTGAAGCTTACGAACTTGCTTCACCAATGGATTTTGAAGACTGGTTAACATAAAAAGCCAATGCGGAACCCGGGACTTGAACCCGGAAGCCTTGCGGCACATGAACCTGAATCATGCGCGTCTACCAATTCCGCCAGTTCCGCGCGGACAAACAGCTAGAAAATATCTAATTGCTGCGATTCACTATCATTCACCATGGAGGAGGGATTCGTCAACTCCCCCAGCACTTTGTTTATTTTTAAAAATGTTTTAGGGCTATGCCTCAATCGCCGTCGGCTGAAGCTGACAAAGCGAACACAGCCCAAAAAACTCAAGGGTATGATAATAAATTTCAAAACTAGCGGACTGACTTAAATGTTTCTCTAGTGCATGGACAGGGCACTCAGCCTGCGTAATTGGCAGTGAAACGCCACACTGAAGGCAAGTGAGGTGATGACGGTCAGCCTTCGCCTGGCTGTAGAGCGTTTCGCCATTGCCCACAACGCGAGCCTGAATGGCTCCCACGAGTTTTAACGCCTCAAGCGCACGATAAACTGTTGCCAATCCTAGCGGAACATTGGCCTGACGTAGCTCAACGTAAAGCGCCTGAGCTGAGATTTCTTGATTTAACTGCTTGACGATTTGCAGCACTTTATCTTGACTTCGGGTTCGGCGCACTTTCATAGAGCGGGGTTATACTGCATCAACATCTTATCCAAAATTTGATATCGTCTTGTTTTAGGTTGCTTGGCAGCTTGACCGCAACGCAAGTGACGCTCTAGAAGGATCGCTGGCGAAATAGACTCAAAAATTTTGGGGCGCATGAATGTTAGATTTGCGCTGAGCGTTAGGAATACTGAGTGGAGGGTTGAAAAAAGTGGGTCAAAAAATCTTACCTTGACCGACAGTGCAGCGAGAGAAAGTGTCCGAAAATCATGTAAATTAGCTTTCATAACCGATATTGAAGCGATTACTATAGTAATTATTCCCTATGTCTCTTTGATTGCGTTTCTAAGAAAAATCAGGATAATCCATCTTGAACTGGCTTAAAAATAGGCTTAAGGAATGGTTCTCAGAACCACAACCCCTGCAACAACCCAAGAGCGGCTCCAAGAGTGGCCCAAAGAGTGTCTCATTGGCAAAGCGTTACGGCGAAAATCTCCAAGATCCAAACGCCTTGATTCATCGTGCCAATAAACGGGCGACGGGAGGAGATGTTGAGGGAGCCTTTGCCGATTTCAAAGAGGCCATTCATCTCAGTCCTACGCGCGCAACGGCTTACTACAATCGCGGTTTTTTACACAACACCCTGGGCAACTTTGAAGCTGCCATCGAAGACTTCAACCGTGCCCTTGAGCTTTTGCCTGACTATGATGAGGCATTTTACCAGCGTGGCAACAGCCATTTACAGCTCAAAGATCCCTCCAATGCTGTCCAGGATTTTAGCCGTGCCATTGCCCAAAATCCTTACTCCATCAAGGCATACTATAAACGAGCCGAAGCCTATGCTGAAATGGGCGATACCGCTGGTACCTTAGCAGACTATGCTCAGGCCATCACGCGAGTGCCCAAGGATGCCAATGCCTACTTTCAGCGGGGTCGGTTCTTATCAAAAATTGGTGAGCTGCAAACCGCGATTGGAGACTTTACCACGGCGCTGAGCCATAATCCGCGTCATGCAGATTCCTATTGCAGCCGTGGCTGTTGCTATGCGGAGTTGGGCGATATCGAGCGCGCGAATTTAGATTTTAATCAGGCGCTTTTACATAACCCATCTCATCAGGCCGCGTACTATCAGCGCATGTACAGCTTGGGGATCTTGAAGGATACCGCAGCCAATCTTCAGGGACTGAATCGCGTTTTTGCCCCGCAGCCTGAAGACTCTAGTGCGCTTCGATCTCCCGTCGTGATCTCGGCAGAGATTATAGAACCCTCTTCTCCGTCCCTATCAGACTTAACGGAGTCCCCCGATCTACAGCAGCAAGCGACGGTCAAGCTAGAGCCGGAGAGCATTGGGGGCTATTTTGAGCGCGCGACAAAACGCGCCATGAATGGGGATCTTGATGGGGCGATCGCCGACTACACCCAAATCATTGACGCTGATCCCCACAATACGCAGGCATACTACCGTCGTGGGCAAAACTATAGCGCCATTGGTGAAGACGAAGCCGCCCTTGCCGACCTCAATCAGGCGATTCACTGGGCGCGGGTGCATTCTTTAGGGCAGCTTAAAGACTTTAGCGGCGCGCTCACCGAAACGATTCAAACCCTCAAAACGGAGCTAAAGAAGCCCAAGCCTTCAGACGTTTCGAGTTCAGCGTCTGGGATGACCATTGAAGGTGCGATCGCCGACTACACCCGCACCATCGAAACCCAACCCACAGCGGATGCCTACTTCAAGCGCGCTCAAAGTCGGGCGCTCATGGGCGATCTTCAGGGGGCGATCGCCGATTACTCTGAAACCATTCGCCTCAATCCCGATCATCCCGACGCCTACTATCGTAGGGGGCTGCATCGAGCTGCCCTGGGTGATTCCGACGGTGCAACGCAAGATCTCAACCAAACCATTTTGCGAAGGCCCATCCAGTCAGAGGAAGGCCCTGCTTCTGGGTTTATGGGTCAGCCGAGCCAGAGTGCTAAAGTTCAGCCCCAGACCCAAAATCAGATACAAAACCAGGCACGAGCGAAGTCCTCTGCCGCTAATCTCAACCCCAGCCATTACTGTGACCATGCGGGTAATCGCCCTGGCAATCGCTTTTGTATTCACTGCGGAGAATCGCTAGACCCTGCCGAGACCGCTCCTCAGCGACCTTTCGCTCAGAAAGACTCTGCCCCTTACACAAAACCTGTGCTCCACACAGCACCTGCGGGCGTAGAACCCAAGCTATCTGAAGCAGAGCGTCTACTTCAGCGCGGACGCTCTCGCTGCGCTAGCGGCAACTTAACCGATGGGCTAGAAGATTTAGGCAACGCGCTAAAGCTGTTCTTAGGGCAGCAAAACATGGGGCGTTACCAAGAAACGCTCAAAATAATTCAGCAATTTTCACAAAATCTTTAAAGGCTAAGTTGGGTAATGGCAATGCGACCGCCCAAGCATACGTCAACATCACTCCCGGGTTCGCGATCGCGCTGGCTATAGCTGCCTTTGTAGTGCAGCAGATCGCCCTCAACCCTAAAAGAAACCGGAAGCGGACGCTGGGATGGCAAGCAAAATACGATTTCAGGCTCTACAGCATTCGCGCCCGCCGTCTCAAGATGTGGGAAATTGACGTTCCAGAAGCACCCTGCGTTGAGTGAAAGCGGCAGCAACGTGTCTAAAACCTGCTGGGTGTAGTGGCGGACTTGATGCCAGTCGATCGGGCGATTGCCGTTTCGATACTGTGAAAAGGCAATGCCAGGGATGCCGTGCAGCGCCGCCTCTCGTACCGCCGCAACCGTGCCAGAAATGTAGCAGTCTGCCCCCAAATTGGCTCCTGCATTGACCCCAGACAAAACCAAAGAAACGGATGGGTCTAGATGAAATCGCGCAACTCTTACACAGTCAACGGGTGTACCGCCAATGCCAAAAACACCCTTGCAATTGATTAACGGTTGATCTGCGTACTGCTCTAAGGCAAAATCAACTCTTTGCTCAACCTGAATTGGGACATCTGTTGTGACCTGATGCCCGCAGCCTGAGTGCTGAATCTGAGGTGCCGCAACTAAGGCAGATTGATGGGGAGGCAGCGATCGCACGAGCGCCAATAGCCCAGGCGCTGCTACCCCATCGTCATTAGTGAGTAACCAGGTCATGACATCAGGAAATCAGAGAACCCGCGTATAGAGACTCTCTTAGCTTCTAGCAATAGACAGCACCCAAGTGCCAATGTATCGCTTCAGGGGCAGATCGCCAGGAGAGGTGATGCTGGCATTGAAATAGTACATGCCGCCGGACTGAGGATTCCGCACGTCTGACAAGACAATTTCAAACGCTTTTCCGGCAGGAATGGGGGTTTCAGGCACAATCTCAATAAAGCGATTGTCTTTATCCACCTTTACCGAGCTAACCGCAATTTTAGGAACTCTACCAAACCCAAGAAACTTATTTTTAGGGGCTTCTTGGAGCGTAATGGCTTTTTCGTTAAACTCGCCATCAAAGTAGGCGGGATAAGCAATGGTAATACCATCAATCGCCAGCTTCTGGCGACCCATCTTGAGTCGGTAGCGATCCTGCATGTGCCCAGGGGTGCCGTACTCTAGCACGTAGCCGAGCTGCTGTTTCCCGGACGGGCCATTTCCGCCCCAAGAAAAGGTAAGACCCGGATTTGTCTGGGCCGACGTAATTACAGGTATACCCGTTAGCAATAAACCCGCAACGCATAACGTAGAACTTAAACGGCGGACGGAAGGCTTTTGGAAAGACATAAGCTTGACTTTATGAAGTTCTATGGAGACAGTGTATCTCGCTGTTGAGCGTAACAGCCTTCTTTACAGGTTTTGGCAATTGATGTGCCACTTGTAAAGAATGCCTATTTATCTGAGCAGCGTGGGTATGGCGGGGCGAAAAATTGACTTACTCAACAGGACGCAGAAGCCGTTGAATTTGTGCCCTGATTGCGCTCTGGTTCGGCCGTGACTGTAAATTAGTTAGGACTTCCGCAAGCAGGTTGATTTTAAGCGATGGAGCTTTGAGTTGCGGACAAAGATAGTCACCAAGTAAACCCTGCTTGCGTTGATAAATGGTTTGCCCCGTCTGCGTCGAAAAAGCCTTGAGTCTGACCCAAACATCGTCAAGGTATCGTTGATTTGGCTGACAAACAGATATTGGCAGTGGTGTAGACCTGTCATGGAGTTTGTCATACCATGACTCTAACGATTGGGATTCAGAGTTGATGACTGTTCTTAGTTGAACTGCGTAAGTGCTATCCCAATCTGGTCAGACTCATTTACAATGCGAAACTTTTCCCCCTCAAGGTTAAAGACACAACCAGGATTAACATACCAACCACTCTGATTCGGGAAATAAAGCGGCGAGATCCCACAGGTTTCTGCCACCTCTGCTAACACACCATTGGGGCCATACTCTAAGCAACCGACCCAACGTTCAAATTCCATGCAGCCTTGTTGCGGATAAAGCGGGTCATACTCGAGTTGAATCAGTTCTTCATAAATTCTGACTTCTAGTTCTGCTTGAAAAGCTTCAATCACGTCAGATTGAAGGGGTGGAATCAGATTTAAGATAAAGGGTTCAATTTTTCGTTCTCGCAAAATGTACGCAAAATATTCAGCAGTATAGGCACAGGCTAAAGCTAAACTCTCTTCAATCTCATCATCAAAGTCAGGTTCAGCCTGGAACAGTTTGCGCCAGATATCCACGTTTCCCCCTATCAGCCATCGGTTACTTTTGCACCAACTATCAGACTCTAGCTGAGTTTCTGATAAAGAACAAAAACCTGATAGGTCTATGTCGCTGGATTAAAAATCGTGCATCGACGATGGCCTGTACGGTTGCTGGCAAAACCTCGCGCATAATTTTTTTGCTGCCTGTATGCTTTAAATAAGGGCATGTATCCGTGTAAACCCGTAGATTGTGGTAGTAACCCAACGACAAAATTCAGTATTCATGCCGTATTGCTTTTTTAACTTTTATCCAATAATAAACACACAGACTCAAACGTATAGCAACAGGGACAGGGGGGATTATGTTGAACTGTTTATTAGCCGAAGCGTTAGCCGAAGCTGCTGACAAACTCAGTATGACGGCCAGTATTCTCGAATGTACCCGAGATGCTGCTGTAGACCTTAGCCCAGAGGCTAAGCAACGCCTCAACATGGTTCATATGGGTTTAGCCATGGCAATGCAGGCCATGAATCATGATGAACTCTGTCAAATTATGGAGCAGTCTGATAGCTATATTCCTGCTTGGTTATCGTTAGTCTAAAGCAGCTTTTGTTTAGATCTCTAAGTAGCAGCAGCTTGCACCTTAGTTTCCTCAATCATGGTGACTAATTTGTAAAGTCCATCTTCAAAGAGCTGAGTTGTGCGAACTCGCCGTTGAGCTTGGGCATCCGTCAGGGCGATTAGCTCGTTGTAGTAGGTTTTGCAGTTCTGTAAGGTTCTACTGCCTCGATACACAATCAGATCGTCTGTAACCGCCCAAGCCTGTCCTGAAAATTCGGTTGCCTTCTCGCCACCGAGGGTATAAACTTCGTCCGTCAACGGAAAGACCAGCCTTCCCTCAGAAAAATATCCGAAGTATTGAGCCGTCACTTCTTGGGGTGTATTGATTCGCACCGTATTGATTTGCACATAACGCGCCGCCTCGATCTCAATCGAGACACGAACAAGATGTTCGTCCACTAGGGTTCCATCCTTTAGCACACGCTTGGCGGTTCCTTCCCAAGTTCCGCAATTGTGCAAGAAGGCCGTCGGCACATGAAAGGCATCGTAGCTGATACTGGAGATCCCTGATTCTCTGGTTTCGATCACCGCAGAAGAGGGCAGACTGGACTTTACTTCGGTCATTTCATCAGTTTCCTTGGCAAAACGCTGTTTTCTCAGGCCGCTTGCTTTTGGCTACGACCAATCTTACGGCTAATTTCGCGGCTGGTACGCTGATATTCGTGGACAATCGGCATCCGCTCAGATTGAAAGGCTGCAAGCGTCTCATCAATATTCGTATTAGCAGCCAGAAGCCTCGATAAGGTCAAGGCATCTTCAAAACCTGAGGTCATCCCCCGCGCCCGTGAGGGACTTTTGGCATGGGCAGCATCACCGATCAAAAGAACGCGCCCGTTGTAAAGCTGAGGTAATGGATCAATATCATAGGAATAGCGGCTGACGATCGCCTCGGGCAATGTGGCTTCAATAATGGCACGGGCATCGTCAGGCAGCTTTGCTAATTCCTGAGCAGGAATCACGTCATCTTGAGGCAAGAGTGCGCCTTTCTCGATGCCAAGCTGTTGCTTCTCGATAAAAAAGCCCCAGTGGGTACGTCCATTGCCAATATCAAAAAAGTTGGCATAAATCCCGCGCCCACGGGCATAGACCAGAAATGTGCCGTCTGGGCAAAAGGTGTCGTCTTCTACGATTCCGCGCCAAACTAAATCCCCTAGGTAGCAGAGATTCACTCCTGGCACCACAAACTGTCGAACCTTTGAGACAATGCCATCGGCTCCAATCAGCAGATCGCCTTCCCAGGTCTGTCCATCTTTAAAATGAGCGATGACCCCGCCAGAATGCTGAGTAATAGACTCAAGTTCGGCCCCGAAGTGAAAGCAGTTTGAGGGCACGGTCTCTAGAATCGCTTCTAAAATGGGTTTGCGATGCACCAGCATTCCAGGGAGTTCGTCTTCGGAATACTGGACTGCCTCGGAGCTAAATACGTCGCCGCGTAGATTACGGAATTCAAACAGCTTGACCGCAGAACCGGCATTGATAATGGTTTTACAGATCTGGGAATTGCCTTGGTTGAGGGCTTCCATGCCTGCCTGTACCAGCAGTATGCCACAGCCATCGGTACGAGGGTAGGGTGATTTCTCAAATAGGGTAATCTGAAACCCTTGCTTAGACAGTAAACTCGCCAGATAAACGCCTGTCGTCCCAGCACCAATAATACCGATACGGCAGTTTGAAGACACCATCTGCTTGACCTCCTGTTAAGGCTCGCTTGACTTTAAGGTGAGAGAATCTGACATGGGATCAAGATCATCAAGTCTATGAATCTTGGTTTATCAATGCTATCGCTTCTGCATCTAGGGCTACCGTAATGGTTTTGAAGGTGGTCTTACTGCTTTTCTAGCTGGGGCTTTCGGCTGAGCGATCGCCCCTTCCTCACAATATTACTCGGCTTAAATGTTCCAAAGCACAGGGATACAAGGGCTTGCCCTCGCCATACTCTACCCAAGCAACCGTGATGGTGCAGTGCATTCCAATGCGTTGTATCGTTCCAACTTGACCGATAAAAGCAAGATGACACTCAACGAGATCGCCCACTCGAAATAATTCGACGGCCTCAGCGGCTTCTCTAGCGCTGGTATATTCGCTGATGGGGGTCCATGGCTCTAGCACTTCACAGGGAAACATAAGCACGACGGCAACCCCTTCGACCTGTACCCCGACGTTGCCTGCAATACAGCTGACAATGTGACCCTTCTGTCCGTTGAGATGCTGTAGGGGTGCGCCAGCTTTGATAATTTGGATGCGATCGCCCACCTTAAAAAGCCCCGCAGCCTGATTGTCTAAAATCGTAGGCTTGGCAGCGATGTCTGACAGGACAAGGCTAGGTTGATCAAACAGGTTGAGTTGGCTGGGGTTCGACAAGGTTTTTCAGAAGAACGCTATCATTTGTCAGCATAAAGCCTGTGGCGATCGCCACAGGCTTTTACAGTTCATGCCCTTGGGGTTAACCCAAACACAGGCTGTCTAATTCCAGGCTTGGTCAACATTCATATTGGCTTCGGCATGGATATAGCTAGGCTTCTCCTTACGCGGAAGCTGACCCGACAGCACCAGATTCGCCATTGCGTCACAAATCACGCGGGTTGCCATCAGAGAAGTCATATCGCTAACGTCGTAGGGAGGAGAAACTTCAACAATCTCCATGCCGCAAATGGGTGCACGGCGCACGATACGAGCCAACAAGCCCAAGGCTTCTCTCGGCAGAAGTCCACCGGGTTCAGGCCAGCCTGTACCAGGGACAAACCCTGCGTCAATGCAGTCGATATCAAAGCTAATCCACACGCAGTCGGTGCCATCCATTGCGCGCTCTAGGGCATAGTCGGCGGCGGCATCGAGACCCATTTCGCAAATATCTGTCACCGTCAAAATATTGGTGGCGCGTTCGCGGCACACCTTCACGCCCTGACGAGGTACCTGCCAACCGCCAATGCCAAGCTGCACCAGATTTTTAGCCGGTGCATTTGCCATGTTGGTCGCATGGAACCAAGGGCAGGTGTGCATTCGCTCATCCAAATCGGTTTCTTGGGTATCGACGTGGCGATCGAAGTGGATAATGCCCACTTTTTTATCGCCCAAGTGTCGACAGATCCCCCGCACGGTTGGAAAACCAATGGAGTGATCGCCCCCTAACAGAATCGGAAATGCACCCGATGCAAAAACGTGGGCAACCCCTTTAGAAATTTGGTCAAACGATTTTTCGTTATTGGCTGGGATGGTAAAAATGTCCCCTACGTCACACAGGGTAATTTGCTCCCTTAGGTCAATGCCCAGCTCAAAATTGTAGGGTGTGTACAGCGCCGAAATCCGGCGGATGCCTTGAGGGCCAAAGCGCGTGCCAGGGCGATAAGTGGTACCAGAATCGTGGGGAACCCCGACGATCGCCACATCATATTCGCCGACCTTGCGCACGTCTTCGAGGTAGGGAGCCTTCATGAAGGTGTTAATGCCCGCATAGTGGGGCAGTTCACCACGAGAGAAGGTAGGGATGGTGCGATCGCGGATGCTTTCCGCCGCCTCAAGACCAAACTCTAGCCCCTTAGAAACCTCCTGCTGCCAGCCGGTCAGCGGCAATTGAGCTTCTAACGCTAACGCACGTTGGGCTTCAGATTGACCATCGGGACTTTGGAAAAGCGGATTTTCTGAATTTGCCGTCATGATTGCCTGTCCTAATCAAGTGCATGCTCGTCTCATCAAAAAGCCCAGGAAACCCCAGCCTTTTTGACTGCTGCTCTCCCGGGCTTTTCTCCCGCCGTGCTACTAGCGATTGTGCAGAGAACTACACTCGTCAACTAGCTTGCCTCTCTCGGACCAGACATTTTGCAGCCGCACACTCATTCTGAGCCTTAGCGCTAAACCGGAACCCTAGAAGCCTTTCAGTTTTTCTATTCTTATTCTACATAGAGGTAGCTCACATCACAGATTTAACCTGCTGGGACAGCCGTAGCAACCATTAAGCCCCAGAATAGGCCAAACCGAACTTTTTTAGACGCGTCAATGTTGAATCCTGATGAAGTGAGAAAGTTGTGAAACTCTTGCTGGGTATAGCATTGTCGATGGGCAGGATCAGTCCATCTCAGGACAATATCTAGGATACGACAGAGCCAAAAGTCTTTGCACCAGTCTAGAATCACGACTTTTCCACTCGGTTTGAGCACCCGTTTGATCTCAGTCAGCGCCGCAACAGGGTCGTCAAAGTAGTGAAAGGCGCTAGCCGAGACAATCACATCAAAGCTTTGACCTGGGAACGGTAGCGCTGCTGCACTGCTCACTTGAAACGAAACATTGGCATAGCTGTGGAGCTTTTGGTGGGCGATCGCCACCATCTCCTCAGAAATATCGATCCCCACCATCTGCTGGGTTGGGTTTTCGCTCAGCACCATGCGCTCAAATTCACCTGTGCCGCAGGCAATATCTAGAACGCTGTCTGAGATGGAAAGGTTCACCCAGGTTTTAAGAAACGATAGCGTGTGAGTTACATACCAATTCCAACGCTGGTCATACACAGACGCTAAATGATCGTACTGCTGACGAACTTGAGCTTCAGTCATTTTCCTCCAGGTGGGCAGCCACTTCTGCGTACAAATTCATGACGTGACTGTCTGCCAAACTGTAGTAGATATTGCGACCCTCACGGCGATATTTGACGAGACGCTGCGATCGCAACACCCGTAACTGATGCGATACCGCCGACTCGCCCATCTTGACGACTGCCGCGAGATCGCACACGCATAGCTCCTGCTGTGCCAAAGCCGACAGCAGCCGCAAACGGCTAGGGTCTGCCAATGTGCCAAAAAACTCCGCCATCTGCTGGGCTTTTTCGATTGAAACAATCTCTGGCTGCACCTGACGCACATTTTCTAGACTGACTAAATAGGCATCACAGCCTGGAGCATCAGCAGATCGAGAAACTTTGGCCTTGCTCGGCTTGCTCATAAGCGGTACTAAAAGGACTAAGGATCGTGGATTAAATAACTTACAGAATTGTTTAGAAGCGATACGCTCTGCATTCCCTCATCCCCTAACCCCCTCTCCCGCTCTGGGAGAGGGGGTTAGGGGATGAGGGTCAAAAGTTGAGGTTATTTAATCCACAATCCTTACCTGCCAGAATGGAATTACACAGCCAAACCGCAAAAAGCTTAATTCTGGAGGTTATTTAATCCACGATCCTAAGGGACTTAAAAGCGTCGCCTGCTCTTAGTTTAAGTCATAGAGTGAAAATCATTATAATATCTGAGTATATCTTCAGATATCAACAAAGTATGTTAGAGTTTTGGAAATTCTTGACCCAGTTCCCTTCTTTCTAGCGCTGTCATGACTCAAATCCCGTCCCTCAAAACACAGCAAATGCAGGTCGGTGGCATGGACTGCACAAGCTGCACGATGAAGATTGAAGGCAGCTTGGAAAAATTGGCGGGGGTGGCTGAGGTGTCGGTTGTGGTTGCCACTGGACGATTGACAATATCCTATGACCCGAATCAGGTGGATGAATCAGAAATCAAGAGGCGGGTAACAGATCTAGGCTATACGGTAGATGCTGAGCATCCAAAACCCTCCAATCAGGCTGCCTCTCACGATTCCAAGACTACTCATGAAGGCCATGCTCATAGTAAACATAGCCATGCTCATAAAGAAGATGAAGATGGTGAGCATGACCACGGGCATAGTCATGGCAATGGAGGGTTCGATCTAAAGCGCGAAGGTCTTCTGGTTGGGGTCGTCATCGCGCTGTTTATTCTGGGTTCTGTTTTCGAGAAGCCTCTGCATGACACCCCCTTCTCAATCGGAGAGTATTTGGTTTTCATTCCGGCTTATCTGCTCAGTGGCTGGACAGTCTTGACCAGCGCAGGGCGCAATATTCTGCGGGGTCAGGTCTTTGATGAGAATTTTCTGATGACCATCGCAACTGTAGGGGCGATCGCCATTCACAAGCTCCCTGAAGCGGTCGGCGTGATGCTGTTCTTCAAAGTAGGGGAGTTGTTTCAGGAGCTAGCGGTCAGTCGCTCCCGTCGCTCTATTTCAGCACTGCTCGAAATTCGCCCTGATTCTGCCAATCTGAAAACAGATAACGGGATTCAAACGGTTTCTCCAGAAGTGGTCAAAGTCGGTGACATCATTGTGGTCAAACCTGGTGAAAAAGTGCCGTTGGATGGCGAGATTCTAGACGGCAGCGCTCAAGTTGATACCTCTGCCCTCACAGGCGAATCAGTACCGCGCACGTTTGAGTCAGGAGAAACGGTTTTGGCCGGAATGATCAACCAGACAGGAGTGTTGACCATTAAAGTAACCAAGCTGTTTGGCGAATCATCCATTGCCCACATTTTAGATCTGGTGGAGAATGCCAGCAGCAAAAAAGCAGAAACAGAGAAATTTATTACTAAATTTGCGCGGCAGTACACCCCCATCGTGGTGATTGCGTCTTTAGGCGTGGCTATCTTGCCGCCCTTATTTAATCTGGGAACGAATGCAGAATGGGCTTATCGGGCGCTGATTTTACTGGTAATTTCTTGTCCCTGTGGATTGGTCATTAGCATTCCCTTGGGCTACTTCGGCGGCATTGGCGGGGCAGCTAAGCGGGGCATTTTGGTGAAGGGTTCGACCTTTCTAGACACGCTAGCCAATGTAAAAGCAGTGGTGTTTGACAAAACTGGAACACTGACCCAAGGCGTGTTCCAAGTCTCTGAGATTTTGACTCACAATGGGTTTACTCAATCAGAAGTGCTGCGACTAGCGGCGATCGCAGAATCTAACTCAAACCACCCCATTGCTAAATCAATTCGGGAAGCCTACGGACAGCCCATTGATGAATCAACCGTTACCGACTACACCGAGATTGCAGCCCACGGCATTATGGCAACGGTAGAGAATCGTCGGGTATTTGCAGGCAATGATCGCCTCATGCACCGTGAAAATATTGAGCATGATACCTGCCATGTTGAAGGCACCGTCGTTCATCTGGCAGTAGATCGGCAGTATGCCGGATACATCGTGATTGCCGATGAAATCAAAGTGGATGCGGTACAGGCAATTCGCACCCTCAAACAGTCAGGGGTAGAAACTATTATGATGCTTACGGGTGATTCTAAAGAAGTTGCTAAAAACATTGCCCAAACCCTTGGCATAGATTCCTTTCAGGCAGAGCTATTGCCTGAAGATAAAGTAACAGCAGTTGAGATGCTGCTCCAAAAAGTTAGACCCAAGGGTAAGGTTGTCTTTGTCGGAGATGGCATTAACGATGCCCCAGTGTTGGCTAGAGCAGATGTGGGAATTGCGATGGGTGGGCTAGGTTCTGATGCCGCCATTGAAACTGCCGACGTGGTGCTGATGACGGATGCACCTTCTAAGGTGGCAGAAGCGATTCAGATTGCTCGAAAAACCCATGTGATCGTGGTGCAGAATATTGTTTTTGCCTTGGTCGTTAAGGGGGTATTCATTGTTCTAGGCATTTTTGGTCTGGCAACGATGTGGGAAGCGGTGTTTGCCGATGTGGGGGTGGCGTTGGCAGCAATTTTTAATGCGACGAGAGTTTTGAAGTAGATCCATCTCTTTGAAATCATGAGTTCTCCTCATTACTCCTATCCTCGTCAGAATGAGTGCAGATGGCGCAAGTCATGGGTGTGAGCGTGGGCATGAGGTTCGCTCGCCAGAATTCCTGAAGCGTGTTGATGCTGGTGGCGCTCGTCATGGACATGAGAATGGTCATGCCAAATCGTCGGCTGCTCCTGTTGCTCAACAGAACTACGCTCCGTCTCTGAGATGCGGAGGGATCTTTGACGGGGTGAGAGCGTTAGCTGAATGATCGTCAGCAGCCCTAGACCCACTAAGCCGCCCCAGAAAAACGAATTACGCGGAAACGAACTGCCAAGCCATCCAGCCAACGGATAGGAGAAAGCCCACCACAGATGACTCCAGGCAAAGTGTGCGCCATATACTCTCCCCTGAATTTCCTTGGGAATTCGATCTGCAATCAAGGTTTGAGTCGGCAGATTTACCCAAGATTGCCCAGCTCCAGCCACTAACCAAAAAACCATTAGTAGAGGCAGGCTTGCGGCACTAGCAGGCAGCAGAGCAATCGTAATCAGTGCAGCACCCATCAGAGCAAACGTGGTTCGCGCTAGACGCTGAGCAAAGATGCCAAACCCCACCGAAGCCAAGGTTGCCCCAATCCCAAAGGCTGCCATCACCCAGCCATACTGCTGATTGCCTAAGTGCAGCGTTCCTTGAACGTAGCCAACCGTGTTCACTAAGATCTGCGCTCCAGCAACAGAGGCCACAAGCTGCATCGCTAGCGCGTAGCGGATAGGCGGATCCGTGAGCAGACGAGTGGTGCC
>JANNDV010000146.1:0-2893 GCA_031387975.1 Acaryochloridaceae cyanobacterium OTE_75_metabat_521 | reverse complement strand
TTAATGTTTTGGCTATTTTCCTTAAGATTTCGCCAAGTTTAAATGATCAGATGGATACTAGCACGAGTTATCGCAATTAGTGCGACATATCCGATAGAGCCATACGATGCTATCGGATATGTAGGGGTTTTGGTGGATTATCCTCTTTTTAAGAAGTGAGTTTTGATGATTAGGTTCCATCATGGAAGATTGCTGTAGAGAAGAACAAGCTAGGATAAAGAGCGATTTAGAATAGTTCATAAGGCGACACATTCAATTAAAGACTAAGCGACACATTGATGAAACATGAGGCATCCAAAGCGATTGTTCTACTGTCTGGAGGGTTGGACTCTTCTACGGTTTTGTATGGGGCAACGTCGCAAGGTCTAGACTGCTATGCGCTGTCATTTGATTATGGTCAGCGGCAGCGCCCAGAAATGGATTCGGCGGCAGTGATCGCCCAATCGGCAGCGGTGAAGGATCACCAAGTCGTGACGTTTAATTTGGGTCAGTGGGGCGGCTCTGCGTTGACGGATACGCGACTGGATTTGCCTACGGGGCGATCGCCTTCTGCCATGTCAGCAGACATCCCCATTACCTACGTTCCGGCGCGTAACACGATTTTTTTAAGCTTTGCTCTATCTTATGCCGAGGCGATTGGCGCAGGGTATATCTACATTGGGGTTAATCAGCTTGACTACTCCGGCTACCCAGACTGTCGCCCAGACTTTATTACGGCTGTCCAGGAGGCGTTTCGGCTAGGGACGCGCCAAGGTCGTGAAGGTGTGCCCATTGAAATTGTGGCTCCGCTGCTGAATCTTCGCAAAACGGACATCATTCAGATGGGAAATGCGTTGAGGGTGCCTTGGGCTAAAACCTGGTCTTGCTACAGCGATGGCGGCGGCGACGTTACCCCACCCGTTGCCTGTGGGGTATGCGATTCTTGCCAACTGCGGCTAGCGGCCTTTGCTGAGCTTGGCCTTGAAGATCCGTTGTCCTATGCATCAAGGGAACGATGGAAATGATGATGGGGGAGAAAGTAGCGGCGATCGCACTGCATCAAGACTCTATCCAAGACGCTTCTACTCAAAGAGCTGCACTGGTAGAGATTTTCTCTGCCATTCAGGGAGAAGGGCTAAACGTTGGCACCCGCCAGCTTTTTGTAAGGTTTGGAGGATGCGATCTGCGCTGCCGCTTCTGCGATAGCGCCCACACCTGGCACACTGACGCAACCTGCCGAATCGAAGTAACGCCAGGTCAACGAGACTTTGAGGTTCATCCTAATCCGGTTGAGATCTCGCAGCTCATCACCTGGGTAAAGCGTCAGGCTGTAGCAAACTTGCACGATAGCCTGAGCCTAACGGGAGGGGAGCCACTCCTCCATGCCGATTTTTTGGCTGATTTTTTGAGCCAGCTTCGTACTGCCGTTCAGATTCCGATTTACCTTGAAACCGGAGGGCATCGACCGGATGATTTGCAAAAACTGTTGCCCTACCTAGATATGGTGGGTATGGATCTAAAGCTGCCAAGCGTCAGCGGCGAAACTCATTGGAAAGCGCATGAGGCGTTTCTCAAGCTCTGCAATCAGTCAGGCGTGACCGTATTTTGTAAGCTCATCACCTCCCGCGACACCACGGATGCCGACCTTGACCAAGCCGCAGCGCTCATGGCGCGGGTAAACCCTAACATCCCTCTCTTTCTTCAGCCCGTTACGCCCTTGAGCGACAAGGGGCAACCCACGCCGCCTACCCCGCAGCAAGTGCTAGATTGGCAGGCAAAATTGAAGCAGCAGCTTACGTCTGTTCGCGTCATTCCCCAAACCCATAAGATGATTGGGCAGCTTTAAAGTTTGACTTTTAGAGAAACTCCCTAGCGAATTGGGCCGTTGTACTCAAGGTTGACGTTGCCCGTTGGATTCACCGTTACCACTGATTCGGTGGTTAATGCAGTGGTGCTAGGTGCGCTGCCCTTGAAAGAAAACGTAATGCTGCCATTGGCATTTTTGACGGCTGGGGTTTGAGCAGAAGGGCCAAACATCGAGGGTTCTGGGCGATAGCGAGATAGGCCACCATTGGCTTTAATGGCAGCCTGTCGTGCTAGGTTTCGCGCCTTTGAGAAAAAGGCATCTTCGTCTACCCAGCCAATGAGGGGGCGATCGCTGGGTGCGGTGCCATTTCCCACACCTGGCACCATCGTGGGCGAAATGGCGGCTGAATTTGAAACGGGGAACTTTGGAAGAGCTGGAGTAAAACGGGGAGAAGGAGCCGAATTTTGAGCTGGAAGCGCCTGATTGGTAATGGGTAAAAAGCCAGCGCCAATATTGCGCAGAGGGCCATTGTAGTCTAGTTTAACCACCCCCTCTGTCGAGACCGTGGCAATGGTTTCAAGGCTGGGTGTTGCCAGACCTGGAGCGCCCCCTGCAAAGGAAAAGGTAATACTGCCGTCACCGTTGCGGTTGTACTGGGTCTGGACGGCAGGGCCAAACATCACCGGATCGGGACGATAGCGTTCTAAGCCACCATTGGCAGTAATGGCAGCCTGTCGCGCCAAATTTTTAGCCCGATTGATAAAGTAAATATCTGTAGAACCCGTTGGAGAAGCACCATTGCCCAAAGAATTGGTTGAATTAACCTGGGCTGGGGCTGGCAAGCTGCTAAGGCTTAAGACACCGCCAATCATCAATAGCGAAATAATAGACTGACGCATACAATCGCTTGCTCCCTTCGGTTTTCTATCCATTTAATTTATGCCTTAATTTCAAATTGCGGCAAGATTACCTTAAATGTAGTGCCTTGGCCTATTTTACTCTCGACCCGAATTTGTCCCTGATGGGTTTCGCAGATGGCCTTGGCGATCGCCAACCCCAGCCCCGTCCCTGAATTAGACGCAGGCGTCGTTACATTAGTTCGCGATC
>JANNDV010000309.1:0-1707 GCA_031387975.1 Acaryochloridaceae cyanobacterium OTE_75_metabat_521 | reverse complement strand
CCTGCTCCGCGACGAAGGTCAGGTAAGTCTCTAAACGCTTCTACGATGGCTAATGTACTCATGGCTGGAAATCCAACGATACAACTGCACCCTTACTTTAGAGGCTTTTTCTACATCTGGCTAGAATGAAATAACCCTGGTAAGCCAGTAGTAGCCAGGGCGATTGAGTTTGCCTCCCTTTTTTTGAGTGTAGGCACTTTTGGGGCGAAAGTGTTCTACGTCGCCATCGTCTCCAACAAGGCGCTCGCAAAAGCAGCATTTTTTATGCTGGGCAAGCACCAGAGCGGCTTTTACGCTGCGATGCCCATAAATATCGCTGGAGAAGCTGAAGGATTTTTTGCCTTGCTGATACTCAACTGGGGTTTGATTATATTCATCAATGTGGGAATCTGCTTTGGTTTTCCCGTCTGTGGTTAGCTTTGCTGGCGCAGTCTTGGGCTTGTCGATGCGAATCACGGCGTAAACACGAGGCTAACTGTTTTCTAAGAGCTTGGCGGCTTTACGGATAATATCCATTGCCCGAATATCTTCTGGGGATTCTCCGGTTGGCAGACTGCCAATTTGTTTTTCTAGCTTCTTCAGTTCTCGCTCATCTTTGGCAGTTAGCTTAGGTTTTGTAAGAATTTTTCTTCTGCTCTCAATCAGTTTTTCTATATCTGGCGAGTGGGGACTGGGTAAATCAAAGACGCTGGATAGGACTTGTTCAACGCGCCAATTATCAATAATTTCAGGGTCGTTATCAATGACGACATGATCGCCTTCACGACGCAGCAGCACTATGTTTGCATCTTTTGCCGCCTGCACAACAAGGGGACTATGGGCAGTCACGATGAATTGAGTGTTTGGAAAGCGCTCTGTCAAAAAGCTCATGATGGTACGCTGCCATTTTGGATGTAGATGAAGATCAATTTCATCTACTAAAACAACAGCGGGTTCAGACAAAGGGTCTTCACTGTGCGGATAGCGATCTATTAATCTCGCTGCTAGGTCTACAGTCCAGGCAATGACTGTTTTGTATCCCAGGCTCAGATTTTTTAGTGGCACCCATCCATAAGGTGTTTGAAATTCCGCTACTGGACGGGAATTATTCTCGTCAACAGATGCGATACGAATATCAGAAATATCGGGAAGGAGTTGTTTTAAAGTATCTTGGATGAGATGAAACTGCTGTTCAAGTCGTGGCGTTTTATCGGGAGAAGAACGAGCTACTGCATAATCTGCTTGCAATAGCCACTCTTCGGCATTAATAAGTGTTCTATTATCAAAAAATAAGGTGGCGCAACTTTCAGTAGACAAGGCTTCTGCCAGTGAAGTTTCACCCATTCTGCGGCTGGCACCGTAACCGTAGCATTTGATTTCAGGTAGTTTTTCTTCAAGTGGTGGTGGGGAAAATCTATATTGAATACTTGTCCCACCTTTATGAGTTTCAATATAGAATATTAAAGAGCTTTGTATCATTTTGGCAGGCTTACTGAGAAATGAGCCGTGCATAAAAGAGGCTTTAAACTCTGTTTGGTAAATCTGAGAATCTTTGATTTTTCTCGGATCAGGGTAGAAGTAATTGAGGTGAGGATTTGGTCTCAGACCTGCTAAGCAACGGAGCAGGGTTGTCTTTCCAACGCCATTATCACCAAGAATGACTGTCCATTGTGCAGGAAAGCCATTAGCATCTGACAAGTCAAGTTTTTGGCGAACCTTAAAGCAAAG
>JANNDV010000295.1:0-7666 GCA_031387975.1 Acaryochloridaceae cyanobacterium OTE_75_metabat_521 | reverse complement strand
GAGGTGTTCTACAACCGTCAAAGAATGCACTCGACGATTGGATATCTTTCCCCTGTTCAATTTGAAGAGAATTACTGGAGCACTCTAAAGCACCCGATGGCAGCTTAACTTACCTGTCCACTTTTTTGGGGTAAGGTCATTCCCACGTTTGTTTTAATTCATACGCCACAGGATATCGTTTTGGTAAAATTCCGTGCCGTAGTGCCAGACAGACGAGTTGAGCGCTCGGTGGATCAAATCCTAAGTGCATTCCCATGATGCACCGTGAATAGGTATCGACGACTATGCTTAACCACGGGCGTCCCAGCAATACACCAGCTTGGTCTACAACCATAACATCTGCCAAGGTGTGATCCACTTGCCACACTTGATTCGACCATTCAATCTCAATCTCTATCCCTTCACGAGTCTTGAGCTTCAGCCGATCTCCACGCCATCCTAGCGATCGCTTTTGGTGCTGGCGTTTCTCGATATACGGGCGCAGTATCCGGTAAACCGTCGTTCGCCCAGGATAGTCTTCGACTCCTAATTCTTGAGCACGAACTCTGACTCGGACTTCAACCTGGGCAGGACTCATTTGCCGACTCGCACGATTGCCCTCTCTATAGGTTTTTACGATGAAGTCATGCCAATCTGGATCTGTTTTAACTGTGCCACGATCTTTCCGTGACTGTTTGAAGATCCCTACCAGTCCTTGTTCATGACATGACTTCATAAGACGTTGAACGCTTCGCACTGTGATACCCAGCGATTGGGCCACTTGCCGCTGCACTTCTCCATAGCGGGCAGTTCCACGTACCGCTAAGAGTCGCTGAATCTCAGAAATTCGTCGCTCTATCTCTCGCGACGATAGGGCTTCCGGCCCCAACAGCTCCCTGCCAACTTTAGGCTCTAATGCGTCGCACAAATCCACTGATTGCAAAGCAGACGTTTCTTCTTCGCTGACTCCCTGATTATTGGATTGCTGGCAAAGCGGGTTAGACATCAATCACCCACCCATAACACTCCCCTGAGTGTACTCGTAATACGACACTTATCGTGGTATTTTCTCTCCCACTCTTTAAAGCAAAAATTCCTATGAATTAAGCATTACAGACACAATGTCAATCAAATCATGCTTCATGAACACAACATAAAGCGCGGTACACACGCCTAAAAAATTACGACATAGAGCATGGTACGGCACATTTTTGCCATACTACATCACTCAAACCCTTATTAATCAGTACTTTCATCACTTTTGCTCTGCGACAAAGAGCGTGGTACGCGACACTTGCCTCCTTATTCACCAGACCTGAACAAGATTGAGAACTGCTGGTCTTGGATTAAGAGTCGCATCCGCCACTGCCTAAGAGACTTTAATTGTTTGCGCGATGCTATGGAGCATGTCTTGAAGATGGCGTCCTAATAACTATGGCGATTGCTATATCTAGGGGAGCGTTTTCTGGCAAAGCATCCGAGGTTTCCGGAAAATGGCAAGTCTAGTGTGAAAGCGGAGCACGCTCAGGAGCTATTCCGGTTTCAACGGGGTAAACCCTATGCTCAACGACAATTACTGCTCGACTTAGACCCTATGGTTGAACTCTATTTAACAGATTGGTGCATCGTCGTCCTCAAGCTTGGGAGCCTGATGTAGACCAAATGTATCGCCTCTATGAACGCATAGGACGCACAGATTTCTTAGCTGCGATTACCCTATCCACGGAGGAACGATGTTTTGGCAGTGAGTATCTGTTGGAGATCGCTAGCTCTTCGAGAGCGGTGACGCACTCAAAGTCCGCTGAGGGGAATCCAAGCTTGCTTTGTTGGGTTTGAGCGGCTTGTCATTGTAATCATTCATTAAAAGGTCAAATTCTATGAGCATCGAGGTATTGCTCAAGCGCTTAGGCTTGAGCACGATTCAACGTGTCTTTGCTGAGCTGATTCCAGTGGCGGAACGAGAGGAATGGTCTTATGCCCAATTCCTGGAACGTTTACTGTCAGAGGAAGTGGCTCATCGCGCTGAAAATCGGATTGTCAACCAGATGACACGGGCTAAATTTCCCTTTCATGCCACGATTGAAACCTTTGACTTTACCTTCAGGAGCGATCTCAAACGTCAAATGCTAGGTCGCTTTCTGGGGCCTGAACTGGTGAGTGACCATCGATGCTTAATTTTGGAAGGTCCGCCAGGAACAGGGAAAACTCATCTTTGTATCAGCATTGCCTATAAAGCCATCCAGAATGGTTTTGCGGCTCGGTTCACAACAGCAGCAGCTCTAATCAATGAGTTGAGAGTTGCTCATGACCTTAATACAGCCCTTAAGCCCTTCATTCAACCCCATGTTCTGGTGATTGATGAGATGGGCTATCTCGGCTATGGGCCAGGTGCCGCAGATGTGCTCTTTCAGGTGGTAGACCAGCGCTACCATCAGGGCAAACCTTGCCTATTTACGACCAACAAACCACTCAAGCTTTGGGGCAGAGTGCTCCATGATGAAGAATTAGCCAGAGCCATTATTGACCGCACTCTTCACTACGGTGAGTACATCAAGCTCTCTGGGGCTTCCTATCGCCTGAAGGAGCGTAAGTTTGACTTGGAGCGTCCAGGCATGAATGACGATTCTCTCCATGAAGAAACGATTCAAATTCAGAGCACTGGATTGACAACGCCTACTACTTTGAGCAATGAATAATTAAGCGGACATACTTTCCGGAAAAATCATTCGATTAAGCAGACATACTTTCCGGAATTCACATCAGTTCCCGTATTGTTTGGTCGATTACTTTTTTGGTCGGTTGTTCGACGAATTGTCGTCCGCAGTCCTGACGTTTGAACCGCTGTTTACCATTGTGAATATGACCATTTTTAGCTATTTGGGAGGATGTACAACCAGGGCAAGAAGGCATCAGAGGCAAACCGAAAGGAACTCTACCTCTACATCATTACATCTTGAGCACTACCTCTTATCGTTGCATCTAAATCTCTGAAAAGCTTTTACATCAAAAACTTTTCAGATTTAGATGCTTTGCTCTTTGTGTC
Source organism: Acaryochloridaceae cyanobacterium OTE_75_metabat_521 (assembly GCA_031387975.1). GTDB lineage: Bacteria > Cyanobacteriota > Cyanobacteriia > Thermosynechococcales > Thermosynechococcaceae > JAAURS01. The sequence continues at coordinate 4,644 of JANNDV010000295.1, read as the reverse complement.
TAAAGCTTCAATCATGCACTTAACTTGTATATAATTATCTGTTATTATGTATATATAATAGTCAAGCCCCTACAAATTTGGTTGCTTACTCTCTAGCTATTTGGGAGTCCACTATGTCTCATCACGCTGCTACTCTTCAATCCGCCTTTGAAAAGACCGCGACTGCTCTCGACTTTGCCTACACCGTGGCGGATCGGCATTTAATTTGTTAACGACAACATTTACCGTGTTAACCTCCCTGAAGCACCTATTGAGCCTTTCTAAATTACTTGTAGTGCCGCACTACTTTCATGAACCTATCCCACTAATATAAGTTTATTAATCCAGATGTGAATGATCGCTAGGTGAACAAAGGCATCAAAACATATTTTCAATCGCTCCCAGCGTACAGATAACCTTCGATACTTGCGTTGGAGCCAAGCAAAACAGCGTTCTTGCTGAAACCGTGGGATTGAAATCTGGATCGGCCTACCTAAAGGTTTTTTTCCTCGCCATCGGCGCTTGGCAATCTGACCGCGCATCCCGCGTTTCCGTCATGCTTGCCTGAGCCACTTGGCGTCATAACCTTTATCACCGGACAGAACCTTAAATCGTTTCTTGGGTCTACCCACGACTGAAGTTTTGACTTTGATCTGGTCTAACAGCGGTAAAACTTGTTGGCGTTCATCTCCGTTGGCAGGCGTCGTACAGAAACGGATGGGTATCCCATTTCCCTCTGGCATCAGGTGAATCAAAATCCCTTTGCCTTTGCCGCCATAGGCGACGACCTCACCGCCACCTTTGCCAGGGGGAAAAAGAGCCGTCCACGAACCCATACTCCCATTGAATCAGTCCTTGCTCTTGGGCAATGTTTATAATCCTTTCCTGAAGAAGCGCCAACGTTCCATCTTTGTACCAGCGTTTTAACCATCGATGGGCACTACTTTTGGAAGCCCATTCTCTCTCACGCGGAATATCGCACCATCGACATCCGGTAATCAGGATGTACATCAAGGTATTAACGATATGGCGATAGGGCGAATGGGGCATTCCTTTTCCTCTGCGCTCTGGCTCTGGAAATATGTCCTCGAATAGTTTCCACTCTAAGTCGCTCAATCCTGCAAATCGGCCTGCCATTGCTTTGATTCATCACTTCTTCCCTATTTTATCATTAGTGGGATAGGTTCTTGAATCTGTTGCAGTTTTTTCTAAATCACCGTCAGTTTATCCGCAGTGAGCGTGAGGAACGGGTGGGCAAAAGCCCGAAGGAATTGATGACGGGAGAAAGCCATCGGCACTGGTTAGAGATGCTGGGATTTACGCGCTTCCAGCAAGCCTAAATAAGGGTGAAATGAAATCCAGGTCATCAGTGAAATGATGGCTCAATTTTTCCTGCGCTGCTACCCTAAAACCTCGGTTTTTAAACCATGCCCAAAAAGGCTTGCCCCTTAACTGGAAAACCCCTTGCGCTGCAAGGGGTTTAGGATATGGACACATCCCGACTCGAACGGGAGACCCCCACGATGTCAACGTGGTGCTTATAGTCCCTGAAATGCTTGCAGAGTATTGATTCTGGTGACTGCTTAAATCATCTGCGGGAAGATTGCGAAGATTGACACATCCGGTGACAGCAAACCTAAGCTTTTCCCAGTAGCCTTGCCAGTCCTGCAATCAGCACATCAGCTTTGTCTAGGACGCTACCCAGAATCACGACGCTGGCAGCGGCAATAATGACAGTTCGGGCAATGATGAGGTTATCTCTGGATAACTGCAAAAACCGTTCTTCCCATTTATCCATGCGGCTATTGGAGGTTTCAATATCTTCGGTTAGTCGCCCTAGTCGTTCATTTGTAGACTGCTGATCGCTGATGAGCTGTTCTAGCAATGTTTCTAAGCGGTCTAGTCGATCAGGCTGTGCAGCGGTCATGCTGTCCCTCCCAGAAAAGCGCGAATAGTGGGTGCAATTGCCTGTAAAACCGGAGCCAATAACGTAACGGTGCCAGCGGTAATGATGATGGTGGTCGCCAGTCGCTCAACTTTTTCAGATGCCTTCACATAGATATCAAATTTAGTGTTGGTGTCTTTGGTGTCTTGCTTTAGCCCAGCAATGTCACTGTCGATTTTGTCTAGGCGCTCTATAACTAGGCGCTGAAAGTCGTTTTCCATTGATTGGGTCACGATACCTCCACATTGTCACTATCACTGAAACCGAACTTGATGCCCTTGGACTGAGCTTGTCTTATCTCACGTCTTGCCAAGGACTCTAAATAACTACTGATACTTTGCCCCTCTATTGCAGCCAGGACACGGAGCTTACGGACAAGCTCTTGATCCATATAGCTGCTGACTTTTGTTTTGTCGGTTGCCACAGTCATAATCAGTAACTCCAATAACTCAAGTATGGCCTATCTATCCTAAAACCAGATAGACGAGATGACAATATTAGCCTTTTAGAGTTACTTGCTACAGTGGAGTTACTAACGCTATAATGGAAATATCAAAAGGCACTGCTCCAGACTCCAATCAGTTGCAGTGCCCTACCCGTAAACGAGTAAGGAGATTTTAGCGATGACCACTGACAGAACACAAGCCCAGCGCGTAGCCCGATTTATTGACCTGAAGACACAGCACATTGAAGCAGGTCTAGACCCATCGGATATTCAGCATCTCGACACACCAGGCAAGTACCGCAAGCCCACGATGGTGAGAGTCGGGAATCATTGCGCTTCTATCGACTGATATAGCGACCTGGGTATGTCTCAAAACTGCCCAATCCACAGAACAAAACATGACATTCAAATTCACAAGGAAAACAGACATGATGCTAAGCAATATTTTTGGAGTCAAGCCCACGGATGCGGTCTTTTTGCCCAGTGCGCCCTATGCGGTGCGGTTCAACTGTCAGGCTGGACAGTTGGCACTCGGTGAAGATGATTTCTTGGGCAATGCGGCTGAAATCAGCATTATCAAGGTGTCGCGCTACTTTGGAACGTTGGGCAGAACTCAGAATGCTGAATGGCTTCAGATTTTCTACATTCCTGCTCCAGGTTGTGACCTTCTGCCAGCGAATACGGTCTGTGTCAGCTACATCAAGACGCGCTCGGTTGGTCAGTTTCAGCAGTGTGTGACGCGGCTGATGGGGAATGGGGTTAACCCAGCGGAAGGAGTCTTTAAGGTTTCCTTTGCCCGTCATGCCAGTGGCGATCGCAACTACTACAGCGTGAAATGGGACTGGCGAGAACGCGATGGAGAAGCTGAGACAGCACAGCTTGAGCAGATTGCATCTTTCATGCAGGGCAACCCGCCCTTAGCCGATCTGACAGGCACCCGTGAAATGCTGTGCATTGACGGCTTGAGCGCTGAAGAAATCGCCACGCTGATTGAAACGACGCGAGTGAGCCGTGAACCAGAACCGGAACCTGTTTCGGCTGGGTTGTCTAAACGCCGCTAGACAGGAGAAAGAAGCCCTCTGCCCTCAAGGGGGCTTCACTAACCCTATGAAAACAACTGCAACGATTCACGGCATCCGTCACTATCTGATTGATGGGGTTTGGATGCCATCGGTTACGGGCATCCTAAGTGCGACGGGAAACAAGGCTGGATTACACTCATGGCGTAAATCGGTCGGAGCTGAACAGGCCAATCAACTTTCTAAACAGGCTTTTGATCGCGGCACAACCATTCACCAGTTCTGTGAACGTCGCCTGAGAGGGTATCGAGCTACGGCTAAGGTTCCTGATACGTTGAAACCCTATTGGGTATCGCTGCAACCCGTTCTTAGGCAGGTTCGGAGAGTGCGGTTTACGGAACGGTTCGTTTACCACCGTCAGCATCAGTACGCAGACACCTTTGACGCATTGGCGACCTATCGAAAGGTTCCTAACACGCTCATTGATTTCAAGACCACAGCTAACCCAGATGGATCTAAGTCCAGACGTGAGGACTATTTGCTTCAGGTAACGGCCTATGCCGCTGCCCTAGAAGATAGCCACGGTGTTGAGGTGAATCAAGCCGTGATCATCATTGCCCATCCCAATAGGAAAGCGTTGGAATGGGTGCTATCCCGTGACCAGATGGCGCAATAATGGCAGGTTTGGTTAGAGCGTCTAGCAGCTTTCAGGAGTGCGATCGCCGCCACGCCCAAACTATCTGAAGTCTTCAAATGGTAAATGTTGCCAATTGGCAACACGCCTTACACAAGTCAAATTTATAGAGGATTTTCCAATGCAAGTCGTCAATCCCGACCTCATCGCCACCACGACATATAAGCACCATGTGATTGAGGTTCACTGCTATGACGTTGCTCATGGCCTAAGCGCTCATATGACTTTCCCCAAGGTTCCCCGTCTTGTGTGTATCCCTAGGATGAGTTATCGCCACGGCTTATCTCCAGCCCAATTAATTCAGGAAGCAATGCTCTGGATTGACAGCTCTGAATGGTTGTCTCAGCATCCAGGGTACTGCACTCGTCTGGAACAGTTGGATGATGGCTGGGAGTGGAGCATTCTTGAGTTGTCTCATGGGGACTGGCTTGTAGACCCCATAACAGTATCAACCCGTGATGATGCTGTGGCTGCTAGTGCTGCGTTTATTCAACGTCTTGTTGCATGGGATGCTTTAGATCTGTGGGTTACTGAGCTTTATGAAGCTAAAAAGCTGACTTAT
>JANNDV010000286.1:0-6739 GCA_031387975.1 Acaryochloridaceae cyanobacterium OTE_75_metabat_521 | reverse complement strand
AAACTCACGGATTTTTAGGGTGATGCGATCGCCTCCCACGCGATCTTTCAATGCCGAAGGAGTCCCCTCAGCAATCACTTTGCCTTGGTCAATAATGGCAACCCGATCTGCTAGGGCATCAATTTCTTCAAGGTAGTGGCTGGTGAGCAGAATGGTGGTGCCGCGATCGCGCAGCTGCCGTAAAAAGTCCCAAATGACGCGGCGGCTTTCGATATCTAGTCCTACGGTCGGCTCGTCGAGTACCAACACCACAGGCTCATGGAGCAGCCCAGCGGCGAGATCCAGCCGCTTACTAAGACCGCCAGAATAGGTGCCCGTTCTTTTATCTGCCCAAGGCGTTAAGCCAAGACGATCAATAATGGACTCAATGCGGGGGGCAATCGCTGCTTTAGGCAGATGATAGAGCGCTGCCTGAAGCTGAAGCAGTTCCCGACCTGTCAGCACCTTGTCTGGAGCCACTGCTTGGGCAACGTATCCTAAAAGCTGTCGTGCGACCTTGGGCTGTGCCACCACAGAAACCCCAGACACTTCAACTCTGCCTGCATCCGGAGCCGCTAAAGTACAGATGCACCTTAACGTCGTCGTTTTTCCGGCTCCATTGGGGCCTAGCAACCCAAAAATTTCTCCAGGTTCGACCTGGAAAGACACACTTTTAACCGCCTCGGTTGTGCCATAGCGTTTCTGTAACTGCTCAACGAGTACAGCGGGAGCCATAGACAGTCCATCTCAATAAATCTCAACATCTCTATTCTAAAGAGCTGAGGAGGATTCTGAACGCAGGCTTTGAACAGATTCACTCAAGGTCAACGTTAAGCCGCTCGATCCGTCGCCTGCAATGCCGCTGATTGGCGCACTTCTGAAGTCTGTTCGCGCAAGAGTTCTTCTAGCTGCTGCTTTTCTTCTAACAGCAGCACATTGCTCGATAGCGCTGAGGCTGTCTCAGAATGACGATGAAATCGAATGCCGATCAGAAGATCGTACAAAAAGCTGCCGATGTTTTCACGGTTAAAAATATCGAGGGTTTGGGGGCTACCCTTGGCGTCTAAGAGCGGCTTGACGGCATAGTACGCAGGCTGAACCTTATACCAAGGCACAGAAGGCCATAGGTGATGAATCAGGTGATAGTTTTGACCCAAAATCAAAACGTTGAGCCAAGCACTCGGGTATACTCGCGCATTTTTCCAGCGGTTGCGCTCTTGAAAATTGCGATGGGGTAGGTAATCAAAAAACAAGCCCAGCGCCACACCCACCACAAGTGCAGGGGTAAACCAATAGTTCATGACATAGCCAAGCTGACCGTGGGAAGCGGCAAACCAGACCACGCTCACCATAAAGAGACGACTCAAAAACCACTCCAGCAGCTCAAACTTACGCCACAGATGGCGCTGAAAGAAAAATAGCTCGTGGTAAAAGAATCGGGGGGCAATCAGCCAGAGGGGGCCGCAGGTTGAAACAAAATGATCGGGGTCGTTTTTGGGGTCATTGACGTTGGCATGGTGCTGCATATGCACCCGCGTAAAGACCGGAAACGCAAACCCTAAAATCAAGGCGCTGACGTGACCCATCACGGCATTGATAATGCGATCGCCGTGGGCAACCTTATGGGACGCATCGTGAATGACCGTACCCGCTAAATGGAGTGCCAACACGTTGAGCACAAAGACAACGCCACCGGGCAAATTCCCCGTAAAATACCCCAGCGTTGACCCTACGATGAGGGCAATAGATGCCAACAGCATAAGCAATGTAGGGTTAAACGCCCCTGGAGGCCCTAAAAATTCATACGGAACCGTCCGGGGATGAACTTCACCTAGCATTAACCGAAAATCCTTGCTGAGTCGCCATTATTCTCTGGGTAGTATACGACAGACTTTGCCCTAAATTAAAGTTTTGTGACAAATTTGGGAGATTATTTGCGGATTTTCTCATGAAGGTTTTTAGCGTTAAGAGATGAAGATATCGACCAAAGCTAGATTGGATCGCTATTTGACCGATTTGACGGCTCAAAATGCCGTCACGAAGAAATCCGCTGTTTTTCAGGAACTTTGTCCTTGGGCTAAAAGTCTTTAGAGCTTCAGTGAGCACATATAGTCTTTAGTGCATACAAGGAAAGGTTCTATGGACAACGTTGGGACGCACCATCAGAAGGTTAACGCAGATTTTCGACTCCTGTGTTCTGTTGGGCTGGCGGGTGTAATGGCGATCGCCTCTTCTAGTGGCTGGGTGAGTCGAGCAGACACTTACTCTAGCTCTAGTTTGCCCAAGGTCAAGTCCGAAGCGACTGCTCCCAACCGTTCGTCTGCCGCCAGTGGTTCCAATTCAAAGCCTTCCACAACGCTTAATAGCGCGGCTGCTTCTAATACTAAGAATGGCAGTTCTACAACGGCAAACGCTTCCCCGCGTTTCTTTTGTCAGATTTGGAATGGTCAGTACACCGTCATGTACAGCCCCGAAAATCGTTCCGGTGAGGTATTTCCTTGGGCGGTACCTAAAGACTTATCCAACGGTTGGGTGGCAGAAAAGCGATGTAACGAAATTAGCCGTCGCCTTGAAGAATATCGCCCCGATGGGCTAAATGAGCTAAGTACTGGCACCGAAAATGGCTACAACATCGTCTGCGCTACGACGCAGTCTAACTCAGCCTGTCGCATTGTCTTTACCGTCCCACCCGGACAAGATCCGCTTGTAACCCGAAATTCTGTGTTCCAAAATCTGACGGTTGCCGATGGCGGCACCATGACTCAGGGGGTGAACACCTACGTCAGCAGCGGCAATGGCAACCTCAATTTAACGGATAACCTTGTGAACTTAGGGTTATCGGTATTGGGTAACAACTCAGCCTGGAGAAGCAGCTACGCAGATTGGGACATTAATCTTAAGCCGTATCTGTCTCCTGCCGATGGTGGCACGGGCAGGGGCTTAACCAACGGCGTCCGCCTTCAAAAGGGACTACGTTTAAATCCCAATAATTTCCGTTAAAGATTACATCTCCAATTCGTCTGTCTGTAGGGGCAGGTTTAGCTAAAACGGTATGGCTTAGATCCAATACCGTTTGGCAAAACCTGCCCTAAATTTTGAGACATGATTCAAGCTACGGATTTGAGGTCGCCTTAGGGCGAAACAGCTTAGCGATTCCGTTCACGAGGGTAGGTCGGGGCAAAAACCGAGCGGCGTTCACCACCAGTTGATTCCCAATGCCGCCAGTGACCACATTGGGCTGCTTGTGCTCCAATGCCTGAAGCGCCTCCTTTACCACCACTTCCGCTGAAACAAGACTTTGCCCCTCGCTGGCTAAGGTTTTGGGGAAGTCTGCCGCTTCAAAAAAGCTAGATTCCGTTGGCCCTGGACAAACTGCCATAACGTGAACGCCCTTGTTTTGATTCTCTGCCCAGAGTGCTTCGCTAAAGCTCAACACAAATGCCTTGGTTGCAGCATAGACCGAAAGATAGGGCATGGGCTGAAACCCAGCAATAGAGGCAATATTTAAAATGCTGCCCGATTTGCGCTGCTGCATTTGGGGTAAAAAGTGATGGGTTAAATCCACCAGTGCCCCTATGTTGAGCTGAATGATATCGAGCTGCTTTTGACGGGGGCGATCGCCAAATGCGCCATAGTCTCCAAACCCTGCATTATTAATCAGCAGGTCAATCTCTATACCCAAGCCTTCTACGGCTTGAAACACAGCGGCTGCGGCCTCTGGCTTTGTTAAATCTTGCACAATGACATCGGCTCGAATGCCATAGAGGCTTTTGAGGGTATCTGCTAACTGCCGAAGGCGATCTTCAGACCGGGCAACCAGAACTACGTTTGTGCCGCGCTCAGCCAGGGCTTCTGCAAAAGCAGCGCCAATACCAGAAGAGGCTCCTGTGATCAGTGCCGTGCCCATAATGTTTTATCCTGCGTGCAATGTCCTTTACAAAGGTTAACACTTGCACAAGCATCGGCTCTTGAATCGCACCACACAGAGCTTTTACTGAATTCAACAGCGGGAATCTTACCTCACCAGTGCCACCTCAGTGGTTAGGTTGGGAATGATTATAAATACACCCTATCCAATCTAAGTGCGCTCCATGAAACTTGCGAAGCCTCTATTGACCTGGCTAGAAACTCATAGTGCGGCACCTGCCTATGCAGGTTGGGTATTAATAGGGCTAACATTCTGTTTTTGGCTGGCTGCGGCAAACACAATGGCAGGTTGGCTCTACGTTTTGAGTGGCGTGGGTGCTGCGCTACTGCTGCTGTCTGCTGCAATGCCGATACGGATTTTAAAGGGGATTGAAATCAGGCGATCGCCCCTTTCCCCTGTCCACGTTGGTGAATCTCTTTCGGTCGAAATTACGCTTCGTAACCCAATGGCTCAATCTAAGGGGCTGCTTGTGGTTCAAGATCAGGTGCCCAAGGGATTAGGCGAAATGCCTGAGGTGGTGGTTGAGGCGATCGCACCCCACGATACCTACCGCTGGCACTATACGCTTAACCCAGAACGCCGTGGGCTATACCAATGGAAGGCCATAACCCTACGAACGGGCGCACCCCTGGGGCTATTTTGGAGCCGTCGCGTTCAGCATATTCAGGCTGAAATGTTGGTGTACCCTCGCATTTTGCCCTTAAGCCGCTGTCCCCTTCTAGATGAAATAGGGGCATCGGCACAGCAGCAGTTTCAGCAGGTACCCCTGGCTCGCAATGGTAGTGAAGGTTTAACGCGATCGCTGCGACCCTATCGCACGGGCGACCCCATGCGAATGGTTCACTGGCGATCTAGCGCTCGCTTTAACGCCCTGCGGGTACGGGAAATGGAGGTGTTAGGCGGTGGACAGACCTTTGCGATCGCCCTCGATACTCAGGGCAATTGGCATCTTGATAGTTTTGAGCAGGCGGTTATGGCAGCAGCATCTTTGTTTTGCTATGCCACACAGCACCACGGCACGGCACAACTCTGGACACCACAGTGGGGACTGGTGCAGGGGCTACATCCGGCTTTAGAAGTGTTAGCGCAGATCGAGCCGCAATCAGCCGCAGCCGAGAGACTGCCGGAGCAATCTGTTATTTGGCTGACGGCAAACCCCGAAAGTCTGAAATCTCTCTCAATGGGCAGTCGCTACGTTTTTTGGCCTCAGACCACGTCCGAGGCAGAGATTAGGAATATAGATCTTCTAGCACCATTAGATCGCTTAGGCATTACCATTTCTTCGGCACTTCCTCTGCAAGTTCAGCTTCAAACTGCCCTTAGGATCGTAGATTAAATAAGATGTGGAATTAAGGAGATCTGAGGTTTGGCAGTGTAATTCCATTTAGGCATTGAAGCATCAAAACCGTTTGGACTCGGCGATTTTATTGACATTCCTTAGCTGAGCCTTTGAGAGGGTTCATTCCATTTGTCTAAAACGTCTTTCACTAAGACTTCCTTAATCCAAATTTGACCCACAATGACCAGGGGTAAGGCCAGCAATAGCCCTAAAAACCCAAAGAAGATGGCAAAAATAATCTGAGAGAGTAGCGTCACCGCAGGGAGCAGAGACACCTGTTTTGCCATGACGGTCGGTACCAGTAAATATTGCTCTAGCTGCTGAATTAAAAAGTACAGTGCCAAAACTGCTCCAGCTTTCCAGGGCGCGTCTAACAGGGCGACGGCCATGGGTGGCAGCACGCTAAACGCAGGGCCAATGGTTGGAATAGCCTCTAGAACCCCTGCAATCAGTGCATTGGCGAGGGGTAGCCTTACCTGAAGTGCCAGCAGCGCAATAAAGCTGCTGAGTCCAATCACAAACATATTGAAAAGCGTTCCCGCCATCCAATTGTCTAAAGCCGTTTCACACAGCTTCAAAACTTCATCCACGCGACGGCGATAAAACGAAGGAAATATTCGGATTAAGAGTCCTCGATATTTCTCAGACTCTAACAAAAACATAATGCTCAGAATGAGCACCAGCAGAATGTTGAGCACAGCCGCCAAAGAATTTGAAAAAATTGCAAAGAAATTAGTCAGTACAGATCCCATTAAAGGGGTGGCCTGCTTCTTAAAATCTTCGAGAAGGTTGCCATTAATTAAATTTTGACCAGGAACCTGTTTCTCTACCCAGTGGAACAGCGACACCAGCCGATCAATGCTTTGAGGAACAAGGGCTGCCAATTCTTGAGACTGTGCCACAAAAGGTGGAATCACGAGTAGCCCAAACACTGTAGAAATGCCTATCAGCAGCCCAATCACGAGGGGGATCGCTAAGCCGCGCTTTATTTTGATGCGCGCCGTCAGCAGGCGAATGAGGGCATTCATGGCAGAAGCCAAGACCACCGCCGCAAAGACCAGCAGTATCACCTGTCGAATTTGCCACAAAATATAGAGCGATACACAAAGTGTAACCAGACCAATCCACTTGCCAAGGTTCACAGTTTTTAGTCCTTTGCAACACAGCAACTTGTTAGAAGACTACGAGGCTAATCAGCAATGCAAGTAGTCCCATCTGTGGAAATTCTACAGGACTGTTGAACCTCAGTATTTAGAGGCTACAGTGTACACACAAGTCGGAACGTTTTCCAGCACCCTCTTACGTTATCCCCCTTAATCCCCCCTTTATAAGGCAGGGCTGATTTATTGGAAGAAGAAAAATAGACGATGCACATCATGAGCAAGCTGTCTGAGTCCTTTAGTGATGGAAGCAAAGCCATTATGTCGAAATAAATTCATTGAGATCGTTCGCACAATCGAGAAGTTAACGGGGGCATACCCATCGCACAAGGG
>JANNDV010000249.1:0-9334 GCA_031387975.1 Acaryochloridaceae cyanobacterium OTE_75_metabat_521 | reverse complement strand
TGGAATTACTCAACCACCGTAGGGCTATCGCAAAAGCATCCGCTGCTGTGCGATCGGTGTGAGACGGTCATTGAGACAATGTCAGCTTCAGGCGAACTCGTGCAGCTTGAAGACGGAAGTTGGCAACCTGCCTAAATCTCTCGTAAATCATGCAACCTTGTTCAGTTGTCAGTATTTCATTAGTCAGGCTCAATCTAGTGTGAGTCCGATCGCCAGCATATAGTGATTTTGCGCAATGCAATAACAGTGCACTACAAATAGACTGTGAATGGTCATCACCCAATGAGGGCATTATTAATTGGACTGGGGTAAAAATTAGGACTTTTTTCCAGAAAGACAAAATCTGATTTTTGTGTCGCACTTAGCCGCATCATTATCAAATTAAAGCTTTGCTGGTATTTGATTTCTAGCTGGATGGAGGAAAAATATAGATTTTTGTAACAAAAACTCAAACATAGACCGTTTCTTTGAGATCTTTGTTGAGGGGTGTTGGCGAGGTTAGAATCTCGTCAGAGAAATGATCCCAAGGCTTCACAATGTCTTCAAGTTCCCGTGCTGAGGTTGCAAGCACAATAGAATTAGACGTTGATTTGGAGCGTGAGATTATTTAAGATAAAAGATTTTGGAAATCCATCTTGTCTAACCCTCAACCTCCTCGCTTCTTCCTATGGATCTGGATTCAGGATCATTGGGCTTCATCTCTATCTGTTTTAGGACCATTTGCCTTGGCATGCTCTAGCATATGGCAGATGATTGATGCAGGTAAGTGGAAATCGACTTTTGGTAGTTTAACGATTTTAGGGGTTGTTATGTCGTTATCTGGCGGTATAGCTCAAATCGCACTTACACCAGGAAACAGGACGCTTCAGATATCACTCAGACAATCAGAAGATGAGCGAGGAAAACTCAGCGAAAACAACCAGACAAGCTTTCGCTCTGCCATTAGTGATGAACTTCTTATTTTATATGACATCTTAAATCTTGAAAATTTAGGGCGCATAAGCCTCTATCACGATGATGATGTAAATAGAAAACTAAAACTGCTTGGACAATACTCACGAGACAGAAGATTTGATGAAGATTTTACTTATTTTTGTAATTATGATGAGTGGGCTTTAGGGGTAGCTTGGGTTAGACAAAATGGATTTTATTTTGAAGACAATCTTCCGATGGATATAGAAAGTTATTGCCAGATGTGTGTTAATCAATGGAATATGAACATTGAGGTTGCTAACAACTTAAGGATGAAGAGTAGGACGATTTGTATAAGACCTATTAAGAACTTTAATAGGCGCAAGACATCTGCCTTGGTATTTGAAAGCGTCAATTCCCAAGCATTTACTCAGGAACGGATAGATGAACTAATGAATCAGGGTTATGAAGAAGAGCGAATGCACCGCCTTCTTAGAAGATGGGAAGGTCTTATCCCAGACTTGAATATTGCGTCACGGGAGGGTTTCTAATATGTGTACTATAAAGGAAGTCCTAAAGTATACAATGTCTCGATATCGTCCTCCAGATGATCTAACGTTGAGTCGGCTTATTCAGATTATTTACCTTGCAGATTGGAGAGCCTCAATTGATCGATCAAGACAAATAACAGATATCGAGTGGCAAATGGTAAATGGGGAACCTAAAATGGATGATTCCTCACTCGACCAAATGATCAAGTTTGTTGAAGCAAATTCAAAAGGCGAAACATTAGGAAGTTTAGTTCAAAATTTTTATGAAGAGAAATTTGGGAAAACCAAGCTTACTGAAGTCGAAAAAAATATTCTTAACATCGTAATCAAAAAAGCACTGGATAAAAGTGGTGAAGAATTTACTCAACTTGTCCACTCAACGTTTCCATCTCTGACCTTAGATGAAAACGATAGGGTAGATTTACCTGATTTAGCTAAAATCTACGTTGAGGAAATTAGACCTGAACTTGCTCAAGCGTCGGGGCTACCGCTAACGGCGTAAATGAGCTGAAGTATTGGTTTTCAATCTTGCAGGTCAAAATCCATGGGGGTTTTGAAAAATCTGAGGGTATGTCCTTGCTTCAGAAAAAGCAGAGGGGCATAAGTGTGATCGCTGTTGGAATTACTCAACCACTGTAGGGCTGTCGCAAAAGCATCCGTTGCTGTGCGATCGATGCGAGACGGTCCTTGAAAACATGGCTGATTCCGGTCAGCTCGTGCAGTCTGAAGATGGGAGTTGGCAGCCTGGGAGCTAAATCCTAAAATTAGTCACAAGTACAACAGAGGCGCAATGGCTCAAACCCTAGCAATTCCTAAAGAATTTACAAGTCTTTCTGCGGTTGCAGAGCGGTTTAACCTCACCTATGCCACAGACCAAGACTTCTTTACAGAATGGTTTGAAGCACTACCGCCGCTCTCCGAGGCAGATCAGGTTACACTGCAACACATTCAGCAGCGTTTTTTAGAGCATCGCAACCGTGGTTTTTTAGCAGAGGGTACCGTCGACAAGCTGATCGTGTCTCCACTGCTGGATTTAGCAGGGCTATATGAGCCAAAATTTACGATTAGAGCTGAAGCGGCGGTTGAAATTTTGCTACCTGATCGCGATGAGCAGCTTCAGGGTCGAATTGACACGCTGATTCTTCAAGATCAGTTCTGGGTGTTGGTGATCGAAGCCAAGAATACGGCACTTTCCCTAGCTGTCGCTATTCCGCAAGCACTCACCTATATGATGAGTAACCCTCATCCAGCACATCCCGCCTTTGGCCTAGTGACCAATGGCGATGAGTTCCGATTTATTAAACTCCTGCAAAAAATTGATGCAGACCCCCAGTTCGATTTATCCGATAATTTTTCGCTGATGCCTCCACACCGCAGTCGGTTGAGTCAGGTATTGCAGATTCTCAAACGAATACAGACCGTAATTCCTCAAACACCCTAAATGAGTGATTGCTCCAAAGCGCTCATGCTTTGGAGCAATCACTCAACCTGGTTCTATTCTTGAAAAGACGCTGGCGATAATTTTGGGAACCAATGCTCAACAACCGCAATTGGAAACCCAAGATGAACTTTTCCCTTAGGATGATCAGAGACCAGCAATCCAGCTTCAACAAGCTTTTTAAGCACAGTTCGTGCCTGACGTTCCCGATATCCCGTAATCGTAAGAGCTTTTCCTCGCTCAAACTCATCAAAAATTAATGCTTCTCTCAAGAGAGAAAATGATCCAGGTAGCAACCGTTTAGCCTGAACCTCCAGTTCAACATATCGTTCGATACGTGGTAGAAGTTCCGTAGGTTCTAGAAGCGATCGCATAAACTCAATCTGGTCGATGCAGGTCCGCAAGAAAAATTCGCAAAATTCTTGGAGCGCCTTAGCGCTTAGATTGCCGCGTCCATCTAAATCATTCCACCGCTGCTGATCGGCTCCCATCAATAATTTTTTGTAGTCTCCAACGCTACGAGCCAACCCCCGCGAGACCGACCAAAGGCTGCTACCCACCTCAATTTTGCTCAAATACGCATGGGACAGTAAGCGCACCACCCGACCATTCCCATCAAAAAAAGGGTGAATCCATAACAGTCGGTGATGCGCTGCTGCCACTGCAATAACCTGACGCATCCGTGAGAGCTTAGTAGGGCTATAGGATTCAGCAAATCGCGCCAGAAACCGAGGGAGCGCACCAGCGCTGGGTGGAATATGTTGACCGATACAGACATCACTTGTTCGTAATGTCCCTGGAATAACCCGTAGCTTGTTGCCTGTCTCTGGATTTTCAACCCACAGAAACTCATCCGGCAATCGCAAGCAAAATTCTCGGTGGAGCCAGGTCATGTAATCGACCGAGACAATTTCTGTTGGACCTTGATTTAAATCGATCATGCGCTGGACTTCGATATGCGCCTTTGCTTCTTCCTGAAGGCAGCGTTTTTGGGGGTCTTGGGAATAGTTGCCTGCTAAGGCTCGGTCAATGTCAATCGGATGTGTGTTGTGCCCTTCAATGAGATTGCTGTAATAACAGTTCATTGAGCGCACCAGATCTCCCATGGACTGCCGAGTTTTGGACTTAACTTGACTGTTTAAGGCGCTGGCCTTTTCCACCAGCTCGAAGGCTAGATCTTCAAGCCGACGATTTTCCTCAGATGGCATCAGAGGTTCTATGAGTGAGATAGATTCGCCTTCGTCCGTCAACATTTTGCCGATCAATATAAACGCTATATCTATTGTAAACCAGATATTTCAGAACTAAAATGGAATATTTTTTGCCGATCTTTTTGCCGATCTAGATTGACTTAAGCGCTCCCGTCAGCACCGCAACATTTTCGCTATCCTTTAAGTGAAGATACAAGGTATGGTGTGGCGCTGTAATCTTGTAGATCATTCATCTCCCGTTGAGGAACAATTGTCGTTGCCTCAGCATCTCTACTCCTAGGATATTCCTATCGCTTCAGGCCAACCCATTCTGCGCTGGCTTCTGGCTCCAATCAACAAATCCTTCCAGAAGGAAATGCCTCATGAACACTCAAAACAGGCTCTTTACAGGTGCAGTCGCGTTAGCACTTGCGGCTACTTCAGTTCTATTTACAGCCTCAAATGCTTCAGCCAGACCCTATGATGATGACCAATATAACGGTCGTGATAATAATGGAGCTTCTTGGTGGAAGCGCGATCGCGACGTTCGGCACCATGACCGCGACGTTCGGCGGCGTGACCGCGATGATCAATATGACCGATATAAGCGCTATGACCGATACGATAGCCGTTGGTCGAATGATGACCGTAACGCTTGGTCTAATGATCGGGATGACTATCGCCATAACCGTCGAAATGTTTTTATCAATCGACCTTCTCAGCGATATCAGACCTACCCCAGTAACGGCCTTGTGAGATTGCCCGATGGCTGCCGTAGAGTGGTGTACCGCGATCGCACCTACTACACGCGCGATAACAATCAGTACTACACCTACGACTCAGATCGACGCGGTTATATCGTCGTCAACTTTCCGGGTCTTAGACTCGGCTTTTAATAGACATCCATTAATGGGCACCTATTTTAGGGTTGTACCTGAAAGGCCAAGCGGCTCTGTCCGCTGGCCTTTGTTTTTTTGAGTAGGTTGGCTGCCTCATCATTGAGAATGGCAAAATCTTCTGGCATTTCTAGAAATGTCATCACCCCAAAAATGCACTCGATCGGCACATCTTCTGACGTTAGAGTTGTTTTGAGTTCCGGCAAAATGCGTGTAAAAACCTGCTTCGCCTGGTCATCATCGGTTTGGGGCAAAATAATTGCAAACTCACTATTGCTGAGCCGAGCCACTACGTCATTGGCTCGTAGCGCTTCACTCAAATTTTCTACAAACTGATACAGCAGCTCATCGCCCTTTTGATAGCCTAAACGCTGATTAATTTCCTCAAAGTTATCGAGATCAATGCTCACCAGCGTTAGCGGAAAGCGATATCGCTGGGCGCGGTTAAACTCTGCTTCGAGTAGCTCCATAAAAAAGCGCCGATTAATTGCGCCTGTCGCCGCATCGGTGCGCGCAAGCTGCCGCTCAATTTCACTCGAAATTTTAATGCGATGAAGTAACGTCGCCACGCCGTAGCCCACTAACCCAGCGACCACCCCATTCCAAAGCGATAGCTCTGGTTGTAAGGGTCTCCATTGACCACAAACGATAGCGGCAGCACTTAACCCAGCGGCAAGAAAGCCAGGACGCACACCCACAAACCAAGTGGCGATCGCCACAGGAACTAGATAAAAGATTAGTAGTGATGCTTGCGCAGAGAGGCTATAGCTTACAATTCCAATCGCCAAAATTAGGGCAATACTGATGCCCATCAGCACTGGTTTTGGCAACGTGTTTAATACAGCTATTACAGCCCTATTTAGCCCAAATTGAAGTGTGGTCAATCGTCCTCCTTTGAGCCGCTGGCAATCGCTCGCTCTTAGGGTACCCTAATTCTTCTGAGGATCACCCTGCCTTGACAGAATTGTGATGCTTACCTGCATAGATGCTTTAAACCCCCTTCACTCATGAGGCAAATCTTGGCATAAGCGCACGTTCTGTACACCTGCTAAGATCTCGCTCATGCCTATGCTGAGATCGTCCCTTTTTCAAACTGCTGCTATGACAGACCCTATTTTGACCGTTCAAAATCTTCAGGTTCAGTTTAAAACAGAGACAGACCTGATCAAGGCAGTAGACAATATCTCCTTTACGCTCAAACGTGGTCAAACCCTTGCAATTGTGGGGGAATCTGGCTCAGGAAAGTCCGTCACGGCGTTGGCGCTACTGCGATTGGTGCCTAGCCCCCCTGGGGAAGTAGTGGGTGGGGAGCTATGGTTTCAGGAAGAGTCTCGCCCCGCGATTAACCTACTCACCCTTTCTGAATTAGAAATGCAGCACTATCGCGGTGGACGCATTGCGATGATTTTTCAGGAGCCGATGAGTTCTCTGAACCCAGTCTTTACCTGTGGGTTTCAGCTCATTGAGGCGCTGCGACTGCATCAGCCCATTACTAAAGCAGAGGCAGAAGAACAGGCAATCGCCCTGCTTCAAGAGGTCAAGCTGATTCCCACAGACGAACTCCTGACGCAGCGACTTCTCGACGAAGCGGATGACCGAGGCACTGTCTTCACCGAGCGGCAGTTACTGGCGGAGATAACCGAGCGTAAGCGAACCTTTTTGCAGCGCTACCCCCACGAGCTATCTGGCGGACAGATTCAGCGCCTGATGATTGCGATGGCAATTTCGTGTAACCCTGTCATTCTGATTGCGGATGAGCCAACCACGGCGCTGGACGTAACGGTGCAGGCGCAGGTGCTTGACCTGCTCAAAGAACTCCAAGATCGGCGGGGGATGTCGATTATTTTTGTGACCCACGACCTCGGCATTGTGGCGGCGATCGCCGATGAAGTGGCTGTGATGTACCAGGGCAAATTTGTAGAGTATGGCTCTATTGCCCAAATCTTCAGTCATCCCACCCATCCTTATACCCAGGGTTTACTCGCCTGTCGCCCTCAGCCCCACAAGCAGCTCAAATACCTGCCTACGGTGGCAGATTTTATGACAACAGTGCTGGATGAGCAGGGCTTTGCCGTCACCCAAACCACATCCGCTCAAAAAGATGGGCGGCTCGAGATTGAGATAAGTGAAGCAGAACAGCGTGATCGCACCCTAGCCTTAGCACGTCAAACCCCGCTGGTGAATGTGACAGACCTCAACGTTTGGTTTCCGGTACGGGGGGCGCTGGGGCAGGCTAAGCGCTACGTTACCGCAGTCAACGGCGTGTCGTTTCAAATTTATCCTGGCGAAACCTTGGGGTTAGTGGGTGAGTCAGGCTGTGGTAAAACAACCTTGGGGCGCACCCTGCTGCGACTCATCGAACCCACGGGCGGCTCCATTCAGTTTGACGGACAGGAGATTACGACACTCAACGGCAAGCGGCTGCGGCGATTGCGTCAAGATCTACAGATTGTGTTTCAAGACCCCTTTAGCTCTCTTAATCCGCGCATGAGTGTGGGCGCAATTGTGATGGAACCTATGAATATTTTCGCCAAGCTGAGCGGCATCAAGCAAAACGTCCGCGATCGCGCCCTCTACCTTCTAGAGCGGGTGGGTCTACAGCCCAGCGACCTAAAGCGCTACCCCCACGAATTTTCCGGTGGGCAGCGGCAGCGGATCTGCATCGCGCGAGCCTTGGCGCTGAACCCTAAGTTTATTGTGTGCGATGAATCTGTCTCGGCTTTGGATGTTTCGGTACAGGCGCAGGTGCTGAATCTGCTCAAAGAGCTACAGCAAGATTTTAACCTCACCTACCTCTTTATTTCCCATGATCTGAGCGTGGTGAAGTTTATGAGCGATCGCATTATGGTAATGAACCAAGGCAAGATTGAGGAACTTGGCGCGGCTGAGCAAATCTATCGCCACCCTCAGCAGGCATATACTCAGCAGCTTATTGCCGCCATTCCGTCGGGCTTACTGCCCCAAGCCAGCTAAATTTCGGATTTCGGTGATTTGAGCTGAAACCCTCTGAATCAAGGCGACAATCATACTATGGGATGATGAAGGCGTTCTCCGGCTCCGTTCAGCATGACCAAAAATAGCTCAGATCAGTTTTCTAAGCAGTTCTTAGAAGAATTTCTCTCACCCTTTGGCACAATTGAAACGAGCTATGAAGTCGCGGGTGAAACCCAATGGGTAGATGTTCTCTTTGTCCCCACGGCTCAACCAATGATGCATGAACTGGGATTGCTGGGACGGATTGCTCAAACACCCTGCCTGATTGAACCCTTCCGCAATCAACCCTCTACAGATGAGGTACGCAGTTGTCTGCTGAAGCTGTTTCAAGTTCATGGCGATTATCGTCGTCAAGCCCGACGCGATCAAAACTCTTTATCAGAAGAAGAACTTCCCTATTTATGGATTCTGGCTTCTTCAGCTTCAGAAAATCTATTAAAAAGCTTTGGTGCATCCGCTCATTCAGATTGGGGCGAGGGGATCTGCTTGCTGCCTCCCGCGCAGAGAACGGCAATCGTTTCCATTAATCGACTTCCGGTCAATGCTGATACCCTTTGGTTACGCTTACTCGGCAAAGGCAAAACTCAACAACGCGCAATCGCCGAGGTGATTAATTTTGATGCCAGGGATCCTAGACGGTCGAGTATACTGAGGTTATTGGCAAACTGGAAAATCAGCATTGAGATCACAGGACAGGTTTCAGAAGAACAGGAGTTGATGATGGCTTTATCGCAGGCATATCTGGAATGGGAACAGCGGACTGAGCTGCGTGGAGAACAGCGTGGAGAACAGCGTGGTGCCCTGAAAGAAGCCCAGTCGCTTATCCTACGTCAACTGACGCGCCGTCTAGGTGAAGTATCTTCATTAATGCCGCAGGTTCAAGCCTTATCTCTTGCTGAGCTTGAATCTTTGGGTGAGGCGCTATTGGACTTTGCGAATGTTGGTGATTTAGAAGGGTGGCTACGCTCGCATTCATAGCCCAAACTTTTCTACGGGTTCCCCTCCGACAGCGAAAAGTTCAGGACGAAAAACGCCTCGTCTCGCGACTTGCCGGAGGGCGGAACGTAGAAACCGGACACGAAGGCAACAGCGTAAAAGTGGCTGTTGTCTTCGCCAAGAGAATGGAATGGTGGCACACGCATACGCTGACTAACTTTAATTTATGCGCCACACGGTACAGACACCATCGATACACCTGTCAGGCTAAAGGGTCGAACTTCGGTAATTTTGACCTGAATGAGTTGACCCCGAAGTTGCTCAATATTCCCCTCAAAAAAGGTGAGGCGATTGCCCCGTGTGCGTCCCATAACTTGGGTTTGATCTTTGTGGTTGGCATCTTCTACCAAAACTTCT
>JANNDV010000183.1:0-22411 GCA_031387975.1 Acaryochloridaceae cyanobacterium OTE_75_metabat_521 | reverse complement strand
CCCAACAACCGATAACAGCTAGTGATTATGATAGAGCAGCTATATGCCAGATCCCGCAGTCCGGCGATACTTTGTCTCATAAAAGCGCGCAACGGCCTGACCCAGCGTAAAGAGTATTGCCGCATCGCTGGAGGCTCCAATTACAGCGCCTACGCCAGGGATGAGTTCTGTGACGGATAGCCCCGTCTTGATTAGGCTGGTGCCCCCAAAAGATAGCCCATAAATTGCCAGCACTTCACCGCGTCGGGTGGCATCGTTCAGCGGTAGGTCATAAATTGCCGCAATGCGGTAAATCATTTCAGCCTGGAGCGAGGCGAGTGCCGCAATGTCAACCGCAAACAGTACCGCCGCAACGGGCGGCAAAATATTGGTCACGAGTCCTAGCCCTGCCGCTTTAAGAGTGGCTTCTTGAATAAGCTGCTGTGTCAGCTCTGCTCGTGTCTTTTGGGCATGTTGCTGCCGCAGCCGTTGAACATCCTGAGTCACCTTTGCCACATCCACTTGCCCCAGCGCCGCTGCAAACCATCGAAACATCGGCAGTTGCGTAACGGTTTTCAGCACAGGGTTTTCGGCAAAGGGCGTTACGACTTGGCCTAGCTGTTCGGTGCTTTTCTCCACAAAGTTGTGGGCATTTTGCTGGATGTCATCTGCTGTTTTTGCCGTCTGCTGAACCGTTGAGCGGAGGGCTTCTATGGCTGCATGAGCAGCCTGCTCAAAGGGGTTAGGCGCTGTCATAAGTTCTGCGATGGGAAGATTGCAATCTTATTCTACGCAATTCATTACTCCCTTCTATCAATCAGACTGAATAGATAGGCAGGATTAGGGTTACTAAGTGGGATTGGGTTTCTCTAGCCCACAGCCGCAGGGGTTTTGCTCAAGAGTTTGAGAATCCGCTCTGCAATCTGGGGGCTATCTAACCCTAGATCTGACATCGACTCGTTTGGTGTTGCGTGCTCGACCAAAATATCGGGCACCCCAATCCGCGTGACCGGAACCACTACGTCGTGCTCCATCAAAGCCTCCATTAGGCCAGAGCCAAACCCACCCGTAATACAGCCTTCTTCGAGGGTGACAACACGACCAATTTTTTTTGCAAGGGGCACCATTAGCTCAACGTCGAGAGGCTTCGCAAAGCGAGCATTGACCACAGAGGCTCGGATGCCGTGCTCACTCAAAATTTCAGACACCTGAACGGCAGGGTACACCATCGAACCATAGGCCACAATCAGCAGATCGTCGCCTTGGCGAAGTAGCTCTGCCTTCCCGATGGGCAGAGGCTCCCAACCTTCTTCGAGGAGGGGTGCGCCATGACCGTTTCCACGGGGGTAGCGCATGGCGATCGGCCCTTCTGTGTGGTTGATGCCCGTCACCAGCATGCGCTGAAGTTCGGCTTCATCTTTGGGTGCCATCAGCGTCATGTTAGGGATGCAGCGCAGGTAGGCTATGTCATACATCCCTTGGTGCGTAGGGCCATCCGCGCCCACAATTCCGGCTCGATCAAGGCAGAAGAAGACGGGCAGGTTTTGAATGCAGACATCGTGAATAATTTGGTCGTAGGCACGCTGCAAGAAGGTAGAGTAAATGGTCACAACGGGGCGCATCCCTTCACAGGCCATCCCTGCTGCCATGGTGACGGCGTGCTGCTCGGCAATACCGACATCAAAATACTGTTTGGGCAGCTTTGCCTGAAGCTTATCGAGTCCGGTGCCGGTTGCCATTGCTGCCGTAATGCCAACAACGCGAGAATCATCCTCGGCAATTTTAATGAGGGTTTCGGCAAAAACCTTTGAATAGCTGGGTGCTTTAGGGGTTTTAGTGCCGATCGCTTTACCTGTCACAAGGTTGAACGGCGTTTGAGCGTGGTAGCCGACCTGATCTTTTTCGGCGATCGCATAGCCTTTCCCTTTCACCGTTGCCACATGCACCAACACAGGGCCAGGGTGCTTGTGCGCCTCCTGAAACGTTGAAATCAGCTCTTCTAGGTTGTGCCCGTCAATGGGTCCCATGTAGGTAAAGCCCAGTTCTTCAAACACTGCGCCAACCTTAGAAACCGCAAGGCGCTTCATGCCGCCCTTGAGTCGACCCAGTTCTCCTTTATCCACAAAGGGCAACTGCTTGAGCTGCTCTTCGATGTTTTCTGAGAGAAACTGCACCGGAGAACTGAGGCGAATCTTATTGAGGTAGCGAGATAGCGCCCCTACATTTTGAGAAATTGACATTTCGTTGTCGTTGAGCACCACCAGTAGGTTGGTGTTGGGCAAATGACCCGCATGGTTGATGGCTTCTAGCGCCATCCCACCCGTGAGTGCGCCATCCCCAATAATGGCGACGGTCTTATAGTTATCGCCCTGGAGATCTCGCGCTAGCGCCATGCCCAGCGCCGCCGAAATGCTGGTAGAGGCATGACCTGCACCAAAGTGATCAAAGGTGCTTTCTTTGCGGTTGATGTACCCCGCAATGCCGTCTTTTTGGCGTAGGGTATGAAACCGATTGTAGCGACCTGTTATTAGCTTATGGGGATAGGCTTGGTGCCCCACATCCCAAACCACCTTGTCACGATCTAAATCTAAGGTTTGATAGAGCGCCAGCGTCAGCTCTACAACGCCAAGCCCTGGGCCTAAATGTCCGCCGCTGGTGGCAACGGTTTCGAGATGTTTGTCTCGAATTTGGTGGGCAATCTGCTTCAGCTGCGGAATGGTTAATCCGTGCAGTTGATTAGGATGGACAAGTTCACTCAGGTGCATAATGGGCGGCGTCTCTGATCTCGACTGGATTTCGCTACCCTTCACTTTAGCGGATTTCTGGATGAACCGTAGACAAGTTCTATGACGATTTTTGTAGTCTTGAGATCGCAGAATTAGCTGGATTTAGCGCTCCATGAGGTCATTAAACCGATCCCACCAGCGGTTGAGCGGGACGTACAGTAGCGGCGTCCACAGGCTGCTGATAATGGCGGAACTTAGCCCGACTCGCTGAAGATGACTCCAGAGATCTGAAATTATCCAATTCCCTCCCAAGGCAAGCTGCCCTGCAAAGATAACCTCTACAACCAGCGCCATGACAAACACAAGGAGCAGCGCCGAGATAAAGTCTTCTTCAATAAACCGCTGCTTATCGAGGCTGCTGGTTAAAAAGCCAGCAATCCCTAGGCTGAGGGCGTGGGTGGGTTGCGCTGCGGTTAACCCGTCTTGGATGAGTCCCAGGGCGAGTCCTGCGGTGAGTCCTTGCCAGGGCGATCGCTTCACGCTCCAGGTCACAACCCAAATGAGTAGCCAGTTGGGTGCAGTTTCTAACAGCACCATGCCAGGAATGCGATGGGGCTGAAGTAACGCACAAAAAAAGATAGAACCCAATATCACCAAAACATTGGCGCGCTGTAAAGGAGAGCGAAATGAGGGGGTAGAGGGTCTACCTCTTAAAACCTTAGCCATTCGTTAACACGTTGACCCATTCCACATGCTCAAGGGGAACCGAAAACTCTACAACAACCTGAGGCACAGGTCGTCGGTCTAAGTTCACATCTGTGATACGACCCACCGCAATGCCTGCGGGGAAACGGCTGCTTAAAGTAGACGTCACCACAACATCATCTTTTTTGATGTCTGGCGTCTTATCAAAAAACTCCAGCACGCCACTTCGATTAGAGCGTCCCCGTAAAATGCCCACCTGACGACTGCGGCTAATGGTAATTCCGACCTGACTTGTTGGATCAGTTACCAGCAGCACTCGGCTGGTTTTAGGCGTAACGCTCATCACACGACCCACAAGCCCCCCGGGAGCTACCACCACCGCATCCACGCGAACGCCATCTATACTGCCTTTGCCCAAGGTCAACTGTTGCCACCAGTTATCAGACCCGCGCGATATGACCGAGGCCGCAATCTTTTTTTGATTGGGCAAGGGCGGTAAATCCAGCAGAGATTTGAGCGATCGATTCTGAGTTTCTAACTCCTGAACCCGCTGCTGCAACGCCTGGGATTGAGCATCCAAGAGCCTTTGCTGCGCCGCCCCATCCGATTTGAATGGCCACACTAACAAGTGGTTCAGGTCGGCTACCCCTGCACCCTGCGTTGCTCTCACAACGCCCGCAGCGCTCAGAATGAGCAACGATACCAGTAGCGTAGATTGATAACGACGCCACCAAAGCACAAACCTATTCATCCCACCTTCAAACTAGACGTTGATCGTACCACTACTAAATACGCGAGAGAACTTGCCATAGTCTTCTAGAATACGGCCTGTCCCTAGCACTACGCAGCTTAAAGGATCCTCTGCAATATGAACCACAATGCCCGTTTCGTGACTCACGAGCTTATCTAGGCCATTTAGCAAGGCTCCCCCACCCGCCAAAACAATCCCTCGATCCACAATGTCTCCAGCTAGTTCTGGCGGAATGCGCTCTAGGGTACGTTTGACGGCTTCGACAATGGAAGACAGTGGCTCAATCATGCTTTCACGGATTTCTGGCCCCTTCACCACCACGGTACGCGGCAAGCCCGAGAGCAGGTGAAGCCCTCTCACTTCCATACTCGCCCCGTTATTCTCATTGGTGGGGTAAGCCGAACCAATCCTAATTTTAATGTCTTCTGCGGTTCGCTCCCCAATGACGAGGTTATGCACTTTCTTCATGTACTGGGTAATCGACTCCGTGAGTTCATCTCCCGCAACGCGGACTGATTCACTAATGACCGCTCCACCCAAACTTAAGACCGCAACCTCGGTAGTACCGCCCCCAATGTCTACAATCATGCTGCCCGTTGGTTCACTCACAGGCATGCCTGCCCCGATGGCTGCTGCAACAGGTTCTTCGACCAGCTGCACTTCCCTGGCACCTGCCTGTGTTGCTGCATCGGTTACTGCACGGCGCTCAACCCCCGTCACGCCGCTAGGAATTCCTACTACCACTCGTAATCCACCCACTGTCCTACCCCCGTGGACGCGTTGGATAAAGTGTTTCAGCATCATTTCAGTCGCTTCAAAGTCGGCAATCACGCCATCTCGAAGCGGACGAATGGTCGTAATTGCGCCCGGAGTACGCCCCACCATTTGCTTCGCCTCTTCGCCAACGGCAAGGGGCAGTTTTGTATTTTGATCAATGGCAACGACAGAAGGCTCTCGAATCACAACGCCTCTGCCCAAAACATAGACCAAGATATTGGCGGTGCCAAGATCAATGCCGATGTCTCTAGACGAGCGGCCAAAGTTAAAAAAGGAGGGGAATTTCACCAATCGGTTCCTCGTGGGGTATTGGGGGATTTTTTTGAAGCCATCGTGCTGGATTCTAGTATGTTTTGTACCATGCGTCTAGCAACGCACAGCGGTTTTCGAGTTGGTTTCTCGCGGGTTCAATCTTCTACGGCAACTCTTTTTACGACTGCTGTACTTGTCCTAACTTTAGGTTGAGAATAGACAATCCAAAAATCATTAAAAATAGCACCAGGCCAATGGCGCAGGCATAGCTCATTTCTAAGTCTTGAAAGGCGCGTTCATACAGATAGTAAACAATCGTTTTAGAACTATTGAGGGGTTCTCCTTTGGTCATAATGAAGATTTCTTCAAAAACCTTGGTGGCAGAAATGGAGGAGATCACCGCAACTAAAAACAGATAGGGACGCATGAGTGGAATGGTGATATCCCAGTGCTTTTGGAGTCCATCGGAACCATCGATCGCGGCGGCTTCGTAGAGATCGGCGGGGATGCCCTGGAGTCCGGCGAGGTAGATCACCATGTAGTAGCCCAAGCCTTTCCAGACGGTGACAGCCATAACGCTAAAGAGCGAAAGATCTGGACTGGTGAGCCAGGGGATGCCTTCGGCAAAGCCAAGGAGTTGCAGCCCTTGGTTGAACAGCCCATTAGAGGCATAGAGCCATTTCCAGGCAATGCCAGCAACCACCATTGAGATGACGACGGGGGTGTAATAGGCAGTCCGAAACCAGCGGATGCCTTTAAGATTTTGGTTGACGAGAATTGCTAACCCAAGGGATAGCGTGACCAACAGCGGCACAACACAGATGAGGTACAGCACGGTATTGCCTAAGGTTTTCCAAAAGACTGGATCTCGCCACAGCTTTTGAAAGTTAGCAAACCCGACCCATGCAGGTGGTTGGGTTAGGTCATACTCAAAACGGGTGAAGCTGAGGTAAAAAGCCTGTAGTGCAGGCCAAAAGACCGTTAGGGCTAAGACAATTAAGGCTGGTGCTAAGAATAGGTAGGGGGTGAGCGATCGCATCACCACTGCCCTTTTACTTTGAGCGCCCTTACTTTGAGCAGACCCTATTTGTTTTGAAGAATACGCCATTTTGAAGCTCAGGGGGGTGAGGGCAAATCATTCGGGTGCTGAATCATTAAACAGCAAAAAGAGTTCTTTACACACCTGCTTTAGCGTTTCTTGAAAGCCGTTAGCAGGCGGATAGCTCCCCGCAAAGGTCCAATCCCCCACGGTCGAAAATCGCCAGCGCTGATGCCCTAAAGGGCCAAAACAGGCCGCCTCAATGCCGATCAGCCTTTGCTCATGGAGCCGGAGCTGCACCAGCGTTTGACCTGCGGGTAAGTGAAGGCCGATATCAAGGGAATGAGGATCTACCCATTCTTGGGTGTCTGGGTCATTTGCCCAGGGCTTGAGGTTGGCTTTGACCGCAGGGAACTGCCGCTTAAATAAGTCCACAACGGCAGCGATTTTGGTGGCGGCTTCAGGGCTTGTGGCGCATTCGGCAGCATTCATCCAGACCAGTAACTCCTGCATTGTGTGGTGATACTTTGCGTGGTAATACTCTAGCGGTCAAACGCGCATGAAGTGGCACTGCACGAACGGTTTGATCAACTTTTTTATGGGTTAAGCAGCAGAGATCGGGCACGATCTAATGCCTGCCTCACCTGGTCAAACCCTGTGCCGCCGTAGCTATTGCGCGCGGCGACAACCTGACGAGGGGCGATCGCCCCATAAATATCGGCCTCAAACTGAGGATGGAGCGCTTGCCACTCTTCTAAGGTCAAGTCCTTGAGCAGTTTGCCCTGAGCCAGACAGGTCTTGACCACCTGCCCCACAATGTTGTACGCCTCCCGAAAGGGGACACCTTTGGATGCGAGATAATCGGCAACATCTGTGGCGTTGGAAAAATCTTCGGCAACGGCGGCATTGAGGCGAACCGGACGAAATTCTAGACCAACCTCAAACAGAATGGTCATAGCCTGAAGGCATCCCTTGACGGTATTGACCCCATCAAAGATGGCTTCTTTGTCTTCTTGCAGGTCTTTGTTGTAGGCCAAAGGTAAGCCCTTCATTATGACCAGCAACCCCTGAAGGTGTCCAAAAACGCGCCCCGTTTTACCCCGCACCAGTTCTGGTACGTCGGGGTTTTTCTTTTGGGGCATGATGCTAGAGCCAGTGGCGCAGGTATCTTTGAGGGTGACAAATCCAAATTCTTCAGACGCCCACAAAATCACTTCTTCTGAGAGGCGGCTGAGGTGAACCATAATCAGGCTGGCAGCACTCATGAATTCAATTGCAAAATCGCGATCGCTCACCCCGTCCAAACTATTGCCATACACGCCTTCAAACCCCAGAAGTTCTGCGCTGTAGTGACGGTCAATCGGAAACGTCGTGCCTGCCAATGCCCCACAGCCGAGAGGCGAAAGGTTGACGCGGCGACGCACATCGCCCAGACGCTCATAGTCTCGCTGGGTCATCTCAACGTAGGCCAGCAGGTGATGGGCTAGGCTTAAAGGCTGCGCCCGCTGTAGGTGCGTATAGCCAGGGATCAGGGTTTCGACGTTGGCTTCGGCAAGCTGAACTAAAATCTGTTGAAATTTACGCAGATGAACCTGGATCTGGTCAATTTGGTCGCGCAGGTAGAGCCGGATATCGGTGCCAACCTGGTCATTGCGAGATCGCCCCGTATGCAGTTTCTTCCCCGTATCGCCAATCAGCTCTGTGAGACGACGCTCTACGGCAAAATGCACGTCTTCTGCTTCAACCCCAGGCTGAAATTGGCCTTGGCGATACTCTTGGCGAATTTGCTCTAGCCCTACAACAATGGCTTCTGCTTCTGAAGCCGCGAGGATTCCGGTGTGCCCCAACATTTGAGCATGCGCCTGAGAACCAGTGAGGTCATACTCAATCAGCGCAATGTCAAAGCCAATGCTGGCGTTAAAAAGGGCGATCGCAGGGTGAAGGGAGCCTTCAAACCGCTGACTCCAGGGCTGTTGTGCTAAAGGTGAAGGGACTGAAGCTTGGCTTTCCAAGGTATTGCCTACTCGCTGATTTGAAAGGAAGAAGACTTGCCGAAGCTGGTATTAATTAGGACGTAAGACCACGAAAGAAATAGCCCACCATAAACCCAATCGCAAGCGCCCAAACCTGACCACTCTGGATAAAATTATTCCAAGATTGACCCACGTTATTAAACAGATCATCCTTAACGGCTTGAGCAATCCAGATACTGCCAGAGAAGAGAGAATGACTAAAGCCGCTGTGCAGCAAAACATCTCTAAGATCTAGTAGATGGATGCTCTGGATTAGTCCAATATCCATAGAAAGTATTTCTCTTGGCGTTTTAAGGTTTACATCAGGCTATGGGAACAGTAGCACAGAGATAACCCAAGGCCAAACGGATGTAATTGGCCTTGGGTCTATGTCAAAAATGAAGACTTAGAAAAACCAGCCGTAGGAATGTAGCCCTTTGCCCAGGAGATTCACGCCCAGGTAGCAAATCCAGATCACCAAAAACCCTAAAGAAGCTAGGTAGGCAGGACGACGACCCTGCCAATTACGGGTAATTCGAGCGTGGAGATAAGCCGCAAACACGAGCCAAACAATCAGTGCCCAAGTTTCTTTAGGATCCCAGCTCCAAGGTGCCCCCCAAGCTTCATTGGCCCAAACTGCGCCGGAAATAAGCCCGATGGTCAACAGCGGGAAGCCCAATCCAATCACGCGATAGCTGAGGTTGTCCAAGGTTTCAGCAAGGGTGAGGCGCTGCAAAGTCAATGCGGGTTTTACCGCAGGGGGATTAAGAACTGCGGTGCCTCCTTCTCCTGAACTGGTGAACGCCAAAACGGGGGATTGATGATCTTCTGCGGTGGCGCGTTTGATTTGGGTGCGGAAGCCACCCGTGCCCACCGAACTCCCTTTTAGCTCAATATCTTGACCCCGTGTGGCAATAAGAAAAGCAACGGCCATCAGTGAACCCACCATCAGCGCACCGTAGCTTAACAACATGACGCTGACGTGCATCATCAGCCAGTTGGACTTAAGAGCGGGTACCAAGGGGGAAGATACCTGCATAGATTTCGGTAAAGTTAGGGCTGCAAAGGCGGTAATTCCCGTGGCGACAGGCGCGGTTGCAACCCCAACCCAACGGCTTTGACCCATGCGCTCGGCAATCAGGTGAAAGAGGGTGAGGCCCCAACAGACAAAAAACAAAGACTCGTACATGTTGCTGAGGGGGAAATATCCGCCCTCTATCCAACGCGCACCCAGTAGCCCCGCAATACAAAGATTGGCGATCGCCATGCCAGCGGTGCCCAAGGTACCCAGAAAGGGAACCTGAGGAAATGCGGCGCTGCTCCAATAGAGCAGCATGGTAATAAACAGCACCGCAAAGGATGCATTATCCAAGGTGCCCTGGAGTGCGACCAAATCCATTGTGTTGACTCTCCAATTCCGTGTTGATCAAACGCTCAGCTACTTTCTATGGTACCGATTTCTGGTTGCCTATCCGAATTTAAACACTATTTAGCGTTTGGTGTTGGAACCTTTTAGGCCATCGGTGTAAAAAAGTCTAAGAAAAATCCCCTCCTTGGAGGGGTGCCCGTAGGGCGGGGTGGGTTAGTCAGTAGCGCCATGACTAACCCACCCCTACCCCTCCGAGGAGGGGATTGATGAATTGGAATGTGGCAAAAACCTTTATGGAAGGAAAACTTAAGCGCTCGGCGTCGGTGTTATGCCCGTTTTCCACTGAAAGCGCTGGGTTTTCCAAAGCCAATCCAGCAGGGGCGAAAGCGGTGCAAGGCAAAACAAGCTCCAAAAGACTGCAATAGGAATGGTAAAGACGGTCTGAAGCACAAAGGTTAGCCCCCCCACGCAGGCAGCCCAAAATATCCGACCAATTCGCGCATCGGGGGTTGAGCGCGGGTCTGTAATCATAAACAGCGCAAACAGCAATAGTGAACCGCTAATGAGATGATGCACCGCCACATCCCAACTCCAGCCCAGCCAGTAGTCTCTCATCAGCATGAGGGCGCTATAGGTTGCCAAAAACGTGACCGAAGTATCCCAGCGCCCGACTCGGCCTAGCACAATGCCCCCAGCACCCACAAAGGCGATCGCATACCAGCCCAATTCGCCCCACTGTCCAGGCGAAACCCAGGCATCTTGGGTCAACGCCAGCGCCGCAATAATGCCCGCGTTGGCAGGGTTAAACAAATGCTTCTGGTTCACCCGAATCAAAAACTTACTCAGAATGGCGACGGAGGCGGCAAACGCCATGGTGTACCAGTGGTCGGTGCGCAGCAGTAAACTCAGGCTAATGCTGGTAACAAGGGCGCTTCGTAGCGAACCTAGCCAAGAAAAAGCGGGTGAATCGGTGGTCTGCTGCGCTACCCAAAAACTCGCTGCACTTTGGACGATGAGACAAGTGGCGATCGCACTAAAAATCACATCAGGCCGCAGCGTCCAGTCCTTCAGCCATAGCCCAAGCCCCAAAAATAGGCTTAAAAAACAAATCTGAAAATCTCGGGCATCTTGAAACATAGAAGGATGCTCAGAAACGTTGTTGAGAGCGGCCTTTCATAGCCTTAGACTTTACCTTAATGGGTGTTAAGCGCTGGTGCATCATCGTTACCAGAATTGCTACAGTGGCCTTAAGTCTCAAACCCCTCCGACTGTGAGAAGGACGAACCGCAGATGATACTAGACGCATTTGCCATCAGCATCGTCATTTTTTTAGGGATTTCTCCAATTTTGGTCATGATTTGGGGCATTCATTATCTAGCCCAGCATCCTCATTTGTATCTCTATCGCCATCATGCCCAAGGCTTTCCGCGCCAGGATATCAATGTGAACGGTCTAGCAAGACGAACTCACTATCAAAATGCGCTAGTGCCCTATGGAGGACAGTTGAGCTGGTTTGGATCAGTGGGCTATTTAGGCGATACGAGCTGTCAATTTAATGCCCACTCTCCGTTTATTCGATGTGCGGTCAACCCCTCTGGACCTTGTCAAAACTGTACCGATTACGAAACGAGCGCTCATCTAGTAGATTCTCATTGAGCTTGAACTGAACGCAATTATTAAGAGAAAACCTCTTGTAGAATGGCGCTATTGACTTGGAGAGAATCATTTTGGGGCAAGAACAATCGCTAAAGCAAACGCCACTGTTTGGGTGCCACACAGACCTCAAGGCCAAAATGGTGGGGTTTGGAGGCTGGGAGATGCCTATTCAGTATGAGGGCATTACCGTAGAGCACTTAGCCGTGCGCAAACATGCCGGGATGTTTGATATCTCCCACATGGGCAAGTTTCAGCTTCAGGGCGCAGACGTATTGGTAGCCCTTCAAGAATTGGTTCCGTCTGATCTATCTGTACTTAAGCCAGGTCAGGCAAAGTATACGGTTTTGCTGAATCCTGAAGGTGGCATTATTGATGACCTAATTATCTATGCCCAAGCAGATCTGCCCTCTGGTCTCAGTACCGCCACCATCATTGTAAATGCGGCAACGACAACGAAGGACATGGCATGGCTGGTGAATCATCTTGAACCAGGCTATGCACTGACCAATGAGTCTGACCAAATGGTTTTGATTGCGGTGCAGGGGCCTCAGGCGATCGCCCTTTTACAAACCCTTACCCCAGATGCGCTCTCGGCTATTCCCATTTATGGTCATGCCTACATCACCCTCATGGAGCAGCCCGTCTGGGTGGCGCGCACAGGCTACACAGGGGAAGATGGCTTTGAAGTTATGCTATCGCCAGCAGCAGGGGTTGCACTTTGGGATCGCTTACTAGAACTGGGTGTGGTGCCCTGCGGATTGGGTGCAAGAGATACTCTAAGGCTAGAAGCTGCGATGGCGCTCTACGGTCAAGATATTGATGATGCAACCACACCCCTTGAGGCTGGGCTAGGCTGGGTGGTCAATTTAGACAAGCCAAGCTTTATAGGGCGCGAAGCACTGCTGAAGCAAAAAGAACAGGGTCTAAAGCGTCGCCTTGTGGGGCTAGAAATGCAGGGTCGCCATATTGCCCGTCATGACTATGAGATTCAGTCAGAAGGCCAATCGGTGGGGATTGTGACCAGTGGAACGTTTGGGCCTGCGTTAGAAAAGGCGATCGCCTTGGCCTATGTTCCTCCTCATCTGGCTCAGCCTGGAGAGGCACTTGATGTGATGATTCGCGGCAAAGCTTGCCCTGCCACAGTCGTCAAACGCCCGTTCTATCGCCGAGCGAAGGCTTAACATTAGACTTCGTGGAACTATTTGATAAATCGCTCGTTTCATCACGCTCATTTCATCTTGAGTATCTAGATAGCTTACGCGCCCTAGCTGCTCTTTATGTTGTTTTCGCTCATATTTTTGGGCAAGTTCATTTACCCAAAAATCTGCCTTGGCTGCAAAAACTGTTTGTAGATAGCTTCAGCTTAGGCCACTATGCCGTTGACCTATTTATTGTTTTGTCTGGATTTTGCTTAATGCTTCCAGTCGTTAGAAACAATGGTCAGATGCGAGTTACATCGTTTCAGTTTTTCAAAAGAAGAGCAAGACGGATTTTGCCCCCCTACTACCTGGCAATGGCAGTCTCGCTTTTTCTTATTTTCACCATCATTAGCAAAAAGACCGGAACACATTGGGATGTTAGCATTCCAGTAGGATTTAAAGATGTCCTTACACATCTTCTTCTGCTTCAAGATATCTTCCCAGACACCAGTGCCACGATTAATCCGACGTTTTGGTCTATCTCAGTAGAATGGCGAATTTACTTTCTATTTCCGCTCATCGTATTGGCATGGAATCGTTACGGGTCTTTCTGGACATCATTATTGGCAGTTTTAGGCTCTCTCAGTATTCAGTTTTTATTGCGTGATTCTAGCTTTTTTAACTTTTCCCCCTGGGGTATTTGCCCCCATTTTGTCGGCCTATTTACATTAGGCTGTTTGGCAGCTGATATATCTTTTTCTCCACAGCCGTCGATTTATGCTCTCCCTAAAAAACTGTCCTGGAATATCATCACAATTCTAGGAACTGGGGTTCTTTTCATTGTCTCTTGCCGTGGATTTTTGTTGAGTCAAAGTATCCTTTGGCCTCTTCAAGATTTAATAATGGGAATTTGGTCTAGCTGTCTTTTAATAAGTCTAACATTACAAAAAGAAAGCTTTCTTAGGAGAATCTTATCTTGGAAGCCGCTACCATTTTGTGGCACATTTGCCTATAGCATTTATTTGATCCATGCACCCTTACTACAGGTGGTATCCCAATACATGTTGATGCCGTTGAAGCTCTCTCCTCTACTAGAGTTCATTTTTCTAGTCGTGATAGGACTGCCTATTATTTTACGTATTTCCTATCTATTTTTTTGGTGGTGTGAACGTCCATTTATTGCAAAAAAGCAGATGGGATAGCGACTTGACAACAACTTACAGCGGATTGCTCAATCACTGAACATAGGCTAAGTCTTGTATCCCTTTCTCAGCAATGCTTCTAGAAATTGCAATGTGTCTACTAGATGCGCAAACGGCTGTATTTTGTAAAAATATCTGAAATTTTAGGCACAAATCTGATTTTTTGTATAAATTTAGGAGTGAACATACAAATTACGGAACGACGCTATGTTGCACAAAACCGTACTTAAATTTGCTGTTGTTGCGTGCCTTAGCCTAATTGGTATGGTTCAGCTACAACTTAATCAAACGCCGAAGGTGGCGGCATAGCCGCCACCTTCGGCGCAACTTATCTTTGCTCAACAATCTTCATCGGGCTTACCTCAACACCCAAGTGTTCAGGCTTACTTCAACTACAACCCTGCTAATACCTACACCGATCCCTACCGCCAGATCAGCCGCAAGGGAGATAACCTCGAAGCCGTCGTCATTGAGCAAATTACCTCGGCTAAGCAATCTATTGACCTTGCCGTAGAAGAAATTAACCTACCTGGCATTGCCCAAGCCTTGGCAGAACGTCATAAAGCAGGTGTAAAAGTTCGTTGGATTACAGAGAACGACTATGTAAAGCCTTGGGGGAGCTTGACCCTTGATGAAGTTGCAGACCTAGACCCTAACAACCAAGACCTCTGGGCAGAATGGGTCGATTTAATTGACGTTAACAAAGATGGCGAACTGTCCCCTGAAGAAGTGGACGAACGAGAAATCTACACGTTATTCAACAACAGCGGCATTCCCTGGATAGATGACACTGCTGATGGTTCTAAAGGCAGCGACCTAATGCACCACAAGTTTATCGTGGTGGACGGAAAAAAAGTGGTCACAGGCTCTGTTAATTTCACCCTAAGCGGAATGCACGGTGATATGGGTGTGCCCGATAGCTTTGGCAATGCCGAGCATTTGGTCGTCCTGGACAGCTCTGAACTTGCAAATCTGTACACCCAAGAATTTAACCTCATGTGGGGCGATGGTCCCGGTGGGTTGAACAATAGTCAATTTGGCCTTAAGAAAGTAGATCGTCCCACTCAGACTGTTCAGGTTGGCGATGCTCAGGTGCAAGTCCATTTTTCGCCTAGCAGTGCAGGCGTTCCGTATGCCCAAACGAGTGGAGGAATGATTGCAACGGTCTTAAAGCAAGCTCAAAAAAGTGTCGATCTTGCGCAGTTTGTGTTCTCAGATCAAGACTTATCCAATTTGTTAGGCAACTTATACCAAGAGCGGGGCATTCAACTACGGGGCGCATTTCACCCAGTATTTGCAACCCAGCGCTACAGCAGCACTTTAGACATGTGGGGACTAAAGATAGCCGATAGTCAATGCAAGCTCGACCCAAATTTGTACCCATGGCTCAAACCTGCAACTCAGCTTGGCATTCCGCGTTTGGGGCAAACCGATAAGCTGCACCACAAATTTGCAGTGATTGATAAGGATTACGTGGTCACGGGTTCACAAAACTGGTCGAATGCTGGCAACCGCCAGAATGACGAAAATGTGTTGGCTATTCGCTCGCCCGTTGTTGCTGCCCACTTTACTCAAGAAATGGAGTGATTGCTACAAGGCACAACCTTTGGCCCACCTACATCCCTTCAGCAGCAAGCAACAGACACCCAGAAACGTTGTGGCGATGTTGCTGCTCCGCCTTTACCGCCATCGCTCTAGCGACAAAAGATTGAATTTAGTCAGACAGCAGCAAACATTATTGAGGTAGAAATAATGCGGAAATTTTGGAGACGGCAACATCTGTCTTGGCGTTGGCTGATACGTGCATTTATTAGTTTTCTGCTAGTTATTTCACTTTTTAGCAGCTTTAGCTATGCAGCGCAGGACTTTGACGTTAAGCCTGGTGAGATAAAGAAAATTACAACCAATGAATCAATGAAGGAGTGTAACCGACTCTATGAAGAACAAGTCACGACTGGCAGAGGTCCTAATGAAGGATATGTCGTTGGAATTGAAAAAGTAGGTAGAAGATCTAATGGGAGAAAGTATGATGGCTATGATGAAAAAGCAGGGATTTTACAAGATGCAAAAGGATTCAACTATAGAGTCCTTAAAAATGGCGAGTGGAGCACTGGAAAGACAGGTCAAGGAATGTTGACAAGCTTAATAGATAGAGCCAGACGACAAAAAGATGCAGCAGTATCAGTTGGCAAGAAAGTAAAGTGGATACTTGCTAAAGAAAAATATGTTAAAGCATTTCAACAAGCAATAGATGCAGCAGGCGCAGGAGACACAATCTCAGTCGAATATAAACCATATCAAAAACCTCCTTCTGAAGATGCCAAAAAATCCTGTGAAGAGAAAGACTCCAGTCCAGATAGTCACTAAAATATAAGAGCTTGATTTTTTACTTTGTCACACATTCAAAATTGCTTGGAAATTGAATGATTTGGACTCAATGATAATGGTTAAGGCAAAACTCCCGCAGTACAAACGTTATCATCTCAGAGCTTGGTGGTATAACCGCCAGCAAACAGCACAAGAGAGTGCCACTTCAATTATGTCCTTCTTGAAACAATTAGAACCACATGGCTCTCCCTTCATTAACTGGAGCTATCTAAACTCAAGAAGAAAAGGTGAATTCATTCCGAATGAGATTGATGAATTTCGTAAGCGAGTGCTCGTTCCCATAGGTGGGCGTCGAGGTGCAAAACCTGAAGAGCTAGATACACTAGGATTTAGCTATTTATTATTTGGCGAAGGAAAAACTAGCGAAAGTATCGCATTTCACGGATCCTGTGGCGGTAGCAGTAGCCATAGCTGTATAGATTTACAGTTTCCTCAAAAGGGTGTTTTAGTACCTCAACTCTTGCAGATTGAAACCCTAAAATCATTGCTAGAAACAACCGTTAAAGCTTGGAATCCAGCTTGGGCTTCAATTGACTATTATGATTACGACGATCCAGACCGTGGCTTTGAAAAAATTCCAGTTTATTGGTTTACCTACTTACCAGAATGGCGCGGCAAATTTCCCCCACTTCCAGAGCAATGTCCTGTTCATTATATTGAGGGGCACGGCACTTACGTTATTACAACACCAGAACCTTTTGACCGCGAACGAGAAGACCATCTGGCAATCTCAAACCAGGTAAAGGCAATCTTAAATAATGCAGGACTTTTGGTCGCCAAACCTATCTAAAGGAATTTTTGCTTAGTATATTTGGGTTTGGGCAAGAGGCACAGGGGTTAAGGTGCGATCGCCGTCATACTTTTAGCCACGCACAGTCAAACAAGATCCTCTACAAGCTTTGCTTAATTGCCTGACGTAAGTTGCCCTGACAGTTTGCTAACCGTTGCTCACCTGCAACGGCATCCAGTCCTGTCCAGTGCATCAAAAGGGCAAGCTTAACGCGACGATCGCTTTTCTCTAGTAGCGCCACTGCCTCCGCTCGACCCAAATCCGTCAGGTCTTGAATCATCTGTACCGCTCTGCCATAGAGCTTTTGGTTTGTGACCGCTACATCTACCATTCGGTTGCCGTAGACCTTGCCCAGCAGCACCATCGTCCCCGTAGACAGAATGTTCAGCGCTAGCTTGGTAACGGTTCCGGCCTTTAGGCGTGTGGAGCCTGCTAACAGCTCCGGCCCCACCAGCAGCCGAATATCGACATCCACCTCAATGGGCACCTGCTCCGAAGGTACACAGGCGATAAAAATAGTGGTGGTTCCCTGGGCGCGTGCCGCCTGCAATGCCCCCTGAACGTAGGGCGTAGTGCCCCCTGCGGTGATGCCGACGAGAATATCTTTAGGGGTAATGTTGTGCTCGGTAATGGCTGCCGCTCCATCTTCTGCTCGATCTTCGAGGGCTTCAGAACTTCGCAGCAGCGCAGGCGCACCCCCTGCCAAAATGCCCTGTACAAGCTCCGGCGGGGTACAAAACGTGGGCGGGCACTCAGCGGCATCTAAAACACCGAGGCGACCGCTGGTACCTGCCCCAATGTAAAATAGTCGCCCACCCTGACGTAGTGCCGCCGCCGTTTTTTCGAGGGCTAACGCCAGGGATTCTCTGGCTCCGGCGATCGCCGCTAAAACCTTTTCATCTTCTCGGTTAAACAAATCAACAATTTCGAGGGGCGACATCTGGTCAAGATTTTGACTTTCAGCGTTGACCTGTTCTGTCAGGAGATGACCGCGTTCTTGGATAGAGCCGAATTCCGTTGAAGGTGCGCTCAAGACTGTATTCCATGCATTCTCAACAACACCCAACACCCTATCATGCTGTCTTCCCAAGCTGCATCCACAACAAAGGCCATGCTCTAGGGCATGGCCTTTGTTACTAAAAGTGCTAGGTTTTTAGCCCAAGAAATTTAGCTTAAAAATACTCTGACTCAATCCGGTTGAGCTGCTGCTGCAACTTCTGAGGCAGCGCCGCGCGATCAGTCCCAGACAGTTCATGATAAGCCTGGGCTAATCGAGTCATTTCTAGATTGTGCTGTGCCTGAACTCGGTTTATTTGATGCTGAACTTGAACGAGCTTATGGGTTGTGGCATACAGTGCCCGCCCAGATGAATCCTGTGTCGTTTCTGAGAACGTTCCATTTCCGGTTAAAAGCACCCGCAGCTTTTGAAACCAATTTTCTTTGGGTATGGATGAGCCAATCTGATGACCACTGCCACTTAACATTGCCTGAAGTCCCCCGAGTTCGATAAAGCTACCGTACATTAGGATCAGCATACCCAACCCAACGGTAAGATTGATCACGCCGTGATATTCAGAAACACATCTAGTATCCTTAAAGAACAGCTTAAGCGAGCGCTTCTGAAGGTCATCAGGAATGGGAACGAAAAATCTCCACTCACATTCCGACCGTACCTGATAGGAGAAAGCCGAACTTGCTAAAGTAGTGTGAACGGGTTACTAAAGAGTATCAACGACTGAAGTTGTCTGCTCCATCGAAAGCTATCTTTAGTCAGTGTGTACCGTAAACCCTCTCGCCGGAGTTCGACTCAGGATTCAGAAATGGCAATACCTGAACAGGTTCAGCAGCGATCCGATTTAATTGGCACCCAAGTCATTACCCGCAATACGGGTAAAAAGCTGGGGGTTGTCAATCAGCTATGGGTTGATATTGATCAGCGCGAGGTCGTAGCGCTAGGGCTACGCAGCACGCTGATTACAGGAGAACAGCGCTACCTTTTTCTAGAAAATGTGCGGCAGATTGGGGATGTGGTTCTGGTCGATGATGAAACCATCCTAGAGGACGTTAACCCGCTCAACTACAGCACGCTCATTAGCCACGAGGTCGTTACCGAAGCTGGAGAGGTGTTGGGGAAGGTTCGAGGTTTTAAGTTTGATACGGTCAGTGGTGAAATTACCGCCCTTGTGATTGCCTCTCTGGGGTTGCCACTCATTCCGTCTCAGCTCATCAGTACCTATGAGCTGCCGGTCGACCAAATTGTGAGCACAGGCCCTGATCGGGTGATTGTGTTTGAAGGCACTGAAGATAAGCTCATGCAGATTACCGTAGGCGTTTTAGAGCGTCTTGGCTTGGGCGGTGCCCCCTGGGAAAATGAAGAAGAAGACTACATCCCCACCCGCACCCCCACCAGTAATCAGCTTGCTTCTGGACAGCGGACTGCGCCCTACGTGCCCCCCGTGGTGGTGGCTCCTGCGCGCGATCGCGATACGTGGGCAGAAGAGGACGAGTGGGAAACTATTCCGGCAGGGCGTAGAGCTGAAGAGCCAAAACGTGCCTATGCAACGCCGCCCCCAGAAGCCCCGCGTGAGGTCAAGCGCTGGGAAGATGATTTAGAAAAAGATGCCTGGGATGACCAGCCCGAAGCGGAATATAAGGCTCCTCCGCTCAAGCTGCCGGAGCGTCAAAAAGTGGCTGAGTATGAACGAGAAGAGTCTTAACGCTAGGACTTTTAGCGATAAATTTAATTAAGCAAGATGACTTTAATTGAGCAAGCTCAGCGGACCCGTCTTGCCGCTCAAGGGTTGGCGGTTCAGACGGCAGCGATTAAAAATCAGGCGCTAGAGGCGATCGCCCAAGCCCTAGAATCTGCCAGCGCCGATATTGTGGCAGCCAATGCTAAAGACTGCGAATTGGCGAAAGCTAGCGGCTTAGCCAGTGCGCTGTATGCGCGGCTTAAGCTCGATGAGGGCAAACTGGCGGCGGCGATCGCCGGAGTTCGCAGTGTCGCAACCCTCACCGACCCTGTGGGGGAAGTGCAGATCTATCGGGAGCTAGATAAAGGACTGGTGCTAAAGCGGGTGTCTTGTCCATTGGGCGTGTTGGGCATCATTTTTGAAGCCCG
Source organism: Acaryochloridaceae cyanobacterium OTE_75_metabat_521 (assembly GCA_031387975.1). Lineage (GTDB taxonomy): Bacteria > Cyanobacteriota > Cyanobacteriia > Thermosynechococcales > Thermosynechococcaceae > JAAURS01. The sequence continues at coordinate 2,505 of JANNDV010000183.1, read as the reverse complement.
CCCCGACGCGGTGATGCAAATTTCTTCCCTCGCCATTAAGTCGGGTAATGGCGTGTTGCTGAAGGGTGGGCAAGAGGCACTGAATACCTGTCAGGCTCTGGTGAAGGCCATTCAAGCAGGGTTGGCGCAAACCCCCATCGATCCGGCGGTGGTGGCGCTGCTGACCAGCCGTGAAGAAACAATGGAGCTACTGAAATTAGATCGCTACGTGGATCTGATTATCCCAAGAGGCTCTAACAGCTTTGTCCAGTTTGTGCAGGACAACACTCGGATTCCGGTGCTGGGGCACGCGGAAGGTATTTGTCACCTCTACATTGACCGCTCCGCAGATTTAGCTAAAACGGTCCCCATCGTGGTGGATTCTAAAACTCAGTATCCTGCTGCCTGCAACGCCATTGAGACGCTGTTGGTACATCAGGCTGTTGCCCCAACGTTTTTGCCAGAGGTTACGCAGGCGCTGAGGGCGAAAGGTGTCGCGCTACGAGGCGATGCTGCGACCCAAGCCCTTGTGGATGTTGAGGCTGCCATAGCAGAAGACTGGGCGACAGAGTACAGCGACCTGATCTTATCTATCCGCGTGGTGGAGTCTTTGGAAGGGGCGATCGCCCACATTAATACCTACGGTTCTGGGCACACAGAGGCGATCGTGACCGAAGATGCCCAGGCTGCCCAAACCTTTCTGAACGATGTAGATGCCGCTGGGGTTTTTCATAACTGCTCGACGCGCTTTGCCGATGGGTTCCGCTATGGCTTGGGGGCAGAGGTGGGTATTAGCACTCAGCAGATGCCGCCGCGAGGGCCTGTGGGTCTAGAAGGGCTTGTGACCTATAAGTATCAGCTCCAGGGCGATGGTCATATTGTAGAAACTTATGCGGGTAAAGATGCCCGTGCATTTACCCATCGAGAGTTAGGCTAGCTGCGGGTTTCGGCTACGCTCAACCCTCAATTTCTGAGTTGTTGTGGGTTGAGGCTTCGACGGTGAGCGCTCAGCCGAACCGCGAAGTCGAAACCCAGCACCTAGCGCTAGTGTTGACTCACTTTAGCGATTACGAAACGTAACCCCAATTCTCATAAAAGTTCGGCATGATCAGGGTAAGTGCTGTTGAGGCGATGCATAACAGGCACGGTTCAAGTCATTGAATGTGTAGCCCTCAACTTGTGGCATCTACATTTCTAAGGAGATGGGATCATGACAACTCAAGTTAATGCGGCGAGTCTCCGTAAAGATATTCATGTAGCGCAGGATCGCGAGCTTCGGCTTCGGGCGATTCAAGATCCTAAAATGTTTATGAGTCTTGCCCAGCAGCAGGGCTACAGCCTTAGACTCAACAATTTTGCTGAAGACCTCTCGAAGCTTTCAGAAACGATGATCGCCGCCATCTGGAACCCTGGCATTGGCGATCGCCGTCATCTCGTTCGCCGCTGAGCCATTAAGTTGAGCCATTAAGCTGAGCCATGAGGATGAGTGCCTAGAGAGAGCTAGAATCCAAGCTTTTCTCTTCGCTGATGGTGGCGGGTAGGTGCAGACCGCACTCTTGCTTCATGCCCTGAAAACGGGTTTGGCGCTCATGCTCATCTTGCTCGGTCATCGGGCGGCTAGAGTGCCAATCCCCTACCGTGGCGTAGCCCTTCTCTTTAAGAGGATGGTAGGGCAGGTTATGCTCCTCTAAATAACGATGGACATCTTCCGTCGTCCAGTTGAGGATGGGCAAAACCTTATAGAGCAAGCCTTGGCGCTCAAGCACCGAAAGCGTTTTGCGGTGGTTGGTTTGCTCGGCTCGAAGCCCTGCAAACCAAGCCGTAGCGCCTAAATCTTTGAGGGCGCGCTGCATTGGCTCTACTTTGCGCATCTGGTCATAGCGATTAAAGGCTTCTACATCGTCTTTTTGCCATAGCCGACCGTCAATGGCCTCCATCCGCGCAGGGCTGATGGGAGACTGGTACGCCTGAATATTCAGGTTAAGGTCGTTGATGAGCTGTTCGGCAAAGCGATAGGTGGCGGGGGGCAGATAGCCAGTATCGACCCAAATCACAGGGATGTTGGGAATAATGCGGGTTGTAAGGTGCAGCATGACCGCCGCCTGGATGCCAAAACTGGTGCTCATGACCAACCCATCGCCAAAGGTATCAGCAGCCCATTCAACTCTCTCAAGGGCGCTGGCTGGGTCTAGCTTTGTGTTGAGGTTTGGGAGGTCAAGTTCGAGGGTTTGGGTTAAGGTCTGACTGGTCAAGTGCTATAACTCCTGGTCTGTCGTTGCGTCGAAAGGGTGCAAGGGGGCAAGATCAGCGCGAAATGTTTGTGAATTGTAGCAATACAAAGCGCGTTGATTGACGGGGACGGTTCAGGTTTTGCCCCCCTCCTGACTAAGGATCATGGATTTAATAACCTCCAACATTGACCCTCACCCCCAGCCCCTCTCCCAGAACGGGAGAGGGGAGTAAGAATCTTGTCCCCCTTCTCCCGCTCTGGGAGAAGGGGTTAGGGGATGAGGGAGTGCAAAGCAT
>JANNDV010000154.1:0-9802 GCA_031387975.1 Acaryochloridaceae cyanobacterium OTE_75_metabat_521 | reverse complement strand
ACTCAAGTCAAGCGATGCTTTAGGGGTGGGGTTAATGCAGTTGATTTTGGCAGATTCAGACAGTGCGGTCAGTCAAGCGCAGACCTTGATGACAAAGACGAGAAGCCAAGATCAAACAAATCCAAAGATTGCAGCGATAATGGGATTGATAGAAACGATACTGGTGTACAAATTTCCGCAGCTTAGTCGAGAGGAGATAGAGCGTATGTTTGGACTCAGTGAACTAAAAGAAACGAAGGTGTACCAAGAGGCTTTACAAGAGGGTCGCCAGGAGGGTGAAGTATTGCTCATCCTGCGTTTGCTGACCCGCCGCTTTGGTACAGTCTCTCTAGGGATACAAGCACAGATTAAGACGCTGTCGCTATCTCAGCTCGAATTGTTGGGCGAAGCGTTACTTGATTTCTCGCAGCTTTCTGAGCTACAGGATTGGCTACGTTCTCAGGTCTAGGCTAGACGCTCTTTCCTCAACAGGTCGCTTGGGTTGAGGCACGAAACCTAAACCCAAATTCATGGAGTACCGCAGAGCAAGGGTTACGGGCGGCACCTATTTTTTTAGGCTGGTGACGTATTATCGGTGATCGTTTTTGTGTGAGCCTCAGAATGTTGGTTTGCTGAGGTAATCGCTTTGGTCCGTGATGCAGCCATCCACTGGAGATTGCTCTGGCGGTCTTTGCCAGAGAGGATTCAGATGATTCGATTACAATCCGGTGCGGCATGGGTTGGTGAGGGCACAGAAGGATTGGGAATATTCCAGTTTTCACAAGTTTGTGCGTGAAGGGAAGTATGACGTGATGTGGGGGGCGGATACTTCGCTTAAGGTGGAAGATGATTTTGAGTGATTCGTTATGGGGTATGGGTTTCGTGCCTCAACCCAACCTACATTCCTGATTTCTTTCCGCTACCAACATCTATATTCGCACCTTTACTAGCTGACACAGATTCAGGAGAAGCTAATAATCTTAGTTCCATCGGGCAAGATGGTATTGCAGAAAATCGCGCCTTCAACACTGTGATCTTCGATCCCATCGAGAAGTTCGATCCGAGATTGACTCAAATCGACATTGGTCAAGTTGGCACCTTGAAGCATTGGTCTGAAACCCAAAATCGCTCCATTCAATCTAGCTCCAGTGAGATCAGCATCACTCAATGGGCATTCAGTCAGATCGGCAAAACTGAGATCGGCTCCGATCAGGATAGATTCAACCAAAACTCCCTCAGATATGATGGCGTGACTGAGGTTAGCTCTACGCAAATTGGCTGCTTCCAGCCCAGCACTCCCCAAATTAGCTCTACTCAAATTAGCACCGCTCAAATTAGCCCGATTCAATCTAGCTCCAAAGAGGATAGCTCCACTCAAATTGATACCCGACAACTTGGCATCATTCAACCTAGCAGAGTCAATTTCAACCCCACTGAAATCTCTCTCCCCAGCAGCATAACGCTCCAACAACTCCTCAGCAGTCATAACTACAGACTCCAAAACACAACCGTCCCCACCTGGCTAGAATTCCTCCAAGGGACAACTCCATTTAACCTCAACATTGAGATCACATATCTCCCCATAAGCCAACTCGCCGAAGCCAATATCCCAGGCTTCGACCCCACAGGCCGTACCAACTCCGGCACCCATACCTCGACTACAACACCAACGTTACACCGATCCTGACGTTTTAGATTCTCAACAAAATAGACAGGATTGAAGCGCTGGATAAATTTATGGCCTTAGTTGTTTTGGGTTAGCAGATGAGCATTCAGTGGCTCTGCACCTAACGTTAAGTAAGCCGCTTGGGCAGCAGCTTTTTCGGCGGCCTTACGAGAAGACCCCGTACCCACGCCACAGCATTTATCCTGAATCCAAACTTCGGCACTAAAGCGCAGAAGAGGCGAAGCGGGTGCAGCTTCTTCTGTGACGCGATACTCTGGCAGCAAATGGAAGTGGCCTTGAGTCCATTGCTGAAGGGCGGCTTTATAGTTTTGATAGGTGGGGTCTAAGCGCACCTGCTCTGCGCGCTGCTCTAGCTCTGGCTTGAGCCAAGGTTCAATGAGCGTAAAGTTATGAGTGCTGAGGTAGAGTGCGCCGATCACGGCCTCTAGGGTATTGGCAAGCCGTGAGGTTTCGCCTTTAAGATCGCGGGCGGCACTGGGGGCAACCAGCAAAAACCGCTCTAGACCAAAGGCGTAGGCGATATCTGAAAGAATGCGATCGCTCACCAGTACAGAGCGCACGGCAGTCCATTGACCGACGGTATCTTGGTGGTCGTGTACCCACAAATGCTGCGCCACAAATAGGCGCAATACCGCATCGCCTAAAAACTCAAGCTGCTCATAGTTATCTGTGGCGCAAAAGCTAACGTGGGTGAGGGCTAAGTCTAGAAGCGACCACTGCACGGCTGCCGTACTGGGCAGTCCTAAACGGTCTACCAACTTTTCTAGCTGTTTTTTTCGCCCTGGAGAAGGTACTGCCATAGAAAAAGTTCATTCTATAAGGAAAGAGCCGGACATAAGCCGGGTTCTGTTCTCTGAACGCCGAGGCGCAAAGAGGGCAGCTATCTATCTGGGACGTTTGTTACCAAACGCCTCAAGCGGCTCATTAACGGGACAGGAAAAAGACCAACCTTTGCCCCACTGCCTTGCTTCCAACCGGGGTTTACCGAGCCAGCACCTCTCGATGCTGCTGGTGCGCTCTTACCGCACCTTTGCACCCTTACCAGTTTTGGGCACTGCATGCAGTGCCCAAAACTTCGGCGGTATGTTTCTGTGGCACTATCCTCACGGTCGCCCGCACTGGGCGTTACCCAGCAAGTCTGGTCTTTGGGAAGCCCGGACTTTCCTCAACATAATGACATGCCGCCACTATGCCGCAACCGCCTCGCCTGCTCTTTCCCTTTTCCAGTGTAAGGGTTGATGCAAGAATTGCTGGCTGAGGTCTACAAAGTGGTTTTTAATTCTTTTGAAAGTGATCGCCCTTACTCAAGCAAAATCTTGAACAAGGCGATCGCCTTTCGGCTACTGAAAAGGCGATCGTCCTGCTCAACCCTTGATAGACTATTCAGCATAGAGACTAGAAGTCAAAGACTGATGCTGAAAGACTCTTTGATGATTAGCGTATCTGCTGAAAGGATGGGTGGTACACCCGTTTTCACTGGAACGAGCAGCAATTTCAAATTCAAAAATTCTATTAACAGAAACCCCTGATTTTTGGTGCAGATCAAGCTTCGTTAAAGGGTATTGAAAGGCTGAAACGACGCAAACCCTTTCTGAATTTATTTGTGCTCTTATGGATATTGTTTTATGCCACCGTACCGCAGATTTTGACGTGTTGGGTGCAGCAGTCGGCTGTACGCGACTCAACCCTGGTACGCGAATTGTGCTGTGTGGGGGTGCCCATCCTACCGTGCGCGATTTTTTGGCGCTCTACCGCGATGAATATCCGCTGATTGAGCAGCGATCGGTTTCACCTGCTCAGCTCCGCACCATTACGGTGGTGGATGCGCAGCGCAGAGAACTGCTGGGTTCAGCAGCGGCATGGCTAGATCTGCCTCAGGTGGAGGTGCGCCTTTACGATCACCATGTCCAGGCAGAATGCGATATTACAGCGCAGGTGATCCAAATTGAGGCCGTGGGTTCTACCACGACGCTGATGGTAGAGCATCTGCGCACCCAGAATATTGTTCTAACCATGGCGGAAGCGACGGTGATGGCCTTGGGTATCCATGTCGATACGGGTTCGCTGACCTATGACCACGCCACCTCAAGGGATGCGGCGGCACTCACTTGGCTAATGGAGCAAGGTGCCAACCAACGGGCGATCGCCACCTACATTGAGCCAGGTTTTTCGGCAGCATTACAGGATTTACTGGGTGAAGCGCTTTCCCAAATGCAGACGCAGACCGTTCATGGTCAGCGGATTGCCTGGGTGCTGCTCTCAACCCCCCATCATGTCCAGGGGCTATCGAGCTTGGCCTCGCAGCTCATGGTGTTGAGTGAAAGTGATGCGCTGCTGCTGGGCCACTGCTACCAAACCCGCAGTTCTCAAAAAGCAAGATTCACGGTGATTGGTCGCTGCCGCATGAATGGTGTGGACTTGACCACTCTGCTCAAACCCCTTGGGGGCGGTGGACACCCTCAGGCTGCGGCGGCGACTCTCGCCAGTGAAGATCCGCAGTCTGTTTTAGAGCAGTTGGTAGAGCAGTTAGTGGGGCAGGTGCCATTGCCTGCGATCGCCGCTGACGTTATGTCTTCCCCCGTGCGCACCATTTTGCCCGAGACCGCCATTGACCAAGCGCGACGGATTTTGCTGCGGTACGGACATTCAGGACTCTCGGTGGTGGATGCAGACGGGCAGCTCGTGGGCATTTTGTCTCGACGCGACCTTGATATTGCCCTGCATCATGGATTTGGTCATGCGCCCGTGAAAGGCTACATGAGCGCCCCCGTCCGCACCATCACACCAGAAACCACGCTGCCTGAGATTGAGACATTGATGGTGACTTATGATATTGGTCGTCTGCCCGTTCTGCGCGACCAGCAGTTGGTGGGCATTGTGACGCGTACCGATTTATTGAGACAGCTCCACCATCTCAAAAATATCCGGAGCCAAAATTTGCCTACCGCTGATGCCGCCGCCTGCACCTCAATTCCCCAGCGCCTTGATCAGGCTTTACCACCTAAACTACGGGAGATTTTGGCAGTAGCCGCAGCCGCAGCCCAATCCCAAGGCTGGCAGCTTTACTTGGTGGGGGGTGCGGTGCGAGATTTACTGCTGGTGCCAGAGCATGGCACCGTCATTTTTCGAGAATTTGATCTGGTTGTCGATGGCGAAAATACCCAGAAAAGCCAAGGGGCGGGGGTTGAGTTAGCCCATCAACTTCAGAGCCACTTCCCTCAGGTACAGCTCCAGGTCTACGGTCAATTCCAAACGGCCTCTCTGCTCTGGCGTGACGATGCCGATATTGGATCCTTTACGGTCGATATTGCCACGGCTCGTAGTGAGTTTTACCCGTATCCCGCTGCTAACCCAGAGGTGACGGCTAGCTCCATCCGCCAAGATCTCTATCGACGCGACTTTACGGTAAATGCATTGGCGCTTCGCCTGACGCGTCAGGGCTTACAGCATCACCAGACGGCTGAATTGCTAGACTTTTTTGGTGGGTTAGAAGACCTCAATCAGCGACAAATTCGGGTGCTGCATCCCAATAGCTTTATTGAAGACCCCACCCGCATTTTTCGGGCGGTTCGCTTTGCCACCCGCCTTGGGTTTACCCTAGAGCCACAAACCGAAGCCTATATTCGCCATGCGATCGCCAGCGGCATCTATCAGCACATCACCAAAAATGGCGGCAAAGCACCCGCGCTCCAGTCACGGCTCCAAAATGAACTCAAGTATATTTTTAAGCTGCCGAACTGGTCAGATGCCCTAAAGCTAATGGTGCATCTCGGTGCACTTCAGTGCATTCACCCCAGCCTTAGCCTTAATTCTGACGGGTGGCGGCGGTTCAATATTGCCCTAGGCTGGCGCAACTATTTTGACCCCCAAGCAAAATGGATTGCCCCGTGGCTCTTAATTTTGGAGCTGCTGCTGCTAACCTTGCCAGAAGGCGATCGCAGTGCGGTTGCAGTTCAGCTCCATTTGCCGGATGTAACGCAGGTTCGCCTCAATCTTTTTACGGCAGCTCAAGAACAGATCGCCGCATTAGAGACTGTGATATCACCCAGTCAAATTGTGGCGCGTCTTAAACCCTATGATTTGCCATTGCTCATTGAGCTGGCGGCGGGTGCGGCGGTTCCTGTGCGACGACAGATTTGGCGATACCTCACTCACTGGCAAGCTGTTAAGCCGCTGCTGACAGGGAAAGATCTGATTCAGCTTGGGTACCCACGGGGGCCTCAATTTAAGGCGATGTTAGATGCGGTGTTAGTGGCGACGCTCGATGACGTGATTCAAACGAGAGAAATGGCGATTGCCTGGGTTCAGGCTCATTTTCCTAACTTGGGCGCTTAACTTGGGCGCTTAAACCCCATAAAAGACCTTCATAAACAGATCAATCTGCATCAACCCTTCTCGCATGGAGTTCAGCGTTTTTTCACACACGGGTGTCGCCTGCTGAAACGCCTGATCTTCCATCTGTTTTGCCAAGAGATTCATCACGTCAGCGCCCACGTTATAGCTGGCGATCGCCACTTGGCTAGCCAATGGCTTTACGGCCCCAAACGCTCGGGTTTCAATGATCTGGTGCAGCTCATTGAGAAGGTTGGTTACAGAGTCTTTATAAGAGGTCAACAGCTCTAGTTCAAAAGCGCGATCATTGCCAGAAATCATTCGTAGATGTTCTAGGTTGATGGGCTGGTCTTTAATAAAGATAAATTCAAACGCCTCAGACCCACCAAAGCAAATATGGTCTCCAAACGCTAGTGTCTGCGGCTGCGCTGGCGGAAGCGGTACGCCATTGAGCATAGTTCCGTTTTTACTATCCAAGTCTTCGATGTAGAACTTTTGTGGCGAAAAAGAGATTTGGGCATGGTTACGAGAGATAAACTCAGCCTCCGGTAAGTCTCGAAAGTCTAGATCTGGCACAAACGAATCACTGCGCTTGCCAATGCTAATAGGACTCGAGAGCAACGGCAGATCATAAAATACGCTGGTTGGGCGATGCAGCAACCGCACGCCATGACGATGAAAAGTGGTTGCTAAAGATTCGTCACCTTCGTGCTCAAGAATATCCCCCGTCAGCATATTAGTAGAGGGATCCAAGTCGCCCGTGTTTTCGTGGAGCGTGGTTCGCTCGGGCTGAATCGAGACGCCACACTGATAGCAAAAGCGCGAAAATGCAAACACAGTGGCGCTACAAGCCGCACAGGCGTCACGATTGTCAAAACTTTGGCCGCATTTGCCGCAGGCCAAAGACTCAGAATGATTGGGGTGAAAGCAAGCTGGACAGATGATTGCCATAGTGCAGATGAAGGCTCTTGGTTGAGACTTTAGCGCGTTTGGCAGAAATATCCCATAGGTTGCCCAATCTTTCAAACTCGGCTTCAAAAATTTGAATCTTGCCGCCAGTGCAGGAGCGACCCAACAACGGTAAAATGAGATGCCGATTGTTCTTGCCAAGCAGAAGCTTCATGATTTCAAGTAATGACTTTCGATCCGGCGTAAGCATTGAGTTAGATGGTTCAGTTTGGCGGGTGGTGGAGTTTCTCCACGTTAAGCCTGGTAAAGGGGCGGCCTTTGTGCGCACCAAACTTAAAAATGCTCAGACGGGCAGCGTGATTGAGCGTACGTTCCGCGCGGGGGAATCGCTGCCCCAGGCGAATCTCGAGAAAAGCGTCATGCAGCACACCTATAAAGAAGGTGAGCAATACGTTTTTATGGATATGGACACCTACGAAGAATCCAACCTGACCAAGGCTCAAATTGGCGATCGCGTCAAATACCTTAAAGAAGGCATGGAAGTCAACGTGGTGCGTTGGGGAGAGCAAATCTTAGAAGTGGAGCTGCCCAACTCAGTCGTGCTTGTGATTACCGAAACCGACCCAGGGCTTAAGGGTGACACTGCTACAGGCGGCACCAAACCCGCAATTGTAGAGACGGGTGCCCAAGTGATGGTTCCCCTCTTCATCACCATTGGAGAGCGCATCAAAATTGATACCCGCAGCGATTCCTATTTAGGACGTGAATCAGGGTCGTGATGAAGGAAGGTAACTGTGGAATTTGATCTGAACCAGGTTCGTGAGCTGCTAGCCATCCTTAACCAAACGGATGTTGAAGAGCTATGCCTTAAAAGCAGCGATTTTGAATTGACGATTCGCAAAGGCAGTTCCTCTTCAGCAGCAGCAGTGCCAACCGCTACTGCCGCACCAACCGCAGTGGCGGCAACTGAACCCGTATCCCTGATTTTAGCCCCTGTCGCCCCTGGCATGGTCGATAAAAACTGGGTTGAAGTGACGTCGCCTATGGTCGGCACTTTTTATAGAGCGTCAGGCCCTGATGAACCTCCTTTTATTGAAGTAGGGGATGTCATCCGTAAAGGCCAAGCCATCTGCATCATTGAAGCCATGAAGCTCATGAATGAGCTAGAGGCTGAAATTAATGGTGAGGTGATGGAAATATTGGTTGAAAACGGTAAACCCATTGAGTTTGGTCAACCGCTGATGCGCGTTAGAACTGGCAACTAAAACTGGTACCTAGAAGCCTTTACACATCAGCAGGGTCTTCTAAAATAGCGTCCCTTAGATCTGCTTGTCTAAAATTGGCACCCATCAGGTCTGCGCCTCTGAGGTCTGCACCTTTGAGGTTGGCCTTGAAGAGATTTGCATTTTTGAGGTTTGCACCTCTGAGATTGGAGTGACTTAGAGTTGCATTTTCTAGGCTTGCGCCACAGAGAGATGCACCTGCTAGGTCAACTGAGCTGAGTAATGCGTGGCTTAAATTAGCGAAACTCAGATCTGCTCCGCTGAGGTCTGCGCCAATGAGCTTGGCTTTAGTCAAGTTAACGCGCGTAAGATTTGCACAGATAAAGTTGACGCCGTGGAGCGCAGCATTGCTCAGATCTGACCCACTCAGGTTGATATGGCTTAGCTCTAGCAAGCTTAAGTCAGTATTGGCTAAGCTTACCTTCATAAACAGACGCTCACCTTGAGTGTATCTCTGCTGAAGTTGCTGAGCATCCATAAACGTCTTCTTTAAAGGTAAAGATCTCTAAGCTTATTCTTCAAAGATAAGCGAAACACGAGATTAAGATTATTAGGCCGGATAGATTCGCAGGCGACGGTTGGGTTCTTCGCCAAAGCTTTGGGAATGAAGTCGGTAGTGTTCGATTAGCTCATGCTGCATCTTACGGACGAGAGCAGGGCGCGGCAGCAACTCTACAGGCTGGCCTTTGGGAATCACAATTTGCTCAACCGCCAATCGCGCTTCTTCGAGAGCTTCCATTTCGTCGTCGTTGCGACCTGTCGAAAACATATTGATGTCTAATACTTCAGCATCGGGATCATCCATATTGAGCAGTCGCCGCAAACCTCTGGCAATCTGCGGAATGGAGTTGGACTTAATGCTGATGATGGGCACCTGCTTAATGCGGGCAACTTGCTTCAGTTTGGCGTGGCTTTTGACATGTGATCGCAGCGCAAACACGACATCTGCATGGTCAATATCTTTGGTCAACACCACAGGCAACCGCAGGGTTTGAATCACCTGATCCAGCTGCGATCGACTCACCGCATAGGGATAAACATGGAGGGGGAGGTCTTCGCCATTGGGACCTTGTTTACGCTCAAAGTCTTGGTTTAATTCATCGGAGGGCGGCTGCCGGAATGAATTATCTAAGAGCGCCTGAAAGTCTCGTACGTTAGACCCAGGTTCATGTAAGGCCAAAGACGTCAGGGGCAAGGGCTGGATCCGGCCTGCGCCACCCCATCCGGTTTTGGCAAATCGCAGTGCATCGAGTTCTGAGGCTGCATTGGCGGCTGAGGACTGCGTTTGCGGCGGGTGGGTAATTTTAACCTCGCCCTGCTCATCTACGGTGCGCTCTTGGGGGACGGGGACGCGTCCGCGCAGAAGGTTATCGACTGAAATTGCCACGTCTTCGTGAATATTCCAGCGCTGACGCTCTAGCATTTCGATCGCAATTTCAAAGGTGGGCGGGGCTTTGCGTTCCAAGATACTTTTTTGGGTGCCCCGCCGTCTTGCCTCATCATCGCCCAGGGTGACGGACTGGATGCCGCCAATTAAATCCGAGAGGGTTGGATTTTTCATGAGGTTGTCGAGATGGTTGCCGTGGGCGGTGCCGATGAGCTGTACACCGCG
>JANNDV010000098.1:0-6936 GCA_031387975.1 Acaryochloridaceae cyanobacterium OTE_75_metabat_521 | reverse complement strand
TCAGCTTGCAATGCGAGATATGGAAATTCGCGGCGTAGGCAATCTACTGGGCGCAGAACAATCCGGTCAAATGGACGTGATTGGCTTTGACCTCTACATGGAAATGCTCCAAGAGGCCATCAACGAAATTCGCGGTCAGGCCATCCCGCAGGTAGACGATACTCAAATCGACCTCAGTCTCACGGCCTTTATCCCCTCAGACTACATCCCCGATCTCGACCAAAAAATGAGCGCCTATCGTGCCGTGGCCTCTGCCAATTCCAAGCAAGAACTTACGCAAATTGTAGTGGACTGGTGCGATCGCTATGGTTCCCCACCGTCTGCCGCTCAGCAACTCATCCGCATTGTGGAACTCAAGCAAATTGCAAAATCCCTAGGGTTTTCTCGCATTAAGCCAGAAGCGAAACAGCACGTCATTTTAGAAACTCCGATGGAGGAACCTGCGTGGAATTTGCTGGCGGAGAACTTGCCAGAACATCTGCGATCGCGGTTCGTATTCAGCACAGGTAAAGTAACGGTACGCGGCTTAGGCATGCTGAAGGCCGATCAGCAACTGGAGCATTTGATTGAGTGGTTAGGCAAAATGCAGGGTGCTTTGCCTGAGATTGCGGTGGCACAGGGGTAGGGAAACGTGAAATTGAGAATGATTGAGACCAAGGCGAGAGATTTTAGGAAATTAGGGAATGATGTGTATCGCTGTCCGGTAATGCAGATGCCGTTAGACCCCACCAGCGGTTTTGAGTGTTTTATTCTTAACTCAAGGGAAACGTTGCAATCTTGCAAACTAGGACGGTTTCGGCAAACCGAATGGCTCTCTCCTCATTCCAACAAGAAGAAGCTTGCCACCATAACCAAAGTGGGCGACTCCCTTTGCTTCGATTACAGCGTTGGCAAACTGCGGCGAGGTTGGATCTCACGTTAAGTCCGCCCTGGGTTTGAGGGACAACGTGATCCAGCGTTAAAAACCGAGGTGTGCATCCACAATAGGCACAGGTTCCGCCAAATCGCTGCTTAATTTCTGCTTTGATTTTATGTTTTTGAGATCGTGAAGCGTGGATTTTATCCAATCGCCGATCCAGTTCTTTAAGACGTGATTGACTCTTCATTCCTGTCTCTATCGTTTTCTGGTGAAAAGCCGCCCAACCCTAAAATCCCCAGAACCTGCTTTTGCTGTCGTAAAGCTAAGATAGCAGTCTTATGACAGGCGCGACCCTTGAAGTTATGGGCGATCAAGTTTCCAATACGTTAAGGGTGGTTTTGTCCTTACGCTTAAAACTTATGCTCTTTCGGAGAATCCGTCACCAGGCACCAAATCCTAAACGATGTGCGTCTTGAGTGCTCTGAAGTGAGACACTTCAGAGTAAAATAATAAGTTTGCAACCCGCGCCCGCTGGAAGGAGACAGTTACTCATGGCCCGCATGTACTACGATGCTGACGCCAATTTAGATCTACTCACAAACAAGACAATCGCCATTATTGGCTATGGTTCCCAGGGTCATGCCCACGCTTTGAATTTGAAAGACAGCGGCGTCAATGTCATTGTGGGGCTATACGAAGGCAGTAAGTCCGTCAAGATGGCGGAAGATGCTGGTTTAAAGGTGCATTCCGTTGCGGATGCTGCTAAGGCCGCTGACTTCATCATGATTTTGCTCCCCGATGAAGTTCAGAAGACCGTCTACACCAATGAAATTGAGCCTTACCTCACAGAAGGAAAGGTTCTAGCCTTTGCTCACGGCTTTAATATTCACTTCGCCCAAGTGTTGCCACCCAAAAATGTGGATGTGGTCATGGTGGCTCCTAAAGGCCCTGGTCATTTGGTGCGTCGTACCTATACCCAAGGTCAAGGGGTTCCGGCACTATTTGCGGTGTATCAAGATGCCTCTGGTCAGGCGCGCGATCGCGCAATGGCCTACGCCAAAGGCATTGGTGGCACCCGCGCAGGGGTACTCGAAACCACTTTTCGCGAAGAAACCGAAACCGACCTATTCGGAGAACAGGCGGTTCTCTGCGGCGGGCTGAGTGCGCTGATTAAGGCTGGCTTTGAAACCCTAGTCGAAGCAGGGTATCAGCCAGAATTGGCCTACTTTGAGTGCCTTCATGAAGTGAAGCTGATTGTAGATCTGGTGGTAGAAGGTGGCCTCGCCAAGATGCGTGACAGCATCTCTAATACCGCTGAGTATGGCGACTTTACCCGTGGCCCTCGCATCGTAAATGATGCAACCAAGGCTGAAATGCGGAAGGTCTTGCTGGAAATTCAGACGGGTCAGTTTGCCCGTGAGTTTGTGCTAGAGAACCAGTCCGGCAAAGCAGGCTTTACCGCCATGCGTCGCCGTGAAGCAGAACATCCCATTGAAGAAGTGGGCAAAGATCTCCGCGCAATGTTTAGCTGGTTAGAGAAAGACTAACCACAGCGCAAAATAAAAAAGGGCACCTCTTGTGGTGCCCTTTTTTATTGGATTTTATTAAATCATAGGAGAAGGAGGCCAAGCCCCATCGTCATCAATAGGATTATTGCTGGGGGGAGTCACAGGACTCGAAGTTGGCGCTTGCTTAAAGCTCGTTAACCATTCCCGCACCTGCTCAGCGGCGATGTCTCGTCCTCCCAAGCCAAAGGCCAGGGCGATCGCCACTGCGATTGCGCCCAGCAGCAGACCAAAGGCCAGGTTGACAATATCGGTTGCCACCCCAATTTGACGCAGTGCCATTGCCGCAATCAGCGCAATGATGGCAATGCGAGCGGTATGGCCTAAAATTTGAGACTGCCCGCTGCCAGAGCTGGCGATGAGATTAAAGGCTAAGTTCGCCAGATAAAGCCCAACGGCAAAGACAACCAGTCCGCTAATAATTTGACCCAGAATTTGAATGAGGCTCTGGACAATGGCGGTGAGTGCAGGTAAGCCCAGTACATCGGTTGCCGTTACTACCCCAAACAGCACAATGCCACCCACGATAATAATCCCCACAATTTCAGAGGGAGATCGAGCAGAGGAGGGCTGCGCTGTCGTAGATGCTGTTGGGAGTCCTAATAGGGTAAAGATGTTGTTGAAGCCCAGTCCGCTCAGTAGGCTAGTAACAAGTTGCCCCACAAACTTACCTGCAAAAAAGGCGATCGCCAAAATCACCCCTGCGGTAAAAATCTTGGGCAGCGCACTGAGGATTTGATTGAGCATGGCGATCGCAGGAACTGAAATCGCCTCAATCTTGAGCACCTGTAGCGCGGCAATCGCCACCGGAATCAAAATGGCAATATAGGTCACAGTGCCTGCAATCTGAGACAGTGATTGACCGCCCGTGGTGGGGTTCAGTCCAATGCTTCTGCCCAAGGCGTCCGCTCCGGTTGCAGATAGCAGACTTGTGACCAAGCGACCCACAAATCGAGCGAGAAACCAGCCAATGACGGCAATCACGCCAGCGCCAATGACGTTGAGTAGAACTGCCAACCCCTGATTGAGTAAAGCCAGCACAGGCTGCGCTGAAGTCGTTAGCCCAAGGGTGTCTAGAATGGTGGGCAAAAATAGCAGAAAGATCAGGGCATACAGAACATTGCCGATGGTTTCGCTGAGGGCAGGCTGTTCGGCACTTGAGGAGCCGCTAAGCTGCTGAAGGCGAGCATCTAGCCCAAAGGCTTGCAAAGCCCTCACCACAATCAGCTTAACGACGGTGGCTAAAGCCCAGGCAATGCCTGCCAATAAAAGCGCACCCGCCAACGGCGGCAAAAACTCCGTAATCTTATTGAGGAAATTTTGGAGCGGGACAGAAACAGCCGTGAGATTCAGCGCCTGGAGCGCCGCCACGAGCGTAAAAACAATGATTAGCCAAAAGACAATGCTGGCAATCCAGTTCTCGACTTGGAGGGGCGAGACACCGCTCCCCGTTGGGTCACTCATGAGCCTAGATAACTGTCGCTCAAGCCCTGTGCGCTTGAGCAACCCTGCCGTAATGCCCTTGGCGATAAAGGCCAAAATAATGCCAATCACTAAAATGGCGATCGCGCTCAGCAGTCCGGGCACAAACTTATCGGGGCTTAGCCCAATACTGCTGGCATCAAATTGCGCAAGCGGAACGCCGCTGAACCTAGAAAAAATTGTGCTTAGCCTCGGTAGGCTACTGCCTAAAGCATCAACGATATGGGTCATACACTCTATCCAGCATCTTGCATGGTTTTGATTCAGTCACGTTAGGGCAGCAGCGCTTTAAAACACCGCCCCTTCACTGTCAATCACCCCCACTGGCGCAAGCTGTGTAAACACAAGCCTAAATCTAAGGCAAATATCTATACGGCTTGCTCAAAAACTTGATATATCTATCGTTACTCTAAAACCCAAAATACCGAAAGATCCGCTAGATACAGTAAAAACACCAAAAATCTTTATAAAATCCCCTGTGACTCCGTTATTCAAGTTAATTTGATATTAATCACAATCATTCATCTTTTTTTAAGACTTCATGACCTAATTGCCTTTGTTATAAACTCGGCAGCTCAATGGATTTGTCTATGCAGCCTTAAACGGCAATGTAAAATTGATCGCAACGCTCAGAACAGCATAAAGAAGAACTTAAGTTCTTAGAGAACTCAACAACTGCGCTGAATCCAGTAGGATACACAAGGGAGAAATCCTGCAAAGGAGTAGAGCTTGCCTAATCTTGAGGTTAGGGCTTGAGTGTTTGCTCCCAGGGGGGTACATGCATTCGATGCACAATCTTGGAACTGGCAAGCTTCTCCTCGCCTATGCTTGGGCTTTTGTGGCAACCCTATGATCCATACTGCTACTGCTTCGCCAGAGGCTAGATCAATCGCCTTAGACCAACGGCTCGCGCAGCTCTATCAGTCTTTGCGACCAGGACAGCACGAGATGGCAGACTGGAAGGGCGGCTGTTTAGCAGTGTCTGCGGTGCCTGGTGCAGGTAAATCTTACGGGATGGCGGCAGCGGCGGCGATCGCCATTGCTCGCAATCACCTCAGCTATTCTCAACAGCTTGTCCTTGTTACTTTCACGCGTTCGGCTGCCGCCAACCTCAAGCAAAAAGTACGGTATTTCCTCAAAGAACTGGATTTACCCCAAACGGGGTTTATGGTTCAGACGCTCCATAGTCTGGCGCTTAATATCGCGTCTCGCTATCCCCAGCAGTCTGGCCTAGATTTAGCCAACGCCACCCTCATTTCGCCCTACCAAAGCCATCGGCTACTGCGCCAGTGTGTAGAGCAGTGGATTCAGGCGCAGCCCCATCTTTTTCGCCTTCTCCTAGAAATGGGTGCCCTCAGCAGCGAAGAAGGAGAGCAACTGCGGCGACAGTCTGCTCTGCGGTCTGATATTTTGCCTGCCCTTGCCCATACCACCATTCATGAAGCCAAAAGCTCGGGCTTAACGCCAGAAGATCTCGCCACGTTCTCTAGTCAGATTAGCGATGAATTGCCGATTTTGGCGATCGCCAGTGGTCTCTACCAGCAGTACAATACGCTGCTGCGGCTATCGGGCTGGATTGACTATGACGACATGATCTTAGGGGCGCTGCGGGTGCTAGAAGATCCGCAAATTCTGGCCGTTTTTCAGCAAGAGATTTTTGCAGTTTTTGAAGACGAGGCGCAAGATTCTACACCCCTGCAATCAAAGCTGCTCGAGTCTTTAGCGGCGCAGCCGCAAAACCCTTCACAGCTCAACCTCATCCGCGTCGGCGACCCCAATCAGGCCATTAACTCTACCTTTACCCCTGCCGACCCCATCTATTTTCGACAGTTTTGCCAAGAACAGGCGCAAGCAAATCACCTCGCCCAGATGACGCAATCAGCGCGGAGCTGTCAGCCCATTATGGACGCGGCAAACTACATGCTGACCTGGGCGAATCAATCCACTCTAGTGAATGCGGCACAGCGCCCTTTTCAGCCACAAACTATTCTTCCTGTCCCCCAAGAAGAATCCGTTGCTAACCCACCGCCTTTAGGTCACGGAGTGGAACTGCATTTCCCGTCTGATATTTATCGCACGGCAGAGCAAATTGGGCAGCGCGTAGTCGAGGTGCTAAGCCAAAACCCTGACTTTCGGGTTGCGGTTTTGGTGCGCGAGAATAAGCAGGCTCGGTTTTTAGCAGCGGTGTTGAGTGACCCCAAGCGCTATGGGCTATCGGTCAATTTAGAAGATGCTAATATCCCCATTTACGACGTGGGAGCCAATGACCGCCGCTCTAATGTGCCCAACGAGATGCTCTCAATGCTCCAGTTTTTGGCGCGCCCCCACTCAACCGAATACTTTAAAGTAGCGCTTACTACCCTGGCAAAACGTCAGATTGTGC
Source organism: Acaryochloridaceae cyanobacterium OTE_75_metabat_521 (assembly GCA_031387975.1). GTDB lineage: Bacteria > Cyanobacteriota > Cyanobacteriia > Thermosynechococcales > Thermosynechococcaceae > JAAURS01. Next base: position 647 of record JANNDV010000098.1, on the reverse strand, counting down.
CCACCTACGACTTTAACCAAATTGCCAACGAACCAGAACAGTTTTTATATCCTGGGCCTCTTGCACCTGCCCAGACCGACGAAAAGCTTTTGGATATTCGTGAGGTCTGCGTGAAGCTTTTGGCGGCTCGGTGGGAGCTGCCGCTGTATCAGCTCATTTCGTTTCTGGCGCTCATGCTTCATTACGATGCCGCTGAGTTGGCCACCGCTGATAAGCTCGTTGGCAGGCTCCAGCAGCAGTTGAATGGCGAAGGTTCTGTACCCAAGGTCCGCACCACCCTCACCACTACGATTTCTATTCTCCAAGACATTGTCAGCACAGAGCGATTTGAAGCTGTGGACTTAGAAAATGACGACAGCCACTACACCCGCGCCCATCAGCTCACCCTCATCACCATGCACAAAGCAAAAGGGCTAGATTGGGATGTGGCGTTTCTGCCGTTTTTACACGAGAACGTAATTCCTGGCAGTTTGCGCGTACCTGGTACAGCACAGTTCTTGGGAGAGTATGCGATCGCAGAGGTTGCCCGTGCCCAGATCCGTGCCAATCTCCACGGCACCTATCCCATCCCCTCCGCTCACGAAGCTTGGCAACAGGCCAAAAGCCTAAAAGTTGCAGAGGAGTTCCGGCTGCTGTACGTGGCAATG